>NZ_JBHSKO010000008.1:0-295288 GCF_042657305.1 Pseudonocardia zijingensis | reverse complement strand
CCGCCGCGGGCCTGGCCGCCGGGCTGCCGGTGGTGCGCCGCGCCGCGGGCGGGCCGCCGGTGGGGCAGCCGGGCCCGGCCGACGTCACGGTGCTCAGCGCCAACGTGCGCCACGGGCGTGCCGACACCGGGGCGCTCGCCGCGCTCGTGGCCGCCGAGCGCCCGGACTTCGTCGTGCTCCCGGAGGCGGGCGCCGACTTCCGCGACAAGCTCATGCCGCTGCTCGCCGGCCTGGGCTACCGCGCCTGGGTTGCCTCCGGTGGTGGCCGCCGCGACGGCGACGACGTCGTCCTGCTGGTCGGTGAGCGGGCGGGCGACGTGCAGGTGCGCTCCGCCCGCGGGATGCGGGTGCCGCGCCTGGAGGCCATCGGCGGCGTGCTCGGTGCGCGCACGCTGCACGCGGTGCACCCCACCGCGCCGATGTCGCGCCCCAGCACCGCATGGTGGGAGGACGAGCTCGCGCTCGTGCGCAGCTGGTGCACGGGCCCGGTGGCGCCGCTGGTGGCGGGCGACTTCAACGCCACGCTCGACCACCCGCAGCTGCGCGCCGCGCTCGGCAGCTGCCGGAGCGCTGCCGACGGCACCGGCCGGGGCCTGGTGGGCACATTCCCAGCCGGCACACCCCGCTGGCTCGGCATCCAGATCGACCACGTGCTCGTGCCCGCCGACGCCGTCACCACCCGGTTCGAGGTGCTCGACGTCGTGGGTAGCGACCACCGGGCCGTGCTCGCCCGGGTGCGGCTACCCGGCTGAGCGCACCGGTCGGCGTTCCGGTTGCGGCGCGGGCCCGCCGCAGCCGCCTGCCAGCGAGCGCACGGCGAGCCTCGAAGGCACCCGGCGCAGCAGGGCGTCGCGCAGCCTGCCCCGCCACCCGGTGAGTCCGAGCAGCCGGTGCACGCGGCGGGTGTCGCGCTGCACCGCGTCGGTGCGCGGCCTGCGCAGGGCGTCGTACTCGCGGAACGCGGCCGGGACGTCGGCTGCGGTGGCACCCTCGAGCACGGCGCCCAGCGCGACGGCGTCCTCGAAGGCCTGGCAGGCGCCCTGCCCGAGGTCGGGCGTCATCGCGTGGCCCGCGTCGCCGAGGAGCACCACGCGGCCGACGGCGAGCGTGGGCAGCGGTGTGACGAGCTGCTGGGTCTCGGTGACGTGCACCGACTCCGCCGGCGTGGCGTCGATGAGCCCGAGCACGGTGGGGTGCCAGTCGGCGCGGCGCTCGCGCAGCCAGCGGTGGCGCTCCGCGGGGTCGGCGGGCGCCGGGCCGCGCCAGGTGGCGTACCAGTAGACGCCGCCGTCGGCGAGCGGCAGGCAGCCGAACCGGTCGCCGGTGCGGTGGTCGACGAACTCGCCGACGATGCGCTCGACCCCGGCGGGTGCGGTGGGCGCGATCGCGCGCGCCGCGTACTCGCCGGTGCCGGCGAGACCGGGGTGCTCGGGCAGGAGCGCGGACCGCAGGCGGCTGTGGGCGCCGTCAGCGACGATCACGGCGTCGGCGTGCACCGGGCCCCCACCCGTGCGCAGCTCGACGTGGTCGCCCGCGTTGTACAGCGAGGTGACCGGTGCGTCGGTGAGGACGGTGGCCGGGGCGAGCGCCTCGACGAGCAGGTTGTGCAGGAACGAGCGGCGCACGACCACCAGCGGTGCGCCCGCCTGCTTCCGCACGGTGTCGAGGTCGGCGGTGAGCAGCGGGTTGCCGTGCCGGTCCCGCATGCCGCCCCCGGCGTGGGGCGGACCGGCCTGGGCGCGCACGGGGCCCCCGAGCCCGAGCGCGTCGAGTGCCAGTACGCCGTTGGGCATGATCCCGATCCCGGTGCCGTCCTCGCGCAGCTGTGGCGCTCGTTCCAGCACGGTGACCAGGTGCCCGGCCCGGTCCGCGGCCACCGCCGCGGCCAGTCCACCGAGCCCCGCCCCGATGATCGCGACGTGCATCGATGTTCCCCCCTCTACATCTGTAGAGTGGAGCTTAGTGCACCGGCCGTCGGAAGGGGAGGGAATTTGGCGGACCGCAGAACCGCGATCCTCGACGGGGCGCTGCGCGTGCTGGCCGACGCGGGCATGCGCGGGCTCACCCACCGGGCCGTCGATGCCGCCGCCGGCCTGCCGCAGGGCAGCACGTCGTACTACTTCCGCAGCAGGTCGACCCTGGTGGCGGGGTGCGTCGAGCGGATGCTGGAGCTCGACCTCGCCATCGAGGCGCCGGCCGCACGCGAGGCGGGCCCCGACGTCGCCTCGCTGGTCGACGTGCTCGTCGGCATCGCCGTCTCGCTGGTCACGGAGCAGCGGTGGCGCACGCTCGCCCGCTACGAGCTCAGCCTCGCCGCGATGCGCGAACCCGAGATCCAGTCCGTGCTGGCGCGGGCGGGCGACGCCGTGCGGGCGTTCGGCGCGGGCAGGATGCGGGAGCTCGGTGCCGCCGATCCGGCCCGCGCCGCCGACGAGCTGCTCGCCATGCTCGACGGCCTGATGTTCACCACGCTCGTCCGCGGCCCGCGGGAACCGGCCGATGTGGCCGCAGCACTCCGTCCGCCGCTGGAGCGGATGGTGCGAGCGCAGCTGGGTGCTCCGCCACCCGGAGCCGTGACGCGGGGCCCCCAGGAGTCGTAATGTCCGCGAGATCGTCCCATCATCGCGGAGGGCCGGCGTGAAAAAGCTGATCAACGATCCTGCAGACGTCGTCACGGATGCCTTGAGCGGCATGGCCGCGGCCCATCCCGACCTGCGGGTCGATCTCGAGAACAAGATCGTGTACCGGGCGGACGCCCCCGTGCAGGGCAAGGTGGGGCTGCTGTCCGGCGGTGGGTCCGGCCACGAGCCGATGCACGGCGGGTTCGTCGGGCCCGGCATGCTCGACGCCGCCTGCGCGGGCGAGGTGTTCACCTCACCGGTGCCCGACCAGATGCTCGAGGCCACCCGCGGCATCGACGGCGGCGCGGGCGTGCTGCACATCGTCAAGAACTACACCGGCGACGTCATGAACTTCGAGATGGCCGCGGAGCTCGCGGCCGCCGAAACCGGGGTCGAGGTCGTCTCGGTGGTCACCAACGACGACGTCGCGGTGCAGGACAGCCTCTACACGGCGGGCAGGCGCGGCGTGGGCGTCACCGTGCTGGTGGAGAAGCTGGCGGGCGCCGCGGCCGACGAGGGCCGCGACCTGGCCGGGGTGGCCGAGGTGGCGCGGCGCGTCAACGACGCGGGCCGCAGCATGGGCATGGCGCTCACCTCGTGCACCGTGCCCGCCGCCGGGCAGCCGACCTTCGACCTGCCCGACGACGAGATGGAGATCGGCATCGGCATCCACGGCGAGCCGGGACGGCGGCGGGTGCCGCTCGCGCCCGCGCGCGACGTGGCCGAGATGCTGGTGGAGCCGATCCTCGCCGACCGGGACTTCACCGGCGACGGCGGCACGCTGCTGTTCGTCAACGGCATGGGCGGCACCCCGATGATCGAGCTGTACATCGTGTACCGGGAGGTGTCGCGGATCCTCGCGAAGGCGGGCGTCTCGGTGGCCCGCTCGCTGGTCGGGCCGTACATCACGAGCCTGGAGATGGCGGGCTGCTCGGTCACACTGCTCCAGCTCGACGACGAGCTGCTGAGGCTGTGGGACGCACCGGTCCGCACGCCGGGCCTGCGGTGGGGTGCGTGATGGCCGACGAGCCCGCCGTCATCGACGGCGCCGCCGTCGAGCGCTGGATCCGGGCCTTCGCCACCGCGATCTCCGAGAACGAGGCCGAGCTCACCCGTCTCGACTCGGCGATCGGCGACGCCGACCACGGTGCCAACATGGCCCGCGGGCTGAAGGCCGTGGTGGCCAAGCTCGACGGGGGTGGCGCCACCGCGCCCGGCGCGCTGCTGAAGCAGACCGGGATGACGCTGGTCAGCACCGTCGGCGGCGCGAGCGGCCCGCTCTACGGCACGTTCTTCCTGCGGATGGCCACGGCCATCGGCGACGCCGACACGCTCGACCAGGCGGCGTTCGCCGCCGCGCTGCGGGCGGGCGTCGAGGGCGTCGTGGCGCGCGGGAAGGCCGAGGCGGGGGACAAGACGATGTACGACGCGCTCGCCCCCGCCGTCGACGCGCTGGACGCCGCGCTCGGTGGCGAGGACACCGCGGGTGCGTTGCAGGCCGCCGCCGACGCGGCCGCGCGCGGCCGGGACGCCACCACGCCGCTGGTGGCGCGCAAGGGCCGGGCCAGCTACCTGGGCGAGCGCAGCGCGGGCCACCAGGACCCGGGGGCGACCTCGGCGGCCCTGCTCCTGCAGGCGGCCGCGGACACGCTGGGATGAGCCGGCCCCTGCCCCCCGTCCCGGCGTCCCGGGGGCCGCGGCGGGAGGCCCGGTGAGCGCCCTCGTCGGGCTCGTCGTCGTCTCGCACAGCCGCGCCCTGGGCGACGCGGCCGTGGCGCTGGCCCGCGAGATGGCGCCGGGGGACCTCGCGATCGAGGTGGCCGCCGGGCTCGACGACACCACGTTCGGCACCGACGCCGTCGCCATCGCCGCCGCGATCGGGGAGGCCGACTCGGGGGCGGGTGTCGTGGTGCTGATGGACCTCGGCAGCGCCGTGCTCTCGGCGGAGCTCGCCCTCGACCTGCTCGACGACCCGGACGCCCGCGACCGCGTGCTGCTGTGCCCGGCTCCGCTGGTGGAAGGGCTGGTGGTCGCGGCCGTCACGGCGGCGGGAGGAGCCGGCCGCGAGGAGGTGGCCGCCGAGGCCGCGGCGGCCCTCGGGGGGAAGCAGGCGCAGCTGGGCGCGCCCGTGCAGGAAGCGGCCGGCCCCGTCCCCGCTGCCGCCGAGCACAACGCCGAGTTCACGGTCGCCAACGCCCACGGGCTGCACGCGCGTCCGGCCGCCAAGCTGGCCGCCCTGGTCCGGGGCGTGGACGGGGCCGAGGTGCGCGTGCGCAACGTGACCACGGGTTCGGACTGGATCCCGGCCGCGAGCCTGGCGGGTCTCACCGCGCTGGGTGCGCTGGAAGGGCACCGCGTCGAGGTCGGCGCGGCGGGACCTGGCGCGGCCGACGCCGTGGACGCGGTGCTCGCGCTCGCGGCCCGCCACTTCGACGAGGAACCGGCCGGTGCCCCGGCGGCGCAGGCGCCGCGCCCTGCCACGGGCGGTCCGCTCGCGGCGTCACCGGGCGTCGCGATCGGCCCCAAGCGCACGGCGGAGGAGCCCGCCCCGGTCGTACCGGACGAGCCCGCGGGCGACCCGGCGGGCGAACGCGCGCGCCTCGACGCGGCCCTCACCGAGGTGGCGGCCGAGATCCGCGCGGGCCGCGACGCGGCGGCGCGGGAGCTGGGGGAGGCGGAGGCGGCGATCTTCGACGCCCACCTGCTGCTGCTCGACGACCCCGCCCTGCTCGACGACGCCCGGGCCGCCCTCGACGGCGGGGCGAGCGCGCCGCGCGCGTGGTCCGACGCGGCGGAGCGCGTCGCGGCCGCGTGGGGGGCGCTGCCCGACCCCTACCTCGCGGCCCGGGCGGCCGACGTGCGCGCCGTCAGCACGCAGGTGCTGCGCGCCCTCGTCGGTGTGCCGCCGCTCGCCCTCACCGGCGACGGCCCGCCCGCCGTGCTCGTGGCCCGTGACCTCACCCCGGCGCAGGCCGCCGCGCTCGACCCGGACCGGGTGGCGGGCGTCGTGCTCGCCGGGGGCAGCCCCACCGCCCACAGCGCGATCCTGCTCCGGGCCCGCGGTGTCCCCGCGGTCGTGGCGGCCGGGCCCGCCGTACTGGACGTGCCGGACGGCACCCCGATCGCCCTCGACGGCGGCGCGGGCGAGGTGGCGGTGGACCCGGCGCCCGACGTGGCGGCGCGCTTCCGCGACCGGGCGGCGGCGCTCGCGGGGCGGGCGGAGGAGGCGCGCCGGCAGGCCGCGGCCCCGGCCGTCACGCGCGACGGCGTCGAGGTGCTGGTGGGGGCCAACGTGGGCTCGCCCGCGGACGCTGCGGCCGCCGCGGCGTCCGGGGCCGACCTGGTGGGCCTGCTGCGCACCGAGTTCCTGTTCCTCGGCCGCACCGAGGCACCGGACGTCGACGAGCAGGAGGCCGCCTACCGGGAGGTCGCGGCCGCGCTCGGCGGCCGCCGGGTCACGATCCGCACGCTCGACGTCGGCGGGGACAAGCCGCTGCCCTACCTGCCTCTCCCGGCCGAGGCCAACCCGTTCCTCGGCTTGCGCGGCATCCGGCTGGCCGAGGAGCACCCCGGGCTGCTGGCCGACCAACTCCTGGCCGCCGTGCGCGTGGCGCACGAGACGCCGGTGAGCCTGATGTTCCCGATGGTCGCCGCCCTGGACGAGCTGGTGGCGGCCCGCCGCGCCCTGGACGCCGCGATCGCGGCGGACGGCCGGGGCACGCCGGCCGACCTGCAGGTCGGGATCATGGTGGAGGTGCCCGCGACCGCGCTGAAGGCGGCCGCGTTCGTACCCCACGTCGACTTCTTCAGCATCGGCACCAACGACCTCACCCAGTACGCGCTGGCCGCGGAGCGGGGCAACCCGTCCGTCGCGGCACTGGCCGACCCGCTCGACCCCGGCGTGCTGCGCCTCGTCGACGCGGTGTGCCGGGCGGCGGGGGAGCGGGCCCTCGTCGCGGTCTGCGGCGAGGCCGCCGCAGACCCGCTGGCCGCACAGCTGCTCGTCGGGCTCGGGGTGCGGGAGCTCAGCACGGCCCCGCCCGCGGTTCCGGGCACCAAGCAGGTGGTGCGCGAGCTGGATCTCGCGGACGCCGCCGGTCGCGCCGCCGCGGCACTGGCCGCCGACGGCCCCGCCGCCGTCCGTCGCGTCCCCTGACGGAGACGGTCAGCGCCGGACCTGCACCGCGTCACCGGGTTGCAGGGCCCGGAAGAACTCGGCCGCAGCGCCGGCCGAGAGCCGCACGCAGCCGTGGGAACGGGAGTTCCGGTCGCCTTCGTGGAAGGCCACGCCGCCACGGGTGAAGAACACCGCGTTCGGCATGGGCGCGTTGTCGTACGCGCGGCTGCGGTGGTGCTCGTCCTTGTAGGTCACCGCGAACCGCCCCGTCGGGGTGCGGTGGCCCTGGCCGCCCGCGGTCACCCGGACCGGTCCGTAGGTCACGGCACCACCGTCCATCAGCCAGGCCGTGCCCTCGGACAGGTCGACGCACGCCCGGGCGGTGGCGTCACAGGGTGCCGGTTCCGCCGCGGCAGGTGCCGCGGTGAACAGCAGGCCCGCGACGATGGCGGTGGTCATGGTCGCGCCGGCGAGAGGCCGTGCGAGCCGCATGGGAACGCCCTCCTCGTGCAAGTCGGAAGTGGGGGCCTTCCCACCGCCGGGGGGATCCCATGCGCGGTGTGGCGTTCCGCTCAGATCAGCTGCCCGGGTGCTCCGCCGTGACGCCGTAGCGGCCGCGGTAGAAGAGCAGGGGCAGTCGGTCGGGTGTGGCGCCGAGGTCGAGCACACGGCCCACGACGATGGTGTGGTCGCCGCCGTCGTACTCGTTCCACAGCGTGCAGTCGATCCAGGCGCTCACGCCGTCCAGCACCGGAGCGCCCGACGGGCTCGGCCGCCAGCCGACGCCGTGGAACTTGTCGACCCCGGTGCCGCCCGAGCGCGCGAACCCGGCCGAGAGCTCCTGGTGGTCGGCCGCCAGCACGTTCACGCAGAACGTGCCCGTCTCGCGGATCCGCGGCCAGGTGGACGACGTGCGGGCGGGCGCGAAGCTCACCAGCGGCGGCTCGAGCGACAGCGACGCGAACGACTGGCACGTGAAGCCGAGCGGGCCGGCCGGGCCGGCCGCGGTGACCACGACGATGCCGGACACGAAGTGGCCGAGCACCTCGCGCAGGACGGTGGGGGAGACGGGCCCGGCCGGAACACCCATGACCCGAGACTAGAGGACCGTGCGGCGCCGATCAGTGACCGCGGTCACGCCCGGGCGTCGGTGACGGCCGTGCTCGATCGGGTGAAGTCCGGGATACGCCGGTGTGCCCCGGGCAGGGTGCCCCACCAGAGCAGGTACACAGTGCGCTGGCCGGCGCCACCCGGCTCACGGGGAGCCCATTCGGGTGGCGCCGGCCTGGTGGCTCAGCTCGTGTCAGCCGACGGTCGGCCGGCGCTCGTCAGCTGGCGTAGGCGCGCAGCCGGTCGGCGCGCTCACCGATCCGCAGCTTGGCCATGACCTCGCGCTCGATCTGCCGGACCCGCTCGCGGGAGAGGCCGAAACGGCGCCCGATCTGGTCGAGCGTGCGGGGCTGGCCGTCGTCGAGGCCGTAGCGCATCCGGATGACCTGCTGCTCGCGGTCCTCGAGCGTGGCGAGCACGCGACGCAGGTCGTCGTGCAGCAGGTGCGAGATCACCGTGGTCTCGGCGTCGGTGGCCTCGCCGTCCTCGATGAAGTCGCCGAGCGGCGCCTCCTCCTCGGACCCGACCGGCATGTCGAGGCTCACCGGGTCGCGGGCGTGGTCGAGGAGGTCGGCGATCTTCTCCTCGGCGATGCCCGACTCGGCGGCGAGCTCCTCGTGGGTGGCGTCACGGCCGAGCTTCTGGTGCAGGTCGCGCTTGATACGCGCCAGCTTGTTGACCTGCTCCACGAGGTGGACGGGCAGGCGGATGGTGCGGGCCTGGTCGGCCATGCCGCGCGTGATGGCCTGGCGGATCCACCACGTGGCGTAGGTCGAGAACTTGAAGCCCTTGGTGTAGTCGAACTTCTCGACCGCACGGATGAGGCCCAGGTTGCCCTCCTGGATCAGGTCCAGCAGCGGCATCCCGCGGCCCGTGTACCGCTTGGCCAGCGACACGACGAGGCGCAGGTTGGCCTCGAGCAGGTGGTTGCGGGCCCGCCGGCCGTCGCGGACGATCGCCCGCAGGTCGGCGGCGTACTGCGCGTCCAGCTCACCGGGCGCGGCTTCGTCGAGCACGTGCTGGGCGAAGACACCGGCCTCGATGCGCTTGGCCAGCTCGACCTCCTGCGCCGCCGTGAGCAGCGCGGTCTTGCCGATCCCGTTCAGGTAGACGCGGACCAGGTCGGCCGCCGGGCTCTGGGCGTCGAGGTCCTCGGCCGAGATCTCCGGAGCGATCTCGTCGGAACGATCGACAGAACTGGTACCGAACGGCTCGGAGTCGGTACGCTGACCCGGGATGGCGGGCCGAGCAGTCTTCGGCCCGTTGATCGTGGGCGCTGTCATGTGGTCCTCCCCTTGCGCGACCCGGGCGGGGCGTTGGCTTCAGCTGCCGCCGGGGCTCTCATGGGGTTGAACGCACCCTGCGCTCATATCGTTCCCGCCTCCCAGGTGTGCGCTCGTGCACTCTCAGCGCGCCCTCAGCGGGGCGGGGCCTATACCTCGACCAGCACCGTGAACGGTCCATCGTTCACGGATTCCACGGCCATCATGGCGCCAAACACGCCCGTGGCCACCTGTGCTCCGCGTTCCCGCAGCGCCGCCACCACCGCCTCCACCAGGGGTTCGGCCTGCTCGGGCGGGGCGGCGGCCGACCACGACGGGCGCCTTCCCTTGCGGGTGTCCCCGTAGAGCGTGAATTGGCTCACCACCAGCAGTGGCGCGCCCGCGTCGGCGCACGACACCTCGCCCGGCAGGATGCGCAGCTCGTGCAGCTTGCGGGCCATCACGGGGGCGGCGGCCGCGGTGTCGTCGCGGTGCACGCCCAGCAGCACCAGCAGGCCGGGCCCGTCGATCTCGCCCACCACCTCGCCGTCCACCCGTACGGCGGCGCGGCTCACCCGCGCGGTGACGGCCCTCACGCCGGCACCAGCACGCCGTGGCGGACGAACTCGCGGACCGCCGGGAGCGCCGCGGTCACGATCTCGCCCGCCGGCCGGTCGTGCGCAACGGCCAGCAGCTCCACGAGCTCGCCGAGCGCGAGCGCACCCTGGCAGCCGGCCAGCAGCGCGGCGGCGGGCCCGTCGACCTCGTGGCGCCAGCGCGGCCCGTCCAGCCGGGCGACGGCGGCACCGGCCTCGGTCCACCCCTCGGCGCCCGGTTCCGAGTAGGTCTCCAGCACCACCGACGGCGCCACGGTCAGCGGTGCGGCGAGCAGCGCGTCGTCCGTGGCGTGGGCCCGCAGCCAGTCGACGCGGTCGAGCCAGCCCGCCGTCTCGGGGCCCAGCGGGTCGGCGACGTCGCCGAGGAGGTCCTCGAACACCACGGCCGGCTCCCCGTCCGTGCGCCGCAGCACCACGAACCCGAACCCGACGGCCTCCACCCGCTCGCGTTCCATCCAGTCCAGCCAGGCGCCCGCCTGGGCGCGGGCCTCGGGGGAGGCGAGGTCGAGGCCGGCGTCGCGCTGCCAGGTGCCCACGTGCAGCGCCGGGTCCGAGACCTCCCGCTGCAGCACCCACGCGTCGACGCCCGGCGGCAGCCAGGACCGGACGCGGTCGGGCCAGTCCTCGCCGCGCACGTGCAGCCACGAGCCGAGCAGCTGCGCCACCCCACCGGGCTCCAGGTGCCCGGGCAGGGCGCGCAGCAGCGCCGCCAGCGCCACGTCACCGTCCTGGCCGGAGTCGCGGTAGACGTAGTCGACGCGCGCGGGCCCCGGCACGAACGGCGGGTTGGACACGATCTGGCCGAACCGCCGCCCCGTCACGGGCTCGAGCCACGGCCCTTCGAGGAGCTCGACGTCCAGGTCGTTGAGGGTGAACGTCGCCCGCGCCATCGCCAGCGCCCGCGGGGCCACGTCGGTGGCCGTGACCGCGGCCGCGTGCCGTCCCGCGTGCAGTGCCTGCACGCCGCAGCCGGTGCCGAGGTCGAGCAGCGAATCCACCGGGCGCCGCACGGTGGCGGCCGCGAGCGTGAGCGACGCGGCACCCACGCCGGTGACGTGATCGCGGTCCTGCCGACGGGCGTCGAGGTCCGACAACACCCACCAGTCGCCGTCGTCGTCGCCGTACGGGCGCAGGTCCAGCGCCGCCCGCCACCCCTGACCCGACGGCGCGAGCAGCCCGGCGGCCGCCGCGTCGGCGGGTGCGAGGGGCGCGAGCGCGGCGGCGACGGCCGCGTCCGGTTCCGTGGAGCCGAGCAGCAGCAACCGGACGAGCACGCCGAGCTCGCCACCGTCGCGGCTCGCCCGGAACGCCGGCTCGACCTCGCCGCGCCCGAGCGCCGCATGGGCGGAGGGGCCGAGCAGCTCGCGCACGCCGTCGGTGGTGAAGCGGGCGCGCAGGAGTGCGGTGCGCAGCGCCTCCGCGGCGCCGGGGGAGAGGTGGGGTAGCACGGGGCGATCCTCCCCGGGCAGTTCAGGAAAGCCACATTCAGGGCCTGTGCGGCCTGCAATGTGGCTTTCCTGAACTCCCGGGCCGGGCCACGGCGCTACCCTCCCGTCGTGGCCATCTGTCTCGCCCAGGACGCCGACGCCGACGCGCTGCTCGACCGCGACCCGCTGGCCCTGCTGATCGGCATGCTGCTCGACCAGCAGTTCCCCATGGAACGGGCGTTCGCCGGCCCCGGCCTGATCGCACAGCGCCTCGGCGTCACCGAACTCGACGCGCGGGAACTCGCCGCGCACGACCCCGAGGCGCTCGTCCAGGTCTTCCGCGGGCCGCCCGCGGTGCACCGCTACCCGGGATCGATGGCCCGGCGCGTGCAGGCGCTCGCCGCGGCCGTCGTCGAGCAGTACGACGGTGACGCCTCGCGGATCTGGTCCGACGTGGCCGACGGGCAGGAGCTGTTCCGCAGGCTGGCCGCCCTGCCCGGCTACGGCACACAGAAGGCGCAGATCTTCACCGCGCTGCTGGGCAAGCAGCGCGGCGTCACCCCGCCCGGGTGGCGGGAGGCGGCCGGCGGGTACGGCGAGGAGGGCGTGCACCGTTCGGTGGCCGACGTCGTCGACGCGGCCACGCTCGCCCAGGTGCGCGAGTACAAGCAGGCGAAGAAGGCCGAGATGAAGAGCGGCGCGAAGGCGGGGGGCTGAGTGCACCGGGTTCCCGCGGCGCTCCGGGACGCGCGCGTCATCGACCCGGACCAGGTGTGCGACGCCGCGGCCGTGCTGGCCGACGCGGAGAAGGTGCAGCGCTCGGCGGCCGTGCTCGACGCGCTGGGTGACGTCAACCGGCTCAGCATCCTGCTCGCGCTGCACCACGCGGGCGACCTGTGCGTCTCCGACCTCGCGTTCGCCGTCGGGATGAGCGACAGCGCCGTGTCGCACGCGCTGCGGCTGCTGCGCGCCCACGGGATGGTCAGCGCCCACCGCCAAGGCAGGCTCGTGCGCTACCGCGTCACCGGCGACCTCACCACGCGGCTGCTGGACGTGGTGTCCGAGGGCGTCGTCGGCGAAGTCGTGCTGCACGCCCACGGTGACGGTCACACCTAGCGCGCCGGGTCCCACCGCCCGGAGGAGGCGTGTTGCTCGCCCCCCCGTGATCGCGCCGAGTCGTACACCAGCGCGGTCGCTCGTGCTGTGGGGTACTGGTCGCGTCGTCTCGGTCGTGCTGATCGCTTCGAGTCGTACACCTGCGCTGTCGCTCGGGCTGTGAGGTGCTGGTCGCGTCGTCTCGGTCGTGCTGGCCACGCCGAGCCGCACATCAGCGCGGTCACCGGGCTGTGAGGTGCTGGTCGCGTCGTCTCGGTCGTGCTGGCCACGCCGAGTCGCACATCAGCGCGGTCACCGGGCTGTGAGGTGCTGGTCGCGTCGCCCCAGTCGTGCTGATCGCGCCGAGTCGCACATCAGCGCGGTCACCGGGCTGTGGGGTACTGGTCGCGTCGCCCCAGTCGTGCTGATCGCGCCGAGCCGCACATCAGCGCGCCCGCTCGGGCCGTGGGGTACTGCTCGCGTCGCCCCAGTCGTGCTGATCGCGCCGAGTCGCACACCTGCGCGGTCGCTCGGGCCGTGGGGTACTGCTCGCGCCACTGTGATCCCGTACACCCGGGCTGCCGGAGCAGCGCCAACGTGCGATTCGTGCCCACTCGGCCCCCTGGACCGCCGGGCATCTCCCCGGGTAGTACGTCGGCGCCGTCGAGCCGTCCCCTGCGGTGCCGCCTACGCCAACCCACGCTGATCAGTCTGGGCCGCACATCAGCGCTGTCGCCCGGGCTGTGGGGTACTGGTCGCGTCGCCCCAGTCGTGCTGATCGCGCCGAGTCGCACATCAGCGCGCCCGCTCGGGCCGTGGGGTACTGCTCGCGCCACCGTGATCCCGCCGAGCCGTACACCCGGGCTGCCGGGGCAACGCCGACGTGCGTCTCGTGCCCACGCGGCCCCTGGACCGCCGGGTATCTCCCCGGGCAGTACGTCAGCGTCGTCGAGCCGCCCCACACTGATCACCCCGAGTTGCACGCCACCTGGGTCGGGCCAACCCGGAGGTACTGCTCGCGCCACCCCAGCCGCCGCGATCGCTCCGAGCCGCACACCCCGGCTCTCGCAGCGACGCCCACGTGCGACTCGCGCGCGCCGCAGCGACCTGAGCCGCAGCGACCTGAGCCGCCGAGCAGCACGCCGGCGCCGTCGAGCCGACCCCGACGTGCTGCTCGCGCCCTGGGGCGGGCGCGTGATCGGCAGTATCCGGTTGTTCATGGTTGCCGCCGGCCGCCTCCCGGCGCGGGCCGATCGGTCTTGAACGATTGAATGGTTGTTCATACTTGCTGGTGTCGGTCGCCGCGGCTTAGATTCCGCCGGTGCACATCGCCGAGGGGTACCTGCCGCCGTTGCACGCCGTCGCCTGGACGGCGGTGGCCGCCCCGTTCGTGGTGCACGGGGCTCGCGCCGTGGTCCGGCAGGTCCGGGAGGCGCCCGAGACCCGGCTGCTGCTCGGCGCGGCCGGCGCCTTCACCTTCGTGCTGTCGGCGCTGAAGCTCCCGTCCGTCACCGGGTCCAGCTCGCACCCGACGGGCACCGGCCTCGGCGCGATCCTGTTCCGACCACCCGTGATGGCGCTGCTCGGCACGATCGTGCTGGCGTTCCAGGCGTTGCTGCTCGCCCACGGCGGGATCACCACGCTGGGCGCCAACGCCTTCTCGATGGCGGTGGTGGGGCCGTGGGTCGCCTTCGGGGTGTTCACGCTGGTCCGCCGGCTCGGCGGCGGGCTCTCCGTCGCGGTGTTCCTCGCCGCGGCGCTGGCCGACCTCGCGACCTACTGCACCACCGCGGCCCAGCTCGCGCTCGCCCACCCGGACCCCACGTCCGGCGTGGCGGGGGCGCTCGCCGAGTTCATCGCGATCTTCGCCCTCACCCAGATCCCGCTCGCCGTGACCGAGGGCCTGCTCACGGTGCTGGTCGTGCGCCTGCTCACCCGTGTCACCCCGGCCGAGCTCGCCCGGCTCGGCGTCCGCCCGGCCCGCCAGGAGGCGTGAATGTCCCGGTTCAGCCTGGTCAACTGGATGCTGGTGGTGGCGGTCGTGCTGGTCGCGGCCGTCCCGATCGTGATCGGCAGCGACACCGGGTTCGCGGGCGCTGACGGCGTGGCCGTCGAGCGGATCGACGAGAGCGACTACCGGCCCTGGTTCGCGCCGCTCTTCGAGCCGGCGGCCGAGACGGCGTCGGGCCTGTTCGCGCTGCAGGCGGCGATCGGCGGGGGCGTGCTCGGCTACGTGTTCGGGGTGGCGCGCACCCGCCGCCGGCACGCCGACCCGCCCGCCTGATGCCGGCACTCGACGAGGTGGCCTGCACCGGGCCGTGGCGCCACCGGCACCCGGGGGAGAAGGCCGTGCTCGCGTTCGGCCTGCTCGGCTGCGCCGTGGCGCTGCCGCCGTGGCCGGGTGCAGCGGTCGTCGGGGTGGTGGCGGCCGCGCTGCTGCTCGGGCCGGCCGGGCTCGGGCCCCGGCGCCTGCTGCGGGCCGCGCGCGGCCCGATGGTCTTCGTCGTGGTCGGTGCGCTGCCGCTGCTGTTCTCGCTGGGTGGGCCCGCGCTCGTCCGGCTCGATCCCGCCGGGGTGGGCGCCGCGCTCGCGCTGGCCGGGCGCGCCACGGCGGCCCTGCTGTGCCTGCTGCTGTTCGCGGCCACCACACCGCTCGCCGACACCCTGCCCCGGCTGCACCGCCTCGGGGTGCCGCCTGCCGTGGTCGACGTCGCGGGGCTGGTCTACCGGATGCTGTTCCTGCTGCTCGACCGCATCGCCGCGGTGCGGGCGGCGCAGGCGGGCCGGCTCGGGTTCCGCTCGTCGCACACCGCGATCCGGTCGGTGGCGGGCCAGGCGGGCGCGGTGTTCGTCAGCGCCTTCGACCGGGCCCGGCGCATGGAGCAGGGGCTCGCCCTGCGCGCCGAGCCGGGCGCGTTGCGGGTGCAGCTGCCGGCGCAGCGCCTCTCACGCCGGTTCCTGGCGGGCACCGCGGTGCTGCTCGCCGCGGTCGTCACCGTGTCGGTGCTGGCGTGACGGCCCCGGTGCTCGAGGCCCGCGGCCTGCATTTCGCGTACGAGCGCGGCCGCGCCGTCCTCACCGGGGCCGACCTCGCGCTGCCCGCGGGCCGCCGCACCGCCGTGCTCGGCCCGAACGGCGGCGGCAAGACCACGCTCTTCCGGCTGCTCGCCGGAGCGCTCGCCCCGGACGCCGGTGAGGTGCTGCTCGACGGCGAACCGGTGCGCCGCACCCGCGCGGGCCGCACGGCGTTGCGCTCGCAGGTGCAGCTCGTGCTCCAGGACCCCGACGACCAGCTCTTCGCCGCCACCGTGGCCCAGGACGTGTCGTTCGGGCCGGTCAACCTGGGCCTGGACGAGCCCACCGTGCGCACCCGGGTGGACGCCGCCCTCGCCGCGCTCGACCTCACCGCCGTGGCGGACCGGCCCCCCCACCTGCTCTCGTTCGGCCAGAAGAAGCGGGTGGCGATCGCGGGTGCCGTCGCGATGGCGCCGCGGCTGCTGGTGCTCGACGAGCCGACGGCGGGCCTCGACCCCGCCGGCGTCGAGGCGTTGCTGGTCACCCTCGCCGAGCTCGAGGCGGGCGGCACCACACCAGTGCTGTCCACCCATGACGTCGACCTCGCGCACCGGTGGGCCGACGACGTTGCGGTGGTCGTCGGTGGGCGGGTGCGCACGGGCTCCGCCGACGCCGTGCTGAGCGACCCGGACCTGCTGAGCGCGGCGCGGCTCGGCCCGGCGTGGGCACCTGCGGTGCACCGGCTGCTGCGCGCCGCGGGGTCGGACGCGAGGCCCCGCAGCGCCGCCGAGCTGCACGCCCTGCTCGCCGGCAGCACCACGAGTGCGAGCGCGGTGAATCGGGCACCCGGGTAGGGCAGACGTCGCAGCACGCGAGTGGCACGATGGGTACCGGGCGCGACAGGCGCCAGAGGGAGTACATGCAGCCGTGGCAGCAGATCCGCAGCGCGCGACCGACCCGGTTCTCATCACCGACGCAGCCCTCTCCTACGAGGAGGAGCTCGCCGTCCGGAAGCGCCGCTACAAGGTCATGATGGGGATGCGGATCCCCTTCATGATCCTCGCCGCCGCCTGCTACCAGATCCCCTGGCTGGCCGTCACCCTGCTCGTGCTCTCGATCCCGCTCCCGTGGATCGCGGTGCTCGTCGCCAACGACCGGCTGCCGAAGAAGGCCGAGAAGAGCAACCGCTACCAGCCCGAGCGGCGCCAGCTCGAGCAGCGCGAACACCCCGTCATCGACGGCTAGGGCCGCGCGCCCAGCCGGCCCACCGCCGCCGCACCCGCCGCGCAGCCCGCCTCCAGAGCTGCCTGCGGCCCCGCCCCGCTGAGCCACGCCACGAGCACGCCGGCGTCGAAGGCGTCACCCGCGCCCGTGGCGTCCACCACTGCGGTGTCCGGCGGCCGGGCCGTCCACGTGCCGGTCCGGTCGGTCCAGTGCGCTGCGCCCGGGCCGTCCGTCGCCGCGACGGCCCCCACCAGGTCGCCCAGCGCGGCGACGCCGCCCAGCGCGGCGAGCTCGGCGGCGTTGGGCAGCAGCAGGTCGACGCCCCGGACGTCGTCGGCGAACCCCGGGCCCAGCGCGGGGGCGACCTGCGGGTCCACCGAGGTGCTCAGGCCGCCGTCGCGGGCCCGGGCGAGCGCCGCCAGCCCCGCCGCCCGCGAGCTCGGGTCGAGCAGGACGTACCCCGACAGGTGCAGGTGGTCGGCCCCGTCCAGGGACGGCAGGTCGGCGGGCGCCAACCGGGCGGCGGCGCCGCGGTCGGAGAGCATGGTGCGGTCGCCGTCGGCGAGCAGCACCACCACCGTGCACGTCGGGAGCTCCGGGTCCACCGCGAGAGCGGGTCGCACCCCGGCGGCGCGCAGGTCCGCTTCCGCCGCGCGGCCCGCCACGTCGTCGCCGACGCGCGCCACTAGCGTGACGTCCGCACCGAGGTGGGCGAGCCACGCCGCCGTGTTCGCCCCGGCTCCACCCGCGCGCGTGCGGATCCGGGCGGGCACGTCCGCCCCGGTGATCATCGCCGAGCCCGGCTCGACGAGCACGTCGACGGCGACGTCGCCCACCGCGACGACCCGGGGTGGCCTCACGCGGCGAGCGCGGCGGCCACCTGCGCGGCCAGCTCGGCGTTGGCCAGCACGAGCGCCAGGTTGGTCCGCAGGCTCGCGCCGTCGCTGCCGGAGTGGAAGTGCTCGAGCAGCACCGGCGTGACCTCCTTCCCGGTGACCCCGCGCGACGCCACCAGCGCCAGGCCCTCGTCGAGCAGCCGGTCGTGCAGCACGGCGTCGAGCTCGGCGTCCTGGGGCACCGGTTGCGCGAGCACCGCCCCGGAGGCCGCCCCGAGCGCCCGGTGCGCCCGCCACACGGCCGCGGCCTCGGCGGGCGTGTCCACGCGCCATGGCACCGGGTGGCCGGAGTCACGCCGGTAGAAGCCGGGAAAGGCGTCGGTGCGGTAGCCCAGCACCGGCACCGACTCGGTCTCCAGCACCTCGAGGGTGGCCGGCACGTCGAGGATCGACTTCACCCCGGAGCACACGACGAGCACCGGGGTGGCGGCGAGCGCGGCGAGGTCGGCCGAGACGTCCCAGCTCTCCCGCGCGCCGCGGTGCACCCCGCCCAGCCCGCCCGTCGCGAACACGTTCACCCCGGCGGCGTGCGCGAGCGCGGCGGTGGCAGCCACCGTGGTGGCGCCGTCGACGCCCAGGCCGACCGCGACGCCCAGGTCGCGCGCCGACAGCTTGGCGATCCCGCCCGCGCACACGCGGTCCAGCTCGGCCGCGGTGAGCCCCACGCGGGCCACCCCGTCGAGGACGGCCACCGTGGCGGGCACGGCGCCGTGGGCGCGGACGGCGTTCTCGAGGTCCTCGGCCGCGGCGCGGTTCTGCGGAGCGGGCAGGCCGTGGGCGAGCAGGGTGCTCTCGAGGGCGACCACCGGGCGGCCGGCGGCCACGGCGTCGGCGACCTCGGGTGAGGTCCGCAACGGATCACGTGGGGAGACGGGAACGGACACGTGGGGCATCATGGACGACATGGCCACGCAGGTTCTGCCCGACGTCGAGACACGGCCCGAGGGCACCGACACCACCGGCGACGACACGCCGAAGATGTTCCACTACGTGAAGAAGGCCAAGATCGCGGAGAGCGCGGTGCTCGGCAACATGGTGGTGGCGCTGTGCGGCGAGACGTTCCCGGTCACCCGCTCCCCGAAGCCCGGTTCGCCGGTCTGCCCGGAGTGCAAGAAGATCTTCGACACCTTCGGCAAGGACGACGGCAATGACGGCGGCGGAGACTGAGCGGCCGATTCGTTGACTGATCGCTCCACCGGGGTACCTGGAAGCATGCCGTCCCCGCGCCGGATCCCGCTGCGCAGCGCGGTGCGCGCCTGGGTGTACGACCGCGTGATCGCCGGCATGACCGCCGACTGGTACCGGAACGTGCTCGCGCGGCTCCCCGACGGCGCGCGGCTCCTCGACGTCGGCATCGGCACCGGTGAGGCGCTGGCGCGGTGCGCCGACGTCGTGCGCGCCAAGCAGCTCGCCGTCACCGGCCTCGACATCGACCGCGACTACCTGGCCCGCTGCCGGTCCGCGCTGGAACGCGCCGGCCTGTCCGACCGCGTCTCCCCGGTGCTCGGATCGGTCTACGACCACCGCGGCGGCCCGTACGACGCCGTGTACTTCAGCGCCAGCCTGATGCTGCTGCCCGACCCCGCCGCCGCCATCGCGCACGTCGCGTCGCTGCTCTCCCCGCAGGGCCGCCTGTACAGCACCCAGACGTTCCACCACCGGCGGTCGCCGCTGCTGGAGTGGGCCAAGCCCCTCGCCCAGCACGTCACCACGATCCACTTCGGGCGGGTCACCTACGAGCACGAGTTCCGCAAGGCCTTCGCCGACGCCGGCGTCGAGATCGAGGAGCTCACCACGATGCACAGCACGCGCCGCTCGTCCTACCGGCTCGCGGTCGCGCGCGTGCCGGACGCCGCCTAACGCTCCAGCACGTACGCGCCCGGCGCGGGGGCCAGGGCGTGCATGCCGCGCCCGCCCAGCCCCGGTGGGGCGTCCTGCAGCGGCCCGCTGCGGGCCGTGAGCCACGCGAGGTGGTCGCTCCACCACGAGCCGGGCTGGTCGGGTGCCTCCGCGAGCCAGCGCGCGGGCTCGCCGGGCATCGCGCACGCCGCCCGGAAGGCCGCCCCGATGCCGCCCGGCGGGCTCACCAACGAGGCGGCCTGCCCGCCCGTCGCGAGCACGAACCGGCAGGTGCCGCCGAACAGGCCGGCGGCGGCGTACGCGTCCTGCCAGGCCGTGACGGGGTCACCCGCGCCCGTCACCAGGTAGCAGTCGCGGTCGACCTTGGCCAGGTCGAGCGGGGTGCCGAGCAGTCTCGCCGCCCCCGGCACGGCCAGCGGAGCGTGCAGCGCCACGTCGACGAGGTCGCGGTGCAGGCCCGCGGGCGCCCGGGTGGTGTCGGTGAGCCAGAACAGCACCTCCGAGGACGGCGGCTGCTCCCCGCACAAGTACGAGCGCACGGCCTGCGGCCACAGCAGGGAGTCCGGGGCGCGCCACGCCAGCTCGGCGAGCAGCGGGCGGCCGTCGAGATGACCGGCGCGTTCCGACTCGGCCACCGCCGCCTCCGCCGCGGCCGGGTCCGGGGGGACCGTGCGGGCGTCGAGCACGGTGCCGGCGAGCGTGACCGCCGCGACCCGGTGCTGGGCGCCCGTGGCGGCGAGGTGGGCGAGCAGCATCGCCGTGATCGTGCCGCCCGCGCCGAAGGCCATCAGCGACGAGCACGGAGCGCGGGAGATGTGCTCGGTGGCGTCCAGCGCCTCGAGCACGGCCCGGCCGTACGTGTCGAGGTCCCAGTGGGCGTGGGCGCCGTCCGGGTTGCGCCACGAGAGGGCGAACACCTGCACGTTCGCCCGCACGAGGTGCTCGACGACGCTGCGGCCCGGCGCGAGATCGGCCAGGTAGTAGCGGTTCAGCACCGGCGGCACGACGAGCAGCGGGACCTCGTGCACCCGCTCGGTCTGCGGCAGGTACTGGATGAGCTCGAAGACGGGCGTGCGCAGCACCACCGCACCCGGAGTGGCACCGACGTTGCCGCCCACCTCGAACGCCCCGAGAGCCGCCGGGGCCGGCACGCGCGGTGGCCCGGCCATGTCGTCGACGAGGTGGCGCACGCCGCGCACCGCGCTCGAGCCACCGGACTCGACCACCGCCCGCCACACCGCCGGGTTCAACGGCGACGTGCTCGGGGAGAGCGCGCCCGACAGCGCCGCCAGCGCCGTGCGCAGCCGTGCCTCGTCCTCCGGGGCGAGCTCGGCGTCGGACACCAGGGCGTCGGCCGCTTCGCTCGCCGCGAGGTGCGCCTGGGCGAGGCGGCGCAGCAGCGGGTGCTGCGTCCACGCCGGGTCCGCGTACCGCTCGTCGTCCGGCGCGCGCAGCACCCGCGACCGCCCGAGGCCGATCCGCGCCAGCTCGGCGGCCAGCCCCGCACCGCGGCGCGCGAGAGCACCGGGACGGGCCGCCAGCGAGGCCGCCATCCGCACCGCCGAGACCCCCGGCAGCAGCGCCAGCGGCCCGCGGGACCCGTCCGCGATCAGCGCGTCCAGCCCGGTGGCGGCGGCCTCGGCGGCCGCCGTCGCGGGCGGGTACGGCTCGGTCATCGCGGGCTCCTCGATGCCTGCAGGGGTGGCCGGAGCATCGGGCCGTGCCGAGCGCCGGGAGCACATCACCGGCACCCCGGTCCGGGGGAACTCCGGCGTCCGTCCCCAGGATGCACCATCGGCGGGTCCCGCTCCTCCCGCGGGCGGCGCCGGTTAACCTGATCGACGCCCCGCAGCCGCCCCGCGCCCTCAACGGTGACGCCGCGGGTCCCGCCCCGGGCCGTTCCCCGAGCAGTCGAGACGTCAGGGAGATGTGTGTCCGCGCCGATTCCCCAGGCCCAGCAGATCGCTCCCTCCGCACGACCGTTGCGCGCCTGGCAACGAAGCGCGCTCGCCCGGTACCTCGCCGCCGGGCCCCGCGACTTCCTCGCCGTCGCCACGCCCGGCGCAGGCAAGACCGCGTTCGCGCTCCGCGTGGCCACCGAGCTGCTCAACGACCGGGTGATCGACGCGATCACCGTGGTGGCGCCCACCGAGCACCTCAAGCACCAGTGGGCGGGCGCGGCCGCGGGCGTCGGCATCGCGATCGACCCGGAGTTCCGCAACTCCACCGGCGCCACCTCGTCGGACTACCGGGGCATCGCCGTCACCTACGCCGGCGTGGCCTCCCACCCGCTGCTGCACCGCGCCCGCACCGACAACCGGCGCACCCTCGTGATCCTCGACGAGGTGCACCACGCGGGCGACGCCCGCTCGTGGGGCGACGGCGTGAAGGAGGCCTTCGAGGGCGCCACCCGGCGGCTCACCCTCACCGGCACCCCGTTCCGCAGCGACGACAACCCGATCCCGTTCGTCGACTACGTCCCCGACGCCGACGGCAGCCTGCGCAGTCGCGCCGACCACTCCTACGGCTACGCCGAGGCCCTCGCCGACGGCGTGGTGCGCCCGGTCGTGTTCCTCGCCTACTCGGGCACGTCCAGCTGGCGCACCAGCGCCGGTGAGGAGATGAGCGCCCGGCTCGGCGAGCCGATGACCGCCGAGCAGACCGCCCGGGCGTGGCGCACCGCCCTCGACCCGGCAGGCGAGTGGATCCCGGCCGTGCTGTCCGCGGCCGACCGGCGGCTCACCGCCCACCGCAACGGCGGGATGCCCGACGCGGGCGGCCTCGTGATCGCCTCCGACCAGACCACTGCCCGCGCCTACGCCGACATCCTCATGCGGGTCACCGGCACCGCGCCCGTCGTCGTGCTGTCCGACGAGGCGGGCTCCTCCGAGCGGATCGCGCGGTTCTCCGAGTCCGACGACCGCTGGATGGTCGCGGTCCGGATGGTGTCCGAGGGCGTCGACGTGCCGCGCCTCGCCGTCGGCGTGTACGCCACCAGCGCGTCCACCCCGCTGTTCTTCGCCCAGGCCATCGGCCGGTTCGTGCGGTCGAGGCGCCCGGGGGAGACCGCGTCGGTGTTCCTGCCCAGCGTGCCGGTCCTCCTGGGCCTCGCGAGCGAGCTGGAGGCCCAGCGCGACCACGTGCTCGGCAAGCCGCACCGGGCCGACGAGCAGTGGGACGACGAGCTGCTCGCCCGCGCCCAGCGCCGGGAGGACGAGCCGGGGGAGGACGAGAAGTCGTTCACCGCGCTCGGCGCGGAGGCCGAGCTGGACCAGCTGATCTACGAGGGCACCTCGTTCTCCGCCGACGAGGAGGACTACCTGGGCCTGCCCGGCCTCCTCGAGCCCGACCAGGTGCGCACCCTGCTCAACCAGCGGCAGAAGGAGTGGATGACCCGGGCGCAGAAGAAGGCGCCCGCGGTGGCGCCGCCGCCCGCCGAACGCCCCCAGCTCACCGTGCGGGAGCAGCTGAACAAGCTCCGCAAGGAGCTCAACACCCTGGTGGCGCTGTACCACCACCGCACCAACAAACCGCACGGCGTGATCCACAGCGAGCTGCGCAAGGCCTGCGGCGGCCCGCCCACCGCGATGGCCAACATCGAACAGCTCGAGGAGCGGATCGCCACGCTGCGTTCCTGGCACTGACCCTGCGCCCGCGGGGTGTGACAAAGGCAACTCCCCGCGCGGGCCGCGATACTCGCCCGCCGAAACGCGAGACTCGCTCGGCAGAACGCGGGACTCGCCGCAGGGGTGGCCCCCTGGGTGCGCGAGTCTCGCGTCTCGGGGCCTGAGTTGCGCGTTCCGGGGGCCGAGTGGCGCGATTCGTTCGCGCCACATACGACGACGGGGCGAGGACCGTCTGGTCCCCGCCCCGTCGTGGGTCTCAGCGGCCGGCCGGAGCCGGCCTGGTCAACTGCCTGACTGCACGTCGATGTCCAGTTCGCGGAGCTTGTCGGCGTGGGCCCGCGCGTGGTGACCGCAGAACAGCAGTTCGCCGCCCTTCGGCAACACGGCCCGGACCTTCGCGGCCGCTCCGCACCGGTCACAGCGGTCAGCGGCGGTCAACTCGGGCCGGGTCAGGGTTCCTGGCTGCATAGCGGTCTCCCTCCGTCTCGACCCCGGGTCTCGGACCCGGGATCGCTTGCTGTGACGACCGCTTGCGCGGTGCGCCCACTCTCCCAGACGTTCAGCACCCCCGCACGTGTTCCCGTGGCGCGTCGCGACGGACGTCACGCTCGATCGGGTGCTGAGCTGTCCCCGCGGTGGCTCCGTGGTGACTCCTGCAGATCCAGTTGACTACGAGTGAATGATGCGTTCCCTCCGTGGATGCCGCAACACGGCCCGTGTAAACAACTCCGACACCCTGACTACGCTGGGCACACGTGCTGAGTGGTGTGGCGACCCGGGTCCCGGCGCCCGTCCTGTTCGTGACCGGGGCCGTGTCGATGTACGTGGGCGCGGCGCTCGCGGTCGCGCTCTTCGACCGGTTGCCGCCCACCGCCGTGGCCGTGTTGCGCCTGCTCGGGGCGGCTGCGGTGCTGCTGGCCTGGCGCAGGCCTGCGCGCTCCGCGTGGCGGGGGCGCGGGTTCTGGCGGGCGTCGGCGTTCGGGCTGGCCACGGCGCTGATGAACATCGCGTTCTACGAGGCGATCGCCCGGCTGCCGCTCGGCACGGCGGTGGCGATCGAGTTCTGCGGGCCGGTGGCCGTGGCGGCGGTGGCGTCGCGCCGGCCGCGGGACGTCGCGGCGGTGCTGTTCGCGGCGGTCGGGGTGCTGCTCATCGCGGATGTCCGCTGGTCGGGCAGCCCGTCCGGGGTGCTGTGGGCGCTCGGGGCGGCCACGATGTGGGCCGCGTACATCGTGCTCGGCAAGCGGGTGGCGTCCGGTGGCAACGGCCTGGACGACATGACCGTCGGGTTCGTCGTGGCGGCCGTCGTGCTGTCGCCGTTGCTGGTCGTGGGCGGGCCGGGCGCGCTGGGCGGGCTGGCGGACCCCGTGGTGCTCGTGCTCGCGGTGGGCGTCGGGGTGCTGTCGAGCGTGGTGCCGTACGTGCTGGACCAGGTGGTGCTGCGCCGGCTGGGGCAGGCGCGGTTCGCGGTGCTGCTGGCCCTGCTGCCGGCCACGGCCACGGTGGTCGGCCTGATCGGGCTGGCGCAGGTGCCGACGGTGCTGGAGTTCCTCGGGATCGCCGCCGTGGTTGCCGCGGTGTCGCTGCGGTCCCGGGACGGCGACACGCCGGAGACGGTGGGCCGAACGGGAGGCTGACCACTCTGCGTAGCGGACGGCGTGTTCACGCATCGTCATGCGATTCCGCCTGATCGAGTGACGGCCGGGCGGTCGGGTGAAATCCCGGGGCCGCGTCGGCGGGTCGGACGGGGGCGGCTCCGGGCTGCTGTGGAAAGACGCCCGAAAGGGTGGCGCCGACAACAAATACCCGCTGCCGAGACCCAAATGTGACCACCTGTGGGCTCCTGTAACGATCCAGTGTGCTTGGCGCCACCTGTCTCGGGGACATACGTTGTCGCTCACAACATTCCCCGCAGCTGTGGAAGGACGACCATGCGCATCAGGAGAACCGCGCTCGCGGCCGCAGGGCTGGGCCTCGCCCTCGTACTCGCGGCCTGCGGGCAGAACGTTGCCGCCCCGGAGGCGCCCGCGGAGAGCGAGGCGCCCACGGGCGGGGTCAAGGTCGGGGTGATCCTTCCCGAGACCGAGAGCTCCGCCCGCTGGGAGGGCTTCGACAAGCCCCTCCTCGAGGAGGCGATGCGGGCCGAGGGTCTCGACGCGGACATCCAGAACGCCCTCGGCGACGAGCAGAAGTTCTCCACGCTCGCCGACAGCATGCTGGCCAGTGGCGTCAAGGTGCTCGTGATCGCGTCGATCAGCAGCGAGTCGGGCTCGGCCGTGGCGGCCAAGGCCAAGGCCCAGGGCATCCCGACCATCGACTACGACCGGCTCAACCTCGGCGGCTCGAGCGACTACTACGTCTCGTTCGACAACGAGAAGGTCGGCGAGCTGCAGGGGCAGGGCCTCGTGCAGGCGCTCGACGCCTCGGGCAAGGCCAACCCGGCGATCATCGAGATCGAGGGTGCGCCCACCGACAACAACGCCACGCTCTTCTACAACGGCCAGCAGCGCGTGCTCAAGCCGAAGTACGACTCCGGCCAGTACCGGCTCGTGCAGAGCCAGCAGATCGAGGACTGGGACAACCAGATCGGCGGCACGACCTTCGAGCAGATCCTCACCGCCAACGGCGGGCAGGTCGACGGCGTCGTCGCCGCCAACGACGGTCTCGCGGGCGCCATCATCACCGTGCTCGCGAAGTACGGCCTCAACGGCCAGGTGCCGGTGACCGGCCAGGACGCCACCCCGGACGGCCTGCAGGCCATCCTGCGCGGCGACCAGTACATGACGGTCTACAAGCCGATCAAGCAGGAGGCCGAGGCGGCCGCCAAGCTCGCCGCCGCGCTGGCGAAGGGCGACACCGCCGCCGCCGACGCGCTGGCCACCCAGTCGGTGAACGACCCGAAGGGCAACCGCGACGTCAAGTCCGTTCTCCTCGAACCGCAGCTGATCACGCGGGAGAACGTCAAGGTCGTGGTCGACGACGGCGCCGTGCCGGCGTCCGACATCTGCGTCGCGGACACCACCGCGGCGTGCCAGGAGCTGGGGATCAGCACCAGCTGAGCGTCGACCGTCGTGAGTGGATACGGGTGCTACAGCACCCGTATCCACTCACGGGTACCGGAGGTACACCACCATGAGTGAGCCCATCCTGCAGCTGCGCGGGGTGAACAAGAGCTTCGGCGCCGTGCAGGTCCTGCACGACGTCGATTTCGACGTGCGTGCCGGTGAGGTCACCGCGCTCGTCGGCGACAACGGTGCGGGCAAGTCCACGCTGGTCAAGTGCGTGGCGGGCATCCACCCCATCGACGGCGGGGAGATCCGCTTCGCCGGGGAGCCGGTGGCGATCCACAGCCCCACCGACGCCGCCCGGCTGGGCATCGAGGTCGTCTACCAGGACCTGGCCCTGGCCGACAACCTCGACATCGTGCAGAACATGTTCCTCGGCCGGGAGCGCGGCAAGCCGTGGCTGCTCGACGAGGCCGACATGGAGCAGGCGGCGCGGCGCACGCTCGCCTCGCTGTCGGTGCGCACCGTCACGTCGGTGCGGATGCCGGTGGCTGCGCTGTCCGGCGGTCAGCGCCAGACGGTGGCGATCGCGAAGGCCGTGCTGTGGGACTCGAAGGTCGTGCTCCTCGACGAGCCGACCGCGGCGCTGGGCGTCGCACAGACCCGGCAGGTGCTCGACCTCGTGCGCAGGCTCGCCGAGCAGGGCCTCGGCGTGGTGCTGATCAGCCACAACATGGCCGACGTGTTCGAGGTGGCCGACCGCATCGCCACGCTCTACCTCGGCCGCATGGTCGCGCAGGTGCCCACCAAGGACGTCACGCACGGCCAGGTCGTCGAACTGATCACCGCGGGCCGGTCGGGTGACCTCGGCCTGCAGCGCCCCGAGAGCGTGGCCGTCTGATGGCATCGGAGAAGATCCGCACGGGAGAGGTCGAGGCGGATATGACGCGCACGGAGGAGACCCCGGTGGAGAAGACGGCCGGTGCCGCGCCCACCGGGGCGGCGGAACGGGCGGCGCCTGCGTCGTCGCGTGCCGCGGACTTCGGCATCGACACCACGGCCCGCACCACCGGCGAGGCCATCCAGGCGTACCTGCGCAACCTGCGCAACGGCGACCTCGGCGCGCTGCCCGCGCTGCTCGGGCTCGCGGCGCTGTTCGTGCTGTTCACCGTGCTCGACACGAGCGGCACGTTCCCGAGCCTGCTCAACCTGGCCAACCTGCTGCAGCAGGGCGCGGGGCAGACGATCATCGCGATCGGCCTCGTGTTCGTGCTGCTGACCGGCGAGATCGACCTCGCAGCCGGCACCGCGTCCGGGCTCGCGGCGGCGGTGATGGCGCTGCACCTGGTGAGCTCCGGCAACCTGCTCGGCGGCATGGGCACCACGGTGTTCGTGCTGTTCCTCGTGGTCGTGCTGATCGCGGTGGCGGCCGCGCTGATGCTGCGCATCTGGTTCGGCGCGGTGCTGTCGGCGGTGGCGGGCTTGCTGATGCTGATCGGGTTCCCGCCCAACCCCTGGCTGGAGATGCTGCTGGCGGTGTGCGTGGGTGTGGTGATCGGCTGCCTCACCGGGTTCCTGGTGGCGAAGCTCGGGATGCCGTCGTTCGTGGTGACGCTGGCGCTGTTCATCGCGTGGCAGGGTGTGATCCTGCAGCTCATCGGTGACGGCGGCACGCTCGGCCTGCGCGACCCCGTGATCATCGCGGTGGCCAACGGCAACCTGTCCACGCTCGGCAGCTGGGTCCTGTTCCTGGTCGCCGCGGGCGGCTACGCGGCGGTGCTGCTGAACCGGCAGCGGTCGCGGCGCAAGCTCGGCCTGGTGGCGCAGCCGACCGGCCTCGTGCTGCTGAAGGTCGGTGCCGTGGTGGTGCTCGCCGCCGTGGCCACGTTCCTGCTCACGCTCGACCGCTCGCCGGGCACCACGCCGATCGCGGGTGTGCCGTACGTGGTGCCCGTCGTGCTCGCCCTGCTGGTGGCGGGCACGTACCTGCTCGACCGCACCCGCTTCGGCCGCCACGTGTACGCGGTCGGCGGCAATCGGGAGGCAGCCCGCCGGGCCGGCATCGACGTCACGCGCGTGCGGGCCACGGTGTTCGTGATCGGGTCGGCCTGCGCGGCGATCGGCGCGATCGTCTACTCGTCCAAGGTGGGCTCGGTGTCCCCGGCCGCGGGTGGTGGCAACACGCTGCTGTTCGCCGTGGGCGCTGCGGTCATCGGTGGCACGTCGCTCTTCGGCGGGCGCGGGCGCGTCAGCAACGCCGTGATCGGTGGTGCGGTGCTCGCCACCGTGAACAACGGGCTCGGCCTGCTCGGCCAGCCCGCCTCGGTGGTGTTCCTCGTCAACGGGGTCGTCCTCCTGCTCGCCGCGGGGGTCGACGTGCTGTCGCGGCGGCGATCGGCGGTCGCCGGCAGGTGAGTCGCACGTGGGGCGGTGACGGCGGCGGCGGGGCGTCCGCCGTCACGGCAGGTGCCCGGCCCGACGAGGCCCGCAGGCACAACCGCGCCGCCCTGCTCCGGCGCCTGCACGTCGCCGGGCCGTGCACGCGTGCCACGCTCGCCTCCGAGCTGGGGCTCAACCGCAGCACGATCAAGGCGGTGGTGGACGGGCTCGCCGAGGCAGGGGTGGTCACCGAGGCCGTGCCCGCGCGGCGCAACGGGGCGGGCAGGCCGTCGCTGATGGTGCTGCCCGAGCCGGAGGCGGCCGTCGTGCTCGCGATCGACGTGCGCGTGGAGCAGGTCGCGATGGCGATGGTCGGCATCGGCGGGCAGGTGCTCGGCCGGCACAGCTGGAACCTGCACCACCGCACCCGCACCCCCGGCGAGGTGATCACGCACATCGCGGAGTCGGCGCAGCTGCTCGCCGACGAGCTCGCCGTGACCGCCCGCGGCGCGGCCGTCTCCGTGCCCGGCGTCGTGCGGCGCGAGGACGGGCTGGTGCACGAGGCGCCCAACCTGGGCTGGCGCGACGTCGCGCTCGGCACCCGGCTGGGCGCCGTGCTGCGGATCCCCGTGCAGGTGGCCAACGACGCCGAGCTGGGCGCGCTCGCGGAGCACGTGCGCGGCGAGGCGCACGACGTCGACGACCTCGTGTACATCTCCGCCGACCGCGGCGTCGGCGGCGGCGTGATCGCCGCCGGCCGGCCGCTGCGGGGCACCCGCGGGTACGTCGGCGAGATCGGCCACCTCGTGGTCCGCCCCGGCGGCCGCGACTGCTACTGCGGCAACCAGGGCTGCTGGGAGACCGAGGTGGGGGAGGCCGCGCTGTGCCGGGCGCTCGGGCTGCCCGAGGACACTCCGCGCGGCGTCGTGGTGGCGGAGCTGCGCTCCCTCGCGGACGCACCCTTCCCCGGCCCCCTCGACGAGTTCGCCGAGTGGCTGGCGATCGGCCTCGTCACGGTCGTCAACGTGACGGCCCCGGACCTGGTGGTCCTCGGCGACCTGTTCACCGCGCTCCCGCCCGCGGTGGTCGACCACGTCCGGACGCAGGTGCACCAGCGCAGCCTCGTGAGCCGCGCGGTGGGCGGCACCCGCATCGAGACCAGCCCGCTCGGCCGCGACGCCAAGCTCGTGGGGGCGGCGGAGCTGGCGTTCGAGCCGGTGCTGGGAGCGGTGTAGACGTCGACGCGGTCCTCGGCGGTGTGGGCCGGTCCGGCGGGCGTGATCACGGCTTCGGCGCATTATCGGGCGAAATCGACCCGGGAATGCGCCAACTCCCCGATCATGGGCGGGTGACGGCCCGGATTGCGTTCCGCGGACCTCGGCCTCGAGTCGCCGCCGCGGTGACCACGTTAGGCCTGGGGCCCCCGGTGGCGCCGCGCATCGTGCGGGGCCGCTCCTCACGCCTCAAGGGCGCCTTCGGCGTCGCTGCGCGGACCCTTGACCCGTGAGCCTCTGCGGCCCTCCCGGGCATCCGCGTGGGCAGGCCGGGGCCTGCCCGGGTGGGCGCGCGGCGCCACCTCCGGCCGGTTCCGCGGTCATGATCAGGGGTTTGGCACATTCTCGGGCGTTTTCGACACGGGAATGCGCCAACTCTCTGATCATGGGCCAAATTGGCGGCCCGGGGGCGTCGATCAAGGGGAAATGGTCGCTAGATGATCTCTGGGAGCGACCATTTGCCCTTGATCGCCGTGAGATCCGCCGTGTGGCCCTGATCGCCGTGCGGCCAGTCGCCGCCAGGAGGCCCAGGAAAGAAACCATGATCGTTTCTCCGGCGCAAAACCCGACGCGAGGCGTCGGAAAACGCGCCAGACCGGCGATCATGAGCGGCGTCGCCCCGGGTCAGCCCCTGTTCTCCACCACGTCGGACTCCTTGTTGCCGCGCACGTCGTTGGCGCCGGCCGCGGTGACGGGTTCGCCGGTGGACATCACGCCGTCGCGGTTGTCGGTGATCGTGTTGTCGGCGACGTCGATCGCGCCGCTGGTGTCGACGTAGAGCCCGTAGCGGGCGTTGTCGGCGATGATGTTGCCGCGCACCGCGGTGTCGGCGGACTCGCTGACCACGCGCACGCCGTCCTGCTGGTTGCCGCGCAGCTGGTTGCCCTGCACGACGTTGCCCTCCGCCAGCTGCGTGATGCCGACGCCGGACTCCTTGTTGTCGTACACCCGGTTGTCGCGCAGGGTGTTGTCGCCGGACTCGTTGATGTTGATGCCCTGGGATGCGTTGTCGAACGTCTCGTTGCCTTCGACGAGGTTCCGGTCCGACCGCAGGTACAGCACGATCCCGTGGTGGGCGTTGCGGTAGACGACGTTGTCGCGGATGACGCTGTCGACGCAGTCCTCGGCGAGGATGATCCCGTGCTTGCCGTTGTCGTGCACGACGTTGCGCTCGATGTGCAGGTCGCGGGAGCCGGTGTGGGGGTCGATCCCGTACAGGACGTTGTCGCGGAACTCGTTGTCGAGCACGGACAGCCCGCTCACCTCGTAGGTGTAGAGGCCGTAGTAGAGGTGCGACACGATGCTGTCGGTGATCGACCCGCCGGTGCCTGCCGTGCGCCAGGACAGGCCGTAGGACTCGACGTCGCCGTGGCCCAGGTAGTGCAGCTCGGAGTGCGTGATCGTCATCTGGGCGCCGTCGCGGGCGAGCAGGAAGCTGCGCCCGTCGTCGTAGCCGGTGTCGGCGCTGCCCTGCGCCTCGTCCCACGAGGTGACGCAGGTGCCGGTGACGTCGAGCGTGCCGCCGAGCGCCTCGAGGGACACGAAGCGGCCGGGGGCGCTGGCGAGCTTGAGCCAGCGGACCTCGGGCGCGCTGATCTGCAGTGCCGCCCCGCCGCGCACGACGAGGTCGGCGCCGAGCTGCCACTCGCCCGGGGCCACCTCCTGCAGCGCGGCCGGGTCGCCCACCGCGGCGGCGAGCGCGGGCAGCGTGACGCCGGTGCCTGCGACGAGGTCGATCACGCCCTGTGCGGGGTCGTAGCGGGCGTCGAGGCCCGCCGGTTCGGCCTGCGCCGGGGCGTCGGCCGCCGGGGCCTCCCGCACGCACGGCTGCGCGGGGTCCGAGGCCGCGGGTGCCGCGACGTCGCGACGTTCCAGCGGTGGCGGGGTGGGCGCGCCGCACCCCGCGAGGAGTACGGCCGCCACCACGCCGGTGACGAGCGCCGCCAGCGTGTGGCGTGCGCGGTTCGCGGTCATGATGCCTCCGCCGGGAGCCGCGGGGTGCGACGCCGGGTGATCCGGCCGAGCCGCCGCTGCCGGTAGGTGTGCAGCTCCTCGAGCACCACCGCGAGCACGATCAGCGGGATGCCGATGGCGCCGAGCAGGTTGAGCGGGGGGAGGCTGAGGTCGTTGGTGCCTTGCTGGGTGATCAGGCCGCGCACCGACTCGAGGGCGTGGACGTTGGAGTCGACGAGGGTGAACGGGCTGCCCTCGGCGCTGTTGACGCCCAGCTCGGTGGTGTCGACGGTGACGCCGGACGCGTAGACCATCTCGGGGGAGCGGGAGCGGATCCCCTCCCGGGCCGCGGTGACCGTCGAGTTGGTGATCGTGGCGCCCGCCGCGAGGTCGAAGCCGGTGCCGCCGCCGCTGATCTCCGCGCCCGTGATGCGGGCGTCCGGGGTGAAGCTGCGCACGGCGTCGGACTCGACGTCGGCGACGGTGAGGCCGGTGACGACGAGGCCCGACGTGCCGGCCGCGGTGACGAGGCCGTCGCGCCCGCCCTCGACGGCGAGGCCGGTGAGCCGGATGTCGTGGGCGCCGCGGTCGACGCGCACGGCCGAGCGGGAGTCGGCCACGTGGACGTCGTTGAGGGCGATGTCGTTGCCGTTGACGGCCACGCCGGCCACCCGGGCGCCGGTGAACGTCGAGTTCTTCGCCTCGAGCCCGCTGGTGCTCTTCTCGACGACCAGGCCGCGCGCGCCGCCCGTGGTGCGCAGCCCGTCGAGCACGATCCCGGTGCTGTGGACGTGGGTGAACACGCCCATGCGCTGGTCGGTGGCCGTGTAGCCGCTGACCGTGAGGTTCGTCGAGCGGGAGATCCGCAGCCCGCCCGCGTCGTCGGCCATGGTGTCGACGCCGGTCACCTGGGTGCCGTTCTCACCGACCACGGCGACGCCGAAGGCGCCGTTGGCGTTGGTGCTGATGCCGGTGATCGGGCGGCCGCCGCTCTCCCCGGACACGAGCACGCCGTTGGCGCCGTTGCCGGTGGCCCGGATGCCGCTCATCGTGGTGCCCCGGTCGCCCGCGAGCACGAGGCCGTCCTCGGCGGAGTCGGAGACCGTGAGCTGCTCGATGTGCACGCCGTCGGAGTGCGACAGCTCGACGCCGGTGCTGGCGCGCGCGACGGTGGTGCGCACGAGCGAGCCGGTGCTGCCGGTGTGGAACTCGATGGCGGCGGTGCCGCGGTCGCCCTCGTCGCCGGGGGCGCCGTCGCTCACGGCACCGAGGTCGTTGACGGTGACGTCGGCGACCTCGAGCCGGCCACCGCCCGACGCCACGATCGCGGGGCGGCCCTTGGCGGTGGCGGGCAATGGTTGCCCGGTCCCGGGGTCGACGGAGGTGACCGTGAGGCCAACCAGGTCGACCCGGCCACCACCGGTGTGGATCGACGCGGCGTCGGCGGGTGAGTCGCCGCCCGCCAGCTGCAGGGTCTGCAGGGAGCTGCCGGACCCGCCCAGCTGCAGGGAGACGCCGCTGGTCAGCACCAGGGTGGCGTCGAGGGTGGCGGTGCCGCCGCTGACGGTCAGCCAGCGCGAGGGGAGCGCCCGGCTGAGCGTGGCGATGCCCACGGTGCCGCCCGCGTGCCCGACCTGGCGGGTGACCCGGCCGTCGGTGACCACGTCGATGCGGTAGTCGCGCAGGACCGCCATTCGGTGCGGGCGCCCGCGCGACTCCCACGAGCGGCGCACCGACGCCGCGGTGTCCGGGGTGACCACCTGGGTGGGCGCGACCGCCGCCGTCTGCTGGGCGACCGCCGGGACGGCCGGGGTGGCGGCGACCGCCGTGCCCGCCGTGAGCCCGAGGCCCACGGCGGTGGTGATGCCCGCAGCGAGGATCCTCACCGTCCACCGTCTGCTGGTGGCACCGGTGCTCATGCCGCGGCCCTCCTGAGGGGGATGACGTTGTCGTGGTCGTCGTGGTCGCGGTTGTCGTCGTCGTGGCGGCCGATGTCGGCGCCGGCGCCGGCGGTGCGCACGACCTCGCCGTTCTCCACCGCGACCTGGCGGGTGAGCCAGGCCTGCTTGCGGATGGTGACCAGCGCGGTGATCTTGATGATGGCCATCAGCCAGGAGACGACGACGTAGCCCAGCACGAAGAAGAAGCTGGAGGGCCGGCGCCGGATGTGCGGTGCCAGCTTGGCCGCGCGGCTGACCTGCCACCACAGCAGCAGCACGCCCGCGAGGATCCAGTTCTGCGTGACGAGGGCGTAGCCCATCGCGATCGGCCCGAGCAGCAGCGTGAACGAGCTGACACCCTTGTCGATCATCGTGTAGGCGAGGAACGGGTGGCGCCACACCCACGGCTTGGACAGCGCACGCATGTCCGAGCGCCAGGTGTTGCGGGCCCAGCGCAGCCGCTGGCGGAAGAACGTGCGCCAGCGGTCCGGGAACGTGGACCACACCTCCGCGGTGCGCTGCATGTAGGTGAGGTGGCCGCGCTCCAGCACGAGCGTGGTGAGCCGCTTGTCGTCGCCGGACAGCGACTGCACGCCCCAGAACGTCTCGTTCATGAAGTCGTCCTCGATGTCCAGCAGCAGCTCCCGCCGGTAGACGGCGGTGCGACCGGAGAGGCACGAGACGGCCTTGCCGAGCAGCGACTGCGCGGCGTTCTCGTCGAAGTAGCGGTGGTCGAGGAACATGTCGGTGATCCGGGCGAGGAAGCCCCGCGATCCGTACACCGACTGCCGGGTGCCGACGCCGCCGATGCGGGGGTCGGCGAACGGCTTGGCGACCTCGACGGCGACGTCGTCGGCCCAGATCGTGTCGGAGTCGACGAGGGCCACGAGCTCGGTGCGCGCGGCCCGCCAGCCGCGGCGCAGGGCGTCGCGTTTGCCGGGTACGTCGGTGATCAGCACGGTGACCGGGTACCGGGCCGCCACGTCCTGGCAGGTGGTGTCGGAGGCGTCGATGACAAGGATGACCTCTTCGACGTCGTTGGCCAGCCAGGACTCGATGGCCGTCGCCAGGATCTCCGGGTCCTCCTGGTACACCGGCACCACGATCGACAGCGGCAGCCGGTGCTCGTTGATCACGGGCTTGTAGAGCACCGCGGGGATGCGGCGCACGAGCCAGGTGCCCCAGCGGATCAGGCCGAGCACCCCGAGCGGGGTGCCCAGCACGTAGTAGTAGATCGGGAGGTTCATGCCGACTCGCGCTGCCCCGTGGTGGTGGCGGCCATGCTCTGCTCGCGCAGGTCACCGGCGTCGGCGTGGGCTGCGGTCTCGACCTCGTGGTCGACGATGGCGGCGAGCCGGTCGTTGACCTCGACCACGGCCGACAGCAGCGGCATGTCCACGCCGACGGTGTCGGCGAAGCCGAGGAAGCCCTGGGTGTCCTTGGGCAGGCAGACCCCGCCGTAGGGGGCGCCGCCGCGGATGCCGTACTCGGGGTTGATCGAGCCCTCGGCCGAGCGCGCCACGGTGGCGGCGATCGGGTCGAGGTCGAGGCCCAGCTGCTGGGCGACGAGCCACATCTCGTTCCAGAAGCTGATCTTGGTGGCGTTGTAGATGTTGTGCGCGCTCTTGATGAACTCGGCCTCGGCCGGGTTCGAGAAGGTGCGCAGCTCGCCGCCGAAGGGGGCGAGCACCGCGCGCAGCCGCTCGACGTTCTGCGGGTCGCGGCTGGCGATGATGGTCATCCACGGGTTGGCGAAGTCCTCGGCCGCGGAGACCGCGCGCAGGAACTCGGGGTTCGAGGCCAGCCCGAAGCCCTCGTCGGCCTTCATCCCGGAGTGCTCCTCCAGGGTGTTCTTGACCAGGCCCTCGGTGGTGCCCGGGGGAACGGTGGAGCGCACGACCACCACGTGGCGGGCCGCAGAGCCGGCGAGGGCCTCGCCCACGGACGCGGTGCCCGCGCTGAACGCGGACAGGTCGTAGCGGTGGCCGTCGTTCGGCGTGGGCAGCGTCAGGAAGATCAGCGACTCGGGTTCGTCGGCCAGGTCGATGGTGGTGCGCGCGTCCCACCCGCGGTCGCGCAGCTCCCGCACGCGGACCTCGGAGATGTCGACGAACGTGACGTCGTGGCCTGCCTTCAGGAAACCCTCACCCGTCGCGGCACCGACGACCCCGGAACCGACGATGAAAATCCTGGTCTTCACGAAATTCTTCCCCCTCTTGACGGGCGATCCGAGGGAAGGAAAGGTCACCTCGGATCCGGTGTTCGGAAACGGACGGCCGGACGCCGTCGTCCGAAGATCAGCTCGTGTTCGGTCGTCGCCGACCGGGCACGCGGGCATGCCCGAGCACCCCGTGGGCGGCGGGTGCTCGAGTGCATCCGTGCAGGTCGTGCCGATCGTCGGTGCGGCCGGTGCCAGCCCCCGCTGAAGTCGTCCGGTGTTGCGCCCCCGCCGGACGGCTCCCGTCTCCGGGAGTCGAGATCGGTCGTCTCTCTACCGCTGACCGGCTGATCGCCGGTGGAACCCGTTACGCGATCAACACTATCTCAACGGGCCCTGAGATCGTCTCAGATTCGGGGTCGCCCCGCGTCCGGAGGCCCGTTGTCGATTTCGTGTCCTCGCAGGTCACGGTGTTGTCGACAACCGGAGGATCACGCGCGATACCCGAGGTGGGCGATTGTGACAAGGGGCACTGCAGGAATAAGCGCGCCTGCGTGACTCGGCCGCACGCGGGTAGCCCTGCGGCGACGGGGAGGTGCCATGGGCGTTCCGGATTGGCTCGCGGCCGCCGCGACGCCGGGTGACCTGGTGGCGGCGCGCACGCAGATGGGCTTCTCCCTGGGGTGGCACATCGTGATCGCGTGCTTCGGCGTGGGCATGCCCGGCCTCGCGGTCTTCGCGGAGTGGCGGGGGCTGCGGACCGGCGATCCGGCGTGGGAGGGCCTCGCCCGCACCTGGGCGCGCTCCATGGGCGTGCTGTTCGCGGTCGGTGCGGTGTCGGGCACGATCCTCAGCTTCGAGATGGGGCTGCTGTGGCCCGGCTTGATGGGCACCTTCGGCGACGTGATCGGGCTGCCCTTCGCGTTGGAGGGGTTCGCCTTCTTCATCGAGGCGATCTTCCTGGGCATCTGGCTGTACGCGTGGGACCGGCTGCCGCCGCGCATCCACGTGCTCACCGGCGTCCCGGTTCTGGTCGCGGGGGTGGCGTCGGCCTTCTTCGTCGTCACGGCGAACGCGTGGATGAACCAGCCGCGGGGTTTCGACCTCGTCGACGGCCGGGTGACCGGTGTGCGGCCGTGGGAGGCGATGTTCAACCCCGCGACGCCCCCGCAGACCGTCCACATGATCGTCGCGGCGTTCATGGTCACCGGGTTCGGCGTGGCCTCGGTGTACGCCGTCGGGCTGCTGCGGGGGCGGCGGGACCGCCACCACCGGCTCGGGTTCCTCGTCCCGTTCACCGTGGCGGCCGTGCTCGCCCCCGTGCAGGTCGTGGTCGGCGACTGGGCGGCGGGCTTCCTCGCCGAGTACCAGCCGCTCAAGCTCGCCGCGATCGAGGGGATCGCCCGGAGCACCGCCGGTGCGTCGCTCTCGCTCGGCGGCGTCTTCGTCGACGGCGAGCTGCGCTACGCGCTGGAGATCCCGAACGCGCTCTCGCTGCTGGCGCACTGGGACCCGGACGCCGTGGTGCTCGGCCTCGACCAGGCCCCGCCGCACCTGCGCCCGCCGGTCAACGTCGTGCACTGGAGCTTCCAGATCATGGTCGGGATCGGGTTCGCGCTGGTCGCCCTCGGCGCGTGGCTCGCGTGGACCTGGTGGCGACGGCGCGACCTGCCCCGCTCGCCCTGGTTCCTGCGCGCGGCCGTGCTCGCCGGGCCGGCCGCCGCGCTCGCCCTCGAGGCCGGGTGGGTGGTCACCGAGGTCGGCCGCCAGCCGTGGGTCGTCTACGGCGTGCTGCTCACCCGGGACGCGGTCAACCCGCATCCCGGGCTCGTGGCCGGTCTGGTGACGGTGCTGGCCGTCTACGTGGTGCTGACCGTCGCGACGGTGGCGGTGCTGCGGCGGCTGGCCCGCCGCGGCCCGGTGGCGCCGCAGGAGCGGGCGGGTGCGCGGTGACCGCCGCCGACGCGCTGCTCGCGATCCTCTGGATCGGGCTCACCCTGTACGCGCTGCTCGGCGGCGCCGACTTCGGGGCCGGCCTGTGGGACCTGCTCGCGGGCGGCACCGAGCGCGGGCGGCCGCAGCGCGAGCTGATCGAGCACTCGATCGGCCCGGTCTGGGAGGCCAACCACGTGTGGCTGATCTTCGTGATCACGCTCTTCTGGACGGCGTTCCCGGCCGCGTTCGCCCCGTTCGCCGCCACCCTCTACATCCCGCTCACCCTCGCGGCGCTGGGCATCATCGCGCGGGGAGCGGCCTTCGCCTTCCGCAAGGCGAGCGAGGAGCTCGCGCTGCAGCGCCTCTACGGCGCCGCGTTCGCCTTCTCCTCGGTGGTCACGCCGTTCTTCCTCGGCACCGTCGTCGGCGCCGTCGCGTCCGGGCGCGTACCGGCGCGGATCGGTGCGGGCGACATCATCAGCAGCTGGTGGAACCCCACGTCCGCCACCGCGGGCGTGCTCGCCGTCGGGACCACCGCGTACCTCGCCGCCGTATTCCTCTGCGCCGACGCCCGGCGGGCCGGGCGGGACCAGCTCGCGGAGGGATTCCGCAGGCGGGCGCTCGGCACCGGTGTGCTCGTCGGCATCGCGACGATCGCCGCGCTGCTGGTCGTCCGCGCGGACGCACCCGGTCTCCTCGCCGGGCTCACGGGCCGCGCGCTCCCGGTCGCCGTGGTCAGCGTGCTCGCCGGCGTCGCGTCGCTCGGGCTGCTGGTCGCCCGCCGCTACGTGCTCGTCCGCCTGACCGCGGCGCTGGCCGTCACCGCGGTCCTGTGGGGCTGGGGTGTCGCGCAGTACCCGATCATGCTGCCCGGGCTGACGGTCGCCGCGGCGGCGGGCGACCCCGCGGTGCTCTCGACGGTGCTGTGGGTCCTCGGGGCGGGCGCCCTGCTCCTGGTGCCCTCGTTGCTGTTCCTGTTCACCGTGTTCCAGCGAGAACAGGCGTTCCAGCGGGAACGGGCGGTGCGCTGAGCGGTTCCCCCGGCGGAAGGCGGGGAACGACATCACCGTGCCCGGTCTGCGCCAGCTCGTCTCCGCGACGTTCGCGGGCGTCGCGCGGTGGCGCTCCGCGCCCGCGCTGCACTCCCGCGGAGCCCTGTTCGACGCCCGCGTCGCGCTGACCGAGCGGGACTCCGTGCTCGCGAACGCGCTCGGCGGCACCGGCGAGCGGCCCGCGCTCGTGCGGCTGTCGAAGGGCGCCGGGACGCCGGGCGGCCTGCCCGACCTGCTCGGCGTCGCCGTGCGCACCGAGATCGGCGGCCACGTGCTCGACGTGCTCTTCACCAGTGGCAACCGGGTGCTCGTCCCGTCGCACGGGTGGACGCGGCGCCCGTACACGACGCTCATGCCGTACGCGGCCGCGGGCACCAGGGTGGTGCTCGGCCTCGAGCCGGAGGACCGGCTGGCGACCTCGGGCGCCGACCCCGCCACCGTCGCCGCGCCGATGGCCTTCACCCTGACCGAGCGGGAGCACGGCGTCACCCGTGCCGTCGGGCGGCTCGTGCTCGAGGCGCCGCACGAGGGCGGTCCGGTGGCGTTCGACCCCGTCCACAACACCCACCCGCAGCTGGTCCCGTCCCCGCCGCTGCGCAGGCTGCGGGCGTGGGCCTACACCGGCTCGCGCCGCGGTCGCGGGGTCGGGGCGCGGGAACTCGGCCGCGGGCCGGGGTGAGCGGGGCCGCCCCACGACGTATCCTCGTGCCGACCCACGGGAGCCTCGCGTTCCGAGGCTGAGAGGGCGGCAGGACCGGCCGCTGACCGTTCGCACCTGACCCGGTTAGTACCGGCGTAGGGAGGAACTCGTGGCACCCGTACGCGTCCCCCGGATCCTGGCCGCCCTCGGCGCGGTGCTGGCTCTGCTGCTGGCCGGCTGCGGCGGCGGCAGCGGGTCGGAGACGGTCCGCGTCGCCCTCGACTGGACGCCCAACACCAACCACACCGGGCTCTTCGTGGCCCAGCAGGAGGGCTGGTTCGAGGAAGCAGGCCTCGACGTCCAGCTCCTGCCGTACAACAACACCTCGCCCGACACACTCGTGTCCTCCGGCGCCGCCGAGTTCGGCGTCAGCTTCCAGGACTCCTTCACGTTCTCGAAGGCGGCGGGCGCCGACATCACCTCCGTCATGGCCGTGCTGCAGCACTGGGCCACGCAGATCGCGGTGCGGGCCGACCGGGCCGACATCACCTCGCCCCGCGACCTCGACGGCACGACCTACGGCGGGTTCGGCGCCGCCTACGAGGAGCCGAAGATGCGCGCCGTCATCCAGGCCGACGGCGGCAGGGGCGAGTTCGACACGGTCGTGCTCGGCACCGCCGCCTACGAGGCGCTCTACGCGGGCGAGGTCGACTTCACCGAGCCGTTCGTGGCCTGGGAGGGCATCGAGGCGGAGCTGCGCGGGCAGCCGCTCAAGACGTTCTCCTACACCGACTACGGCTTCCCGGACGCCTACAACGTGCTGCTGATCGGGAACTCGCCCTGGCTGGCCGAGCACCCCGACCTCGCGGCGAAGTTCGTGCAGGCGGCCCAGCGGGGCTACCAGCTCGCGGCCGACGACCCGGACCGCGCCGCCCAGCTGCTCATGGATGCCAACCCCGGAGCGTTCACCGAGCCGGAGCTCGTGACGCGCAGCCAGGAGATGCTCGCCGAGCGGTTCCTGCGCGACGAGAACGGCCGCGTGGGCACGCAGACGGCACAGATGTGGGCGGGCTACTCGGGGTGGGTGTTCGACTCCGGCGTGCTCGTCGGGCCGGACGGCGGCCCGCTCACCGAGCGTCCCGACTTCACCACCTGGTTCACCGATGACTACCTCGCACCGCCGGCCTGACGGCGGCACCGCCGAAACGGGGATCTCACCGCGACGCCACGGGGGACTCGCCCCGGTGGAACGCGGGACTCGGGCGGTCGGGACGGGAGACTCGCGGGTGTGGGGGCGGGCGGTGCCGCCGCTGGTGCTCGTGGCGGCGGGGCTCGTGGCGTGGCAGTGGTACGTCACCGCGGCCGACGTGCGGCCGCAGGTGCTGCCCTCGCCGCTGCGGGTGCTGGAGCAGGGCTGGGCGTTCCGCGACCAGATCTGGGCCCACACCGTGCCCACGCTGCAGGTCACCGCAGTCGGGTTCGCGGTGTCGCTGGCGCTGGGCTGGGCGATCGCCATCGCGGTGGACTTCTCTCCGTGGCTGCGCCGCGCCCTCACGCCCCTGCTCGTGGCCTCGCAGACGCTGCCGATCATCGCGATCGCCCCGCTGCTGATCATCTGGTTCGGGTTCGGCCTGTTCCCGAAGGTCGTGGTGATCGCCCTCGTGACCTTCTTCCCGATCACGGTCGGGCTGATCGAGGGGTTCGCCGCCACCGACCGGCAGGCCACCAACCTCCTGCGCAGCATGGGCGCCACGCGCTGGCAGCAGTTCCGCTACGTGCGGCTGCCCGGCGCCATGCCCCGGTTCTTCACGGCGCTGCGCATCGGCATCACCTACGCCGTCACCGGCGCGATCTTCGCCGAGTACGTCGGGGCCACGGCCGGGCTGGGGATCTTCATGAGCCTGCAGAAGAACTCCTTCCGCACCGACCTCGTGCTCGCCGCCGTGCTGGTCACGGCTCTGCTGTCGGTGACGCTGTTCCTGCTGACCTACGCCGTGGAGCGGCTCGTGATCCCCTGGTGGCGCCGTGGCTGACCGCAAGCTCGCCGTCGACGGCCTGCACAAGGCGTTCCCCGGTCCCCTCCCCGTGCTGGACGGGGTGGAGTTCGACGTGGCGCCGGGGGAGTTCGTCTCGGTGATCGGGCCGAGCGGCTGCGGGAAGTCCACGCTGTTCAACGCGATCGCCGGGTTGGAGCTCCCGGACGCGGGGCGCGTGCTGGTGGACGGCGACGACGCCACCGGGCGCGTCGACCACGTCGCCTACATGCCCCAGCGCGACCTGCTCTTCCCGTGGCGCACGGTGCTCGACAACACCACGCTCGGCCTCGAGGTGGCCGGCATGTCGCGGCGCGCGGCCCGGGAACGGGCCCGCCCGCTGTTCGCGCCGTTCGGCCTGGAGGGCTTCGAGTCGGCACGGCCGCACGAGCTCTCGGGCGGGATGCGCCAGCGGGCCGCGCTGCTGCGCACCGTCGTGCAGGACCGCGCCGTGCTGCTGCTCGACGAACCGTTCGGCGCGCTCGACTCCCTCACCCGCACCGACATGCAGAGCTGGCTGGAGGAGGTCAGGGCCCGCTTCGGCTGGACCGTCCTGCTGATCACGCACGACATCCGCGAGGCGGCGTTCCTGTCCGACCGCGTGCTGGTGCTCGGCCCGCGCCCGACCCGCGTGCGGCGGGAGGTGGTGGTGGACCTGCCCCGCCCGCGTCAGGTCGAGCTGATCACCTCGACGCGGTTCGCGGAGGTCGAGTCGGAGCTGCTCGCCGCGCTGCGCGGCGCACCGTCCTGAAGGACGGCCGACAGCTCGTCGTGCAGCGCGACCGTGTCGGGGTGGTTCGCGCCGAGCAGCGCCGACGCGTCCTCGAAGGCCTGCCGGAACAGCACGACGGCCTCGTCGGCGCGGTCGAGCGCGGCGAGGCAGCCCGCGGCGTTCGCCCGCAGCGCGATCGTGTGCTGGTGACGCGCGCCGTGCGCCTGCTCCGCGTCGTGCAGCGCGACCTCGAGCAGCGTGAGGGCCGCCAGGACGTCCCCGGAAGCGGCCCGCGCCAGCGCCATCCCCATGCGGGAGACGAGGGTGTCCGGGTGGGTGGGCCCGAGCACCCGGCGGCGCTCCGCCGTGACGCGCGTGGACAGCTCCACCGCATCGCTCGCCTGCCCCGCCAGACGGTAGGCCGAGGCCAGCGCGTCGGCCGCGGTGAGCGTGCGCGGGTCGTCGTCGCCGAACACGCGCACCCGGTCGGCGAGGTTCGCGGCCATCAGCTCCAGGCCGCGCCGCTCCCCGGCGGCCACGCACGCCGCGGCGAGGTTGCCCGCCACCGTGAGCGTGTGCGGGTGGTCGCCGCCGAACGTGCCGATGCACCCCTCGTAGGCGTCCTCGAACCGGGGGATCGCCTCGGCCACCCGGCCGGCCGCGAAGTAGCTGACGCCGTCGGCGTTGCGCTCGGCGAGGGCGGCGGCATCCTCCCGCCGGTCCCGCTGGCGGGCCGATCCACGATCGCGTCCCTCGCGGGACCACCACGCCATTGCCGACCCCTTCCCCCGAACGGTGGGGCCAGACGCTACCGATGCCCGCTGCGGGCCCCGAAGCGGGTCCCGCATTCGGGACGGGGTGTCAGGCCGGCCGCAGCCGCGTGGACGCGCGCACCACGAGTTCGGGGGCGAAGACCACCTGCTGGTGCTCGTGGCTCTCCGGGGTGCGGGCCTCCTCGAGCAGCAGCTCGGCGGCGGTGCGCCCCAGCAGCTGGCGGGGCTGGCTCACCGAGGTCAACGGCACGGCGGCGGCCTCGGCGAACTCGATGTCGTCGTAGCCGACGATCGCGAGGTCGTCGGGAACGCGCAGGCCCAGGCGCACCATCTGCTGCAGCAGCCCGAGCGCGAGCAGGTCGTTGGCGCAGAACGCCGCCGTCGGACGCCGCGCCGCGGGCATCCCGGCAATGCGTTCCCCGGCCCGGCGCCCCTCGGCGACGTTGAGCGCCGCGGTCTCCAGGATCACCAGCTCCGCGCCCGACGCGCGGGCTGCGGCCTTCTCCGCCCCGGCGATCCGGTCCGCCACCTGCCCGATCGCGCGGGGGCCACCGACGAACGCGATGCGGCGGTGGCCGGTCTCCAGCAGGTGCGTGACGGCGAGTTCGCCGCCGAGCACGTCGTCGACGGCCACGGAGCAGCCGTCCGGACCGGCCCCGCGGTCGACGATCACCACCGGCGTGCCGCGTCCGGCCAGCGCCGCGATGCGCGGGTCGGTGACGTCCACCGGGGTGATCAGCACCCCCTCCACCCGCTGCTGCTCGAGCAGGTCGAGGAAGCTCGTCTGCCGGGCGTCGCTCTCGGCGCTGTTGCACAGGAAGAGCGCGAGACCCGCGGCGTCCGCCGCCTCCTGCACGCCCTCGGCCACGTCGGTGAAGAACGGGTTGGACGTGTCGAGCACGACGTAGGCCAGCGTGCGGCTGCCCCCGCCGCGCAGCTGGCGCGCCGACTCGTTGCGCACGAAACCCAGGTCGGCGATCGCGGCGAGCACCCGCTGCCGGGTGCGGTCGCTCACCAGCTCGGGGCGGTTGAGGACGTTGGACACGGTGCCGAGCGAGACGCCGGCGCGCAGCGCCACGTCCTTCATGCTCGGGACGCCTCGTGGGCTCGTCCCCGCCGTCACGACCGCCTCCCGAGACCTCTGAACGGATCCAGTCTAGTGCTCCCGGGGCCGCAACCCCGCCGGACGCGCCCCGCTGATCACGAGGGGTCCCGGTGCCTGCGCAGCACGACCGGGCCGAACAGGCCCGTCCGGACCTGGCCCGCGTACACGCCCGCGGTGGGGGAGGCGTCGTCGAGGTAGCCGGCGAGCGTGCCGCGCACCACCACCTCGATCTCGTTCCCGCCCGGGCGCAGGTGGTCGGTGACCTCGGCGCGCCACGGCCCCCAGACCAGCCGCGCGGCGAGCGCACCGTTGACCCGGACGTCCGCGGTGCCGCGCACCTCGCCGAGGTCGAGCACGCACCGCCCGCCCGCGGCCACGGTGAGCGCGGTCCGGTAGGTCACCTGCCCGCCCAGGGCCCGCAACCCCAGCTCCTCCCAGGCCACGAGCGGCACCTCGGCCTCGACGACCTCGAGCTCCACGGGGCCGTCCAGCAGCGCGCCGCCGCGCCTGCCGTCGCGCGCGATGAGGCGCAGCAGCACATCGGTGCCGTGCGGGGCGGGAGCGGGCAGCCGCACGACCCCGTCCACGGGGGTGAACGCGGCGCCGTCCAGGAACGCCGTCACCGGCAACGTGGTCGGCACCCGCAGCCCCACCGTGCCCGCGGGCACGCGCAGCCGCAGCCACTCGGTGCGCTCCGGGCCCGGCGCGACGTCCGGCACCACCGGCAGCACCACGCCGCGCCCGGCGGCGGCCGGGTCCAGCCACGCCGCACCCGGAAGCGGGTGGGGGCGCGTGACCGCGCAGACGAACGCCGGATCGCCCGGGTGGCGGCGGCGCAGCACCAGCGGCACCGCCACGTCGTCGCGCCGCGCACGCCACCCGGGCCCGCTGCACACCCCGAGACCGGGGGAGTCGAGCGTGGCCGCGGTGGGCTCGCCGTCCTGGTTGGTCACCCGGAGCACGACCTCGTTGACGCCGGCGCGCAGGTGCGGGCCCAGGTCGTAGTCGTGCACCCGGACCTCGCGGTGGCCGGGGTAGGGCTGGAAGTCGCCCTGACGGCCCACCTCCACACCGTTGACGAGCACCTGGCACGCCCCGTCCGAGCCCACGTGCACCCGCGCGTCGGCGGCCACCGCGTCGAGCGGGAGGTCGAGGACGAGGTCGGCCGACCCGCCCACCACCACCGGCCCCCCGGGCAGCATCCACTCCGGGCGGCGGTAGGCGTCCGCGTCGGTCACCACGGCGAAGCCCGCGCGCAGCGGGCCGTCGCGCTCGGCGGTCAGCTCGATCTCGACGGCGACGGTGCGGCCGGCCGGGAGAGGGCTGAACGACAGGTGCCCCGCGCCGTCGACCGGCACCTCGGCGCCGTCCACCAGCACCCGCCGCGGCGCCCCGGCCCCCATCGCGAGCAGCAGGCCCGGCCGGTCCGGCAGCGGCAGGTGCGTGCGCACGGCCACCCGCTCGCCCGCAGCGACGTGCCGCCAGTCGAGGAACTCCTCCGGCACCCGGCCCTTGGGGCCGAGGGTCTCGGCGTGCGCGGGGTCGTCGCGCAGCCCTCGCGCGAGGGACCACTCGACGGGCCGCCACGGCGGCGGCGTGCCGTCGCCCCAGGGCCCGCGGACGAGGGCGAAGGTCCCGAATGAGGCGGTGACGGGCGTCCACGGGGGTTCAGGAAAGCCACATTCAGGGCCGGAGAGGCCCTGAATGTGGCTTTCCTGCCCTTCGGGGGCGGGGGTCGTGGCGTGCTCCAGGCGCCAGGCCTCGATGGGGAGGACGCCTCCGCGGTCGGCGGCGGCGAGGTCGCCCCAGCGGTTGTCCAACGTGGACTCCGGCAGGGCCCGCCACGGCCCGGGCAGCGGGATCGTCTCCTCCACCGGGCCGAGCGGGTCGGCCGTCGCGTCCGGGAGCCCGGGGGCGAGGACGACGAGCGCGACGGCGCCGTCGTCGAAAGGCACGGTGAGCTCCCACGCGCCGTCCTGCGCGGCCGTGACGTCGAGCTCGGTGCGCCGTCCCGTGCCCGGCGACCAGCTCTGCGCCCGCGGCCGGTCGATCCCCGCGACGCGCACGTGCGCCACCCGGTCGCCGGGCGGGCGGAACCGGTAGCCCGTGGACCGCAGTGCGTCGTTGTAGCCCTGCCAGGTGAAGCCGCTCTCCAGCCAGGACCCGTGCAGGTCGAGGATCGGCGCCTCGGTGCCGGTGTGCTCGTCGTGCGCGGTGAGGGCGAGGACGTGGGCGTCGCCGTGGCGCCGCAGCAGGAACGGCGCGTCGGCCCGCACGCGCACCGGCCCGTGCCGCACCGCGGCCGGCACGTCCTCGGCGGTGCCGACGAGCGTGATCGTCCCGTCGGCGACGGCCGCCGCGAACCGCTCGGCCACACCCGCGTCGTCGCCGGGGAACAGGTCCGGCGCGCGCTCGACGCAGAGCACCCGGCCGCCCGCGGCCGCGAAATCGAGCAGCCGCTGCGCCGCGCCTGCGTGCAGCGCCGACACCGCGGGCAGGACCACGGTGCGGAAGTCCTCGGCGCCCACCCGGAGCGCGCCCGCGCGCACCTCACCCGCGGCGAGCGTGGCCTCGTCGAGCGCGTCGTGGTCGACGCCCGCCCGCTCCAGCACCCCGCGGCGTTCCGAGAGCCACGAGTTCACGCCGTTCAGCTCGTGGAACACGCGGCTGGCGCGCTCGGCGTCCGGGAGCGGGCCGGCGAGCGTGACGTGGGCCTGCGCGGTGGTGGTGGGGGAGAGCAGCAGCACGTCGGCCACGTGTTCGCCCGCGGTGAGCACCGCGCACAGGCGCGCCACGGCCGTGGCGAACACCGGGTAGGAGGGCCAGTACGGCTGGCGCCAGCAGGTGGACGGCGGTGCCCACTCCCACCAGCCGCCCACCGTGGAGTAGTAGACGGCATGCGGGTCGTAGAGGGTGGCGCCGCGGCGCAGGAACGCCGCGAGCCAGTCGTATGTCTCCTCGAGGGTGCCGCCCCAGCCGGAGGAGTGGAACGCCTCGATCCAGGTGCGCTCGTGGCCGCCTGCGTGGGCGAGGGAGCTGTGGACCTTGGCGTCGCCCCAGTGGTCGCTGCCGGGCGCCGCGTAGCCGCGGTGCAGGCCGAGGTAGTCGCCGTAGGCGTGCACCCCGCCGACCGGGTCGCCCTCGCGGGCCGGGGAGGCCTGGTCGAACCCGCAGACCAGGCCGCGCTCGGCGAACCAGGCGTCGTGCTGGTCGAAGAAGCCGCGGCGGGCGAGCGCGGCGCGGTGGGCGTGGTAGTCGCGGCGCACCGCCGCTGCGTCCGCGGAGGCGTCCGGCTCCCACAGCGCCCAGAGCTGCGGGAGCAGGTCGTAGCCGTACGCCTCGGTGAACGTGGCCGCGAAGTCGTGGCCCCACGTGGGCATCGGGGGCAGCTCGTCCTGGAAGAAGCCGCCGATCGCGCTGTGTTCGATGGCCTCTGCTTCGCTCCGGCGTGCTCGCGGGCCCAGGGAGACGCCGTCCTGCTCCTCCGGTGCTCGGTCGCTCGTTCCTCGCTCCCTGCGCGCCTCCCCCGCAGGACGACGTCGGCCCGCTCGCGCGAACCAGTGGCCGACGGCCTTCTCCATGGTGCCGTGCACCTGATCCAGCAGCGCCGCGCACGCCGCGGGGGAGAAGTAGTCGAATCCGCTGGTACCCGCGTGGACGAGCACGACGCGCGCGTGCGGGCCGGTCCAGCGGGCAGCGCCGCCCTCCAGCGGGACGGCGACCCGTTCGCCGTCCGGCAGCACCGCGTAGGCGGCGAGCGGCTCGTGCCCGGCGGGCGGGCTGAGCGCCACGTCCGTGCCGTCGCGCTCGGTCCGGAACAGCGCCCGCCCGGCGAACTCCGGCTCGGCCGCCACCAGGCGGCCCTGGAAGTTGGCACCGGAGAAGCCGATCTGGTCGTAGAGCCAGAGCGTGAAGCCCAGCTCCTCGGCGTCGGCGCAGGCGGCGTCGAACAGCTCCAGCCACTCCGGCGAGAGGAACGGCGGATCGTCGGCCACCGATCCGAACATCGGCCCGGTGGGCGCGAGGCAGAGCACCACGGCCTGCCGCACGCCCCCCGCCACGAGCCGCTCCATCTGCGCCCGCAGCCGCTCCCGGGTGACCCGGGCGCCGCTCCACCACCAGATGGGCAGGGGGCCGTACTGCGGGCCGGGGTCGGTGAACCGGGCGAGCAGGTCCTCGACCCCGCCCGTCATGCGGTGGCCCGCTCGGCCTCGATCTGCTCCAGCGACTTGCCGACGGTGTCGGGCATCCAGAAGAACCCGATCACGCCGCTGATCAGCAGGAAGACGGTGAGCAGCAACGCCACCGGGCCGATCTCGACGGCGGCGAGCACCGGCACGAAGAACGACCAGATGCCCAGCAGCGTGCGGGCCACGCCGAAGGTGAAGCCCTGCGCGGTGCCGCGCAGCATCGTCGGGAACAGCTCCTGGCTGAAGACCTTGTAGGTCGGCTCGCCCGCCAGCGAGGCGCCGATGCCCCAGAGCACGACGTTGGCGACCACCACCGGCACGGTGAACGGCAGCACGAGGAAGATCGCGTAGGCGGCCACCTGGAACACCGCGCCGATGCCCCACATCATCCGCCGCGTGCGGTAGCTGCGGTCGTTGAAGCGCATGAAGACGAAGACCGTCGAGAAGATCGTGATCACGAAGCCGGCGCAGGACAGCGCCACCCCCGCGGCCTGCGTGCCCGCCCCGAGCGTCTCCACGACGTACGGGGTGAAGATGCCGGCCGTGCCGGCCGCGAGGCCCCAGAACGTGTAGATCGAGGCCGTCCAGGCGAGCGCGCGCAGGTTCGGCCCGCGGAACAGCGCCGCCACCTGGTCACCCGCGGAGCGCGCGCGGCCCGCGGCGGCCGTCCAGCGCGCCGACTCGACCATGCCGCGCCGCAGCGCCCACGTCACGAGCGCCACGAGCGCGAGGTGGAGGAACACGATGCGCGTGCCGAGCAGGCCGATCGGGCTCAGCGCGAGCGCCAGCAGCAGCACGACGACGGGGCCGAGGCTCCACGCAACCTGGGTGAGGCCGATGAGCCGGCCGCGTCCCTTGGCCGGGGCGAACTCGCCGACGAGCGCGAGCGACGTGGGCACGTCGGCACCCACCGCGACGCCGACGACGAACGTGCCGACGAACAGCATCGCGGGGTCCACCGCGAACGCGATCAGCAGGATGCCCACCGCGTAGACCAGCAGGTCCCACTTGTAGATGCGCTTGCGGCCGAGCTTGTCGCCGAGCCGGCCACCGATGAACGCGCCGATGGCGCACCCGATGGCGTTCGGCCCGATGGCCGCGAGCGCCCCGACGCCGAAGCTCGACAGCCCCAGCTCCGCCTGGAACAGGGTGAGCCCGGCCCCGAGCGCCACGATGGAACCGGCGTCCAGGTAGGACGCCATCGCGGCGAGCACGGACCACTTCCACTGCTGACGGCTGATCGTCGCGTCGTCCCCGCCGGACTGCACGCCGACGGAATCCGGTGCGGCCATGGCTCTCCTCGTCCTCGTCGACGCCGGGCTTTGAAACGTATTAAGGCGGGAGGCTAGCGTCGCCACGGACCGTCAACAAGACCCAAATCTCACGTCGTCGGGTGGGAACTTCCCAGCCTTCTGCGAGATGGGCCTGGTGCGGTCGTCGCTGACCGGTCGCGTGCGAGGCGCCCGTTGACGCCTCCCGTCGCTGCACCGTAGGGTGATTTGAAAGGTTTCATTCCGTCGCCGACGTCGTCGCATGGGGGGCCGAACGCTTGCGGTACTGCTTCCTGCTCCAGGTCCGGCCCGACCGCCTGGACGAGTACAAGGAGCGCCACCGTGCCGTCTGGCCGGAGATGCTCGCGGCGCTGCGCGACACCGGCTGGCGGAACTACTCGCTGCACGTCCGCGAGGACGGCCTGCTCGTGGGGTACGTCGAGTGCGACGACCTGGCCGCCGCACAGCGCGCCATGGCCGGCACCGAGGTGAACGCCCGCTGGCAGGCCGAGATGGCGCAGTACTTCACCGGCCTCGACGGCCGGGCACCGGACGAGGGGTTCCTTGTCCTCGAGGAGGTCTTCCACCTGGAGGACCAGCTGCCGGAGAACGGAGAACGACAGGTGAGAGACGTCCGGGCCGCCCTGCGGCAGCAGCGCATCGAGACCCCGTCGTGGGCCTACGCCAACTCCGGCACGCGGTTCAAGGTGTTCGCCCAGCCCGGGGTGCCGCGCAATCCCGAGGAGAAGATCGCCGACGCCGGCGTGGTGCACCGGCTCACGGGGGTGGCGCCCACCGTGGCGCTGCACATCCCGTGGGACAAGGTCGACGACTACGCCGCGCTCGCCAAGCACGCCGCCGACCACGGCGTCGGGATCGGGGCGATCAACGCCAACGTCTTCCAGGACGACGACTACAAGCTCGGCTCGGTCACCAACCCCGACCCGGCGGTGCGCCGCAAGGCCACCGACCACCTGCTCGAGTGCGTCGACATCATGGACGCCACCGGCAGCCGCGACCTCAAGCTCTGGTTCTCCGACGGCACCAACTACCCCGGGCAGGACTCGATCCGCGCCCGGCAGGACCGGCTCGCCGAGGCGCTCTCCGAGGTCTACGACCGGCTTGGCGACCACCAGCGGATGCTGCTGGAGTACAAGCTCTTCGAGCCCGCGTTCTACACCACCGACGTGCCGGACTGGGGCACCTCGTACGCGCACTGCATCGAGCTGGGCCCCAAGGCCACGGTGTGCATCGACACCGGCCACCACGCGCCGGGCACCAACATCGAGTTCATCGTGGCGTTCCTGCTGCGGGCCGGGAAGCTGGGCGCGTTCGACTTCAACTCCCGCTTCTACGCCGACGACGACCTCATGGTGGGTGCGGCCGACCCGTTCCAGCTGTTCCGGATCATGCACGAGATCGTCTCCGCCGACGCGCTCGGCGAGGAGGCCGGCATCGCGTTCATGCTGGACCAGTGCCACAACATCGAGCCGAAGATCCCGGCGATCATCCGCTCCGTGCTGAACGTGCAGGAGGCCACCGCCAAGGCCCTGCTCGTCGACGCCGACGCGCTCGCCGCGGCCCAGCAGGCCGGTGACGTGCTCGGCGCCAACGCGGTGCTGATGGACGCCTACAACACCGACGTCCGCCCGCTCCTGCGCGAGGTCCGTGAGGAGATGGGCCTCGACCCCGACCCGATCGCCGCCTACCAGCGCTCCGGCTACTTCGAGAAGATCGTGGCCGAGCGGGTGGGTGGCGAGCAGGCGGGCTGGGGCGCGTAGCCCCGTGAGTGGATACGAGTGCTCCAGCACTCGTATCCACTCACGACCCCACACCTCACGAACCCGGAAGGGATCATGACCGTCGTTCAGCAGCTCATCGACCGGAGCAACCGGCTGGGGGCCGACCCGACCACCACCAACTACGCGGGGGGCAACACCTCCGCGAAGGGGTCGGAGACCGACCCGGTGACCGGTCAGCCGGTCGACCTGATCTGGGTGAAGGGGTCCGGGGGCGACCTCGGCACGCTCACCGAGAAGGGCCTGGCCGTGCTACGGCTGGACCGGATGCGGGCGCTCGTCGACGTCTACCCGGGGGTGGAGCGCGAGGACGAGATGGTCGCCGCGTTCGACTACTGCCTGCACGGCAAGGGCGGTGCCGCGCCGTCGATCGACACGGCGATGCACGGGCTCGTCGAGGCCGACCACGTCGACCACCTGCACCCGGACGCCGGCATCGCGATCGCGGCCGCCGCGGACGGTGAGGCCCTCACGAAGGAGATCTTCGGCGACCGGGTGCTATGGGTGCCGTGGCGGCGCCCCGGCTTCCAGCTGGGTCTCGACATCGCCGCCATCAAGGCGGCCAACCCGCAGGCCATCGGCGTGATCCTCGGCGGGCACGGGATCACGGCGTGGGGCACCACCAGCGAGGAGTGCGAGCGCAATTCGCTCGACATCATCCGCACCGCCCAGGCCTACATCGACTCCCGGGGTGCGGCGGAGCCGTTCGGCCCGCTGCGCCCCGGTTACGAACCCCTGCCGGAGGACGAGCGCCGGGCCCGCGCCGCCGCGCTCGCCCCGGTGATCCGGGGGCTCGCCTCCACCGACCGGCGCCAGGTCGGCCACTTCACCGACTCGGATGTCGTACTCGATTTCCTGTCGCGGGAGAAGCTGGCCCCGCTCGCCGCCCTGGGCACGAGCTGCCCGGACCACTTCCTGCGCACCAAGGTCGCGCCGCTCGTGCTCGACCTGCCGGCCACCGCCCCGCTGGACGAGGTGATCGCTCGGCTGAAGGAGCTGCACGCGGACTACCGCGAGGACTACCGCGCCTACTACGAGCGGCACGCCACGCCGGACAGCCCGTCCATGCGCGGGGCCGACCCGGCGATCGTGCTGGTGCCGGGCGTCGGCATGTTCAGCTTCGGCGCGAACAAGCAGACCGCGCGCGTGGCGGGCGAGTTCTACGTCAATGCGATCAACGTGATGCGCGGCGCGGAGGCCGTGTCGACCTACGCGCCGATCCCGGAGTCGGAGAAGTTCCGCATCGAGTACTGGGCCCTGGAGGAGGCCAAGCTCCAGCGGATGCCGAAGCCGAAGCCGCTCGCCACCCGGATCGCGTTCGTCACCGGCGGCGGGTCGGGCATCGGCAAGGCCATCGCGCACCGCCTGGCGGCCGAGGGCGCCTGCGTCGTCGTCGCCGACCGGGACGCCGACGCGGCCGCGGCCGTGGCCGCGGAGCTGGGGTCGGCCGACGTCGCGGTGCCGGTCACCGTGGACGTCACCGACGCCGACGCGGTGGCCGCCGCCGTCGACGCCGCGGCGCTGGCCTTCGGTGGGGTCGACCTGGTGGTCAACAACGCCGGCCTGTCGATCTCCAAGCCGCTGCTGGAGACCACGGAGGCCGACTGGGACCTGCAGCACGACGTCATGGCGAAGGGCTCGTTCCTCGTCTCCCGCGCCGGCGCGCAGGCGATGATCGCGCAGGGGCTGGGCGGCGACATCGTCTACATCTCCAGCAAGAACGGCGTGTTCGCCGGCCCGAACAATGTGGCCTACGGCGCCGCGAAGGCCGACCAGGCCCACCAGGTGCGGTTGCTCGCGGCCGAGCTGGGCGAGCACGGCATCCGCGTCAACGGCGTGAACCCCGACGGGGTCGTGCGCGGTTCCGGGATCTTCGCGGGCGGCTGGGGCGCGCAGCGCGCGGCCGTCTACGGGGTGCCGGAGGAGGAGCTGGGCAAGTTCTACGCCCAGCGCACCCTGCTGAAGCGGGAGGTGCTGCCCGAGCACGTCGCGGCGGCGGTGTTCGCGCTCACCGGCGGCGACCTCACCCACACCACCGGCCTGCACGTCCCGGTCGACGCCGGGGTGGCGGCGGCCTTCCTGCGCTAGAGCTCCAGAAGGAGGAACGATGACGTCCCTGCTCGAGAGCCCGGCCGCGCTGCAGCGCGTGACACCGCGCCGCACCACCGTCGGGCTGGTCGCCGGCGGGCTCGGCGCCTACTGGCCGCAGTTCCCCGACCTGCTCCCGCAGCTGCAGCGCTCGGCCGCGCGCGTGTCGGAGCGGCTGAGCCAGGTGGGTGACATCGAGGTCGTGGACGTCGGCTTCATCTCCGACGCCCCCGAGGGCGCGGCTGCCGCCGAGAAGCTGCGCACGGCGGGCTGCGACCTCATCGTCGGGTTCCTGACGACGTACATGACGGCGTCGATGCTGCTCCCGGTGGCGCAGCGCAGCGGCGCGCCGGTGCTGCTGATCAACCTGCAGCCCACCGAGAAGATGGACCACGACACGTTCGACACCGGCGCGTGGCTCGCCTACTGCGGCGCGTGCCCGCTGCCGGAGATGGCCAACGCGTTCGAGCGCGCGGGCGTCGAGTTCCGGTCCGTGTCGGGCTACCTGGAGGACGAGCGCGCCTGGGCGCGCATCGAGCGCTGGGTGAAGGCGGCCGGCGTGCGCGGGGCGCTGCGGCACGGCAGGCACGGGCTGATGGGGCACCTCTACCCCGGGATGCTCGACGTCTCCACCGACCTCACCTCGGTGTCGACGCAGCTCGGCGGGCACGTCGAGGTGCTCGAGTTCGACGACCTGCGGGTGCGGGTGGAGGACGTCACCGACGCGCAGGTCCGCGAGCGCGTGGACCTCGCGACGGAGGTGTTCGAGCTCGACGACACGGTCAACCCGGACGACCTGGCGTGGGGCGCCCGGGTGTCGGTGGGGCTCGACCGGCTCGTCGACGACTTCGCGCTCGACTCGCTCGCCTACTACCACCGCGGCCTGAACGGCGAGCAGCACGAGAAGCTCGGCGCGGGCATGATCCTGGGCGCCTCGCTGCTCACCGGCCGCGGGATCCCGGCGGCGGGGGAGTACGAGCTGCGCAACTCCATCGCCATGCTGATCATGGACCGGCTCGGTGGTGGCGGGTCGTTCACCGAGCTGCAGGCGCTGAACTTCTCCGACGACGTCGTGGAGATGGGCCACGACGGGCCCGCGCACCTGGCGATCAGCGCCCGCAAGCCGCTGCTGCGGGGCCTGGGCGTCTACCACGGCAAGCGCGGGTGGGGCGTGTCCGTCGAGTTCGACGTGAAGCAGGGCCCGGTCACGACGTTCGGGATCGGGCAGCGCCGCGACGGCCGCTACGTCATGGTCGCCTCGGAGGGCACGGTGGTGCCCGGCCCGCTGCTGAGGATCGGGAACACCACGTCCCGCGTCGATTTCGGCTGCGACCCCGGCGAGTGGACCGACGCCTGGAGCGCGTCGGGCGTCGACCACCACTGGGCGCTCGGCACCGGCCACCGTGCCGCGGAACTCAAGGCCGTGGCCGAGTTGCTCGGACTCGAGTTCGTGCAGGTGCGGTTGTGAGGGTCGCCGCGGTCGACCTCGGGGCCTCCAGCGGCCGGGTGATGGCCGCCGAGGTGGGAGCCGACCGGCTGGAACTCACCGAGGTCGCCCGGTTCCCGAACGGCCCGGTGCGGCTGGGCGCCGTGCTGCACTGGGACCTGCTCGCGCTGTACCGGGGCGTGCTGGACGGCCTGCGCGCCGCGGGCCCGCACCTCGACGCGGTGGGCATCGACTCGTGGGGCGTCGACTACGGCCTGCTCGATGCCACCGGCGCCCTGCTCGGCAACCCGGTGCACCACCGCGACTCCCGCACCGACGGGGTGGCCGAGCGGGTGGACGGGATCGTCCCGCCCGCCGACCTGTACGCCGCCACGGGCGTGCAGGTGATGCCGATCAACACGATCTACCAGCTGGTGGCCTCGCTCGGCACGCCGCAGCTGGAGGCGGCACGGGATCTGCTCCTGCTGCCCGACCTGCTCGCGTACTGGCTCACCGGTGTCCGCCGCGCCGAGGTGACCAACGCGTCCACCACAGGGCTGCTCGACGTCCGCGCGCGGGCCTGGTCGGCCGACGTCGCGCGGCGCGTGGGCATCGACCCGCACCTGTTCGCGCCGCTGATCGAGGCGGGGGAGCGGATCGGGGACGTCGCTCCGCACGTGCTCGCCGACACCGGCCTCACCGGTCCGGTGCCGGTGATCGCGGTGGGCTCCCACGACACGGCGTCGGCCGTGGTGGGCGTGCCCGCCGGGGGCGAGCGGTTCGCGTTCATCTCCTGCGGCACGTGGTCGCTGGTCGGGGTGGAGCTGCCCGCGCCGGTGCTCACGGAGGCGAGCCGGGCGGCGAACTTCTCCAACGAGCTGGGTGTCGACGGCACCGTGCGCTACCTGCGCAACGTGATGGGGCTGTGGATGCTGCAGGAGTGCCTGCGCGCCTGGCCGGACACCGACCTGCCGACGGTGCTCGACGAGGCGGCCCGAGCGCCGGCGTTCGCCGCGGTCGTCGACGCCTTCGACCCGGCCTTCCTCCCGCCCGGTGACATGCCGCGGCGCATCGCCGACGCGTGCCGGGCGCTCGGCCAGGAGGCGCCCGCGAGCCGGGCCGCGACCGTCCGCTGCGTGCTGGAGAGCCTGGCGCTGGCCCACCGCCGCGTGGTGCGCCAGGCGGTGGCGCTGTCGGGCCGCGAGGTCGACGTCGTGCACGTCGTGGGCGGCGGGGCGCGCAACGCGCTGCTGTGCCGGCTCACGGCCGACGCGTGCGGGCTGCCCGTCGTCGCCGGGCCGGTGGAGGCCACGGCGATGGGGAACGTCCTGGTGCAGGCCCGCGCCCTGGGCGCGCTGCACGGCGACCTCGCCGCCCTGCGCGGGCTGCTGCGCGCCACCCAGCCGCTCACGCGCTACGAGCCGCGGGGCGACGAGCACGCCTGGGCGGAGGCCGAGGGGCGCCTCGAGCGCGCGCCCACTGGCGCCCGCGCGTGACCGCACACCACCAGTGGCGCTCACACACCGGTTGCAGCCGGTGTGCGAGGGCCGAAGCCGGTGTGTGACCTCGCGGTCGTAGCGTGATCTGCGTGGCAGCTGACCTGCGGATCGAGGCCGTCCCGTTCGACCACCCCGACGCCGTCGCGCTGCGCGAGGCCCAGCGCGTCGAGCTGACCGCCCGTTACGGCACCCCGGACAGCGAGCCCGGCCCCGCACCGACCGCCGCCGACACCACGGTGTTCCTGCTCGCCTGCGACGCGGACGGCGCCGCGGTCGGCTGCGGCGCGCTGCGCGCCCTGGGGCCGGACGTCGGCGAGGTGAAGCGCATGTACGTGGTGCCGGCGCGGCGGCGCGGCGGGGTGGCCTCCGCGGTGCTGGCCGCGCTCGAGGCGGCGGCCGTGCGACTGGGCTGGTCCGTGCTGAAGCTGGAGACGGGCACCGAGCAGCCCGACGCGATGGCCTTCTACGAGCGCCACGGCTACCACCGCATCCCCGGCTTCGGCCACTACGCCGACTCGGAGCTGTCGGTCTGCTACGAGCGCGCGCTGAGCGACGCGGTCAGCCCGGCGTGACGGTCGGAATCGGTCTCCGGGGCGCACTAGCATGCGCGGCGTGCTCGATCTACCGGACGACCTGTTGCGACCGGAGCCCGGCCGGATCGTCCACGTGTCACCGCTGCGGTCGGGCCCGGCTGCCGGCACCTGGGCGATCACCGTGCCGCTCGCGCCGTTCTCCGCGGCCGACCCGTACGACCCCGCGACGTTCCGGCCCGGCACCGACGGGCCGGAGATCATCGCGACCGCAGTCGCCGGCGAGTTCATCGACCTCCCGGGCGACGACCTGGCCACGTTGGCCGGCCGCACGTTCGACTTCCCGGTCAACCCGCACGACGGCTACATCGACGCGAGCATCTACCTGGGTGGGGGCCACAACCCGGTCGACATCACCCGCATCGAGTTCGGTGCGGCCCGCGCGCAGGACATCGACGCCGTCCTGCACGCCGCGTTCGACTTCTCGCAGGAAGGCGTGGAGATCGCGAACAGGTCGGCACTCCTGCACGCCACCCTGCGGTTCGAGCGGCTCGCCTGACCGGCCCCAGTCGGGGCCCGGTCAGTCGAGCGTGAAGACGCTGCGCACGATGTGGCGCACCCCGCGTCCCGGCTGCTCACCCTCGTCGCGGCTGTTGAAGTAGTACAGCGCGCCGATCGTGCCCTGCTCGGCCTCGAAGGCGTTGGGGTAGCCGAGGTCCCAGCTGCCACCGTCGTCGCGGACGATGATCTCCGGACCCCAGGTGCGCCCCTCGTCCTCGCTCACGACCGCGCGGATGCCGTACGGCGCGAGCCGGTACCCGTAGACGACCACCAGCCGCCCGTCCGCCAGCACCACGAGGCTGCCCGGCGCCCCGAAGTCGTTCACCCGCGACAGGAAGCTCCAGGTGAGCCCGCCGTCGTCGCTGTGGTGCAGCTCGGTCCACATCACGCCGCGCGGGTCGCGCTGGCAGCGCAGCGTGCACAGGATGCGCCCGCTGGGCAGCAGGGTGCCCCGCGGGTAGAACCAGCGGTGCCCGCCGAAGCGGTACGTGCTGTTCCAGTTGCCGGTGGCGGCCCCGAAGGGGTCGCGTTCCGGCGTGACGAACGACAGGAACCGGAACTGCGTGCCGTCGTCGGTGCTCGCGTAGACGAGCGGCCTGCGGTTCCAGCCCCCTTCGTCGATCGAGGTCAGGAACAGCAGGCACCGCCCGTCCGGCCGCACCAGCGCGGAGTTCATCGCCGACAGCGCGTGCAGCCCTTCCAGCGGCAGCTCGGCGGGCGGGGTCCAGCTGCGGCCCGCGTCGGTGGAGACGCGCACGAACGACCGGCTCTCCGGCGTGCCGAACGCGGTGCTGCTGTTGCCCACCAGGACGTCGCCGTCGGTGAGGTCGAACGGCCCGAACGCGGACAGGTCCGGGGCCGCCTCCCCGGGGGCGGCGGTGATCCGCGGGTAGACGTCGAACGCCGGGTCGCTCCAGGTGCGCCCGCGGTCGAGCGACCGGACGGTGACCATCCGGCCGCCGCCGGGCCTGCTCCCGCCGAGCCGGTCGTGGCTGATGGCGGCGGGGTCGCCGTAGTCGGCGTCGAGTGACAGGAAGTTGGCCACCAGCTCCCCGGCCCCCGTCTGCCAGAAGCCCATGACGTAGGGCCATCCGCAGAACTCGCCCTCGCGGCGGTAGACCACGGCGTGGTCGGCGTCCTTCGCCGCCCGGGGCCGGCCGAACGTCCGGATCATCGCTCCTCTCCCAGCACCGGTGCCGCGGCGAGCAGCGTGCGCGTGTAGTCGTGCGACGGCGCCGAGAAGATCTCGTCCTTGGGGCCCTCCTCGACGATCTGGCCCGAGCGCATCACGTAGACGTGGTCGGCCACCTTCTTCACGACCGGGAGGTCGTGGGTGATGAAGACGTAGCCGACGCCGAGGCGGTCCGTGAGGTCCGCCATCACCCGGAGGACGCCGGCCTTCACCGAGGCGTCCAGCGCGGACACGGCCTCGTCGGCCACGATGATGCGAGGGCTGAGGGCGATGGCGCGGGCGATCAGCACGCGCTGGCGTTGCCCGCCGCTCAGCTCGTGCGGGTAGCGGCCGAGGAACCGCTCCGCCGGCGTCATGCCCACCAGCCGGAGCACGTCCACGACCTTCTCGCGCGTCTCGGGCGCGGTGGTCGCGATGCGGTGCAGCCGCAGCACCTCGCCGACGGTGCGTTCCACGGTCTTGCGCGGGTTCAGCGAGCCGGCCGGGTCCTGGAGGACGGCCTGGACGCTGCGGCGGTAGTCCGCCCGCTGCGCCCGCGTCATGGACGCGATCGGCACGCCGTCCAGCTCGACGCTCCCGGCCGAGGCCGGGATGAGGTCGAGCAGGATGCGGGCGAGCGTGCTCTTGCCACTCCCGCTCTCCCCGACGATCGCCACGAACTCGCCGGGGCGCGCGCGGATCGAGGCATCCGCGACGGCGCGGACCGGCTCCGCGGAGCGGCGCCCGCGGAAGACCTTCGACACGTTCTTCGCCTCAAGCAGCACCGGTGACCTCCGCGGTGAGCTCGCGCCGCAGCGCCGGTGGGATCGAGTACAGCTCCGTGTCCTCGTCGGTGAGGCTGCGCACGCTGCGCAGGAGCGCGCGGGTGTAGGCGTGCTGCGGGTCCTCGAGCACGCGGTCCGTCGGGCCCTCCTCGACGATGTGCCCCGCGTACATGACGTAGATGCGGTCGGTCATCCCGGCCACGACGGCGAGGTCGTGGGAGATCAGCACGAGCGAGGTCCGCAGCTCGGAGACGGTGTCGTCGAGGGTGCGCAGCACGCGTTGCTGCACGGTGGCGTCGAGCGCGGTGGTGGGCTCGTCGGCGACCACGAGCGAGGGCGACTTCGCGATCGCGATGGCGATCAGCACGCGTTGGCGCATCCCGCCGGACAGCTCGTGCGGGAAGGCGGCCGCGATGCGGTCCGGGTTCTCCAGCCCGGCCTGGCGCAGGTACTCGTGCACCTTTTCCGTCCGGGCGCGGCGGTCGCGCTCCCCGGGGAGCGACTCGCCCACCTGCCTGCCGATCCGCATCGTCGGGTTCAGCGAGGTCAGCGGGTCCTGGAAGATCATGCCGACGCGTTCGCGCCGGATCGTGTGCCACGCCTCGGGTCCGGCGCCGACCAGCTCCTGGCCTGCGAACCGGATCGAGCCGGTGACGCGGACCCGCGGCGAGGTCGGCAGCAGCCCGGCGACGGCGCGCGCCGTGACCGACTTGCCGGAGCCGGACTCCCCGACGATGCCGACGCGCTCCCCGTCGTGGACGACGAGGCTGACCTTGCGCACGGCTTCCACCTCGGTGCGGTGACCGGTCGGCAGCACGACGCGGAGGTCCTCCACGGCCACCAGGGGTGGCGTTCCCGGTGCGCTCACTTCACCCTCCCCAGGGTCGGGTTGAACGTGTCGTTGAGGGAGTCGCCGAGGACGTTCACGGCCAGGACGACGAGGAAGATGCAGCAGCCGGGGAACAGCGCCAGCCACCAGCCGTCCCGGATGTAGGACTGGGCCGAGTTGAGCAGGGCCCCCCAGCTGGGGTTGCCGGGGTCGCCGATGCCGAGGTAGGCCAGGCCCGACTCGATGAGGATGGCCCGTCCGACGGTCATGCTCGTGGCCACGAGCACCGGCGGCATGGCGTTGGGGATGACGTCCGACCACAGGATGCGCAGGTTGTGGAACCCCGCGGCGCGGGCCGACTCGACGTAGCCGAGCTGGGCGATGCGCATCGCCTCGGCCCGCACGATGCGCGCCACGCCGGGCCACATCGTGATCGCCAGGATCGTGACGATGATGAGCATGTTCGACCCGAGGAGCGCGGCCGCGACCAGAGCCAGGACGATCCCGGGCAGTACCTGGAAGAACTCGGCCACCTTCACCAGTGCCGCGTCGAGGATCCCGCCGTAGTAGCCGGCGAGACCGCCCACCACCAGTGCGATCGTCAGGCAGAGCAGGGCGACGCTGAAGCCGACCATGAGCGAGACCTGCCCGCCGTACACCACCCGCGCCAGGTAGTCGCGACCGAGCATGTCGGTGCCGAGGAGGTGCTCCCCGCCCGGGGGGAGCAGCTTCGGGTAGGCGGTCGCCACCGGGTCGGCCACGAAGAACGGGCCGATGCCCGCGGCGAGGGCCAGCACGACCAGGACGACGACGAACACGATCGTCGAGGGCCTGCCGAAGAACGACCGCCACGGAGAGCGCACCCCGTCCGGCTCGCGGTCGGACGTGGGAGCCGCTCCCGGTGCGGGGTGCTCCGGGCGTGGGGTCTCGGTGGCCGTCACCGGCTGCGTCGTCATGCGACCAGTTCCTTCTTCTTGGGCGCGAACCTGTCGCGCAGCCGCGGATCGACGAGCCCGTAGACCACGTCGGTGACGATGTTCACGATGATGATCGTGAACGTCAGCACGATCACGATGCCGAGGACGACCATGTTGTTCTTGCGCTCGATCGCCTCGACGAAGAGCAGGCCCATACCCGGCCACCCGTACACCCGCTCGACGAGCACGGAGCCGGCGAGGACGAATCCCAGGCTGTATCCGGAAACGGTGACCATGGGCAGCAACGCGTTCGGCATCGCGTGGTTCCACAGGATCCGCGACGAGGACAGGCCCTTCGACCGCGCGGTGTCGATGAAGTCCTGACCCAGCGACTCGATCATCGACGACCGCATGATGCGGATCTTGTACGCGAGTTCGCTCGTCGCCATCGTGATCACCGGCAGCACCATGTACTCCAGCGAGATGCCGGATTGCCCGTACGGGCTCTTGCCCTGGGTCGGCAGCCAGTCCAGCCAGACGGCGAAAACCAGGATCAGCAGCATCCCGAGCCAGAAGTTCGGCACCGAGAACAGCCCCACCGCGCTGCCGGAGATGCCGCTGTCCAGCCAGCGCCTGCGGGTGCGGGCCGCGATCGAGCCGAGCACGACCCCGCCCAGGGTGGAGAGCAGGAAGGACGGCACGGCCAGGGCGAGCGTGTTGCCGATCCTGCTCGCGATGAGGTCGAGCACCGGCTCCCGGTTCGTCGCGAACGAGTAGCCGAGGTCCCCCGTGAGCACGTTGCCGAGGTAGATGGCGTAGCGCTCCCACACGGACTTGTCCAGGCCGTAGGAGGCGACGATGCGCTCGCGGAACTCGTCGGACAGCGGCACGTCGCCCACGAGCGCCTGCACCGGGTCGCCCGGGGCGAGCTCCAGCAGGAAGAACAGCACCGTGACGACGGCGACGAAGAGGAGGAACGACGAGACCAGCAATCTGCCGTAGTAGAGAATGCGTGCCTTCATCGGCACCTCCTCGTCATGTATCAGGGCTGTGGTCGGGCGCCGCCCATCGCCTTGCTCAATGCGCGGGCGGCATTGCGGAGATCCGTGGCGACGGCGCTGGCCGGGTCGAGCGGGAGCACGTCGTTCGTGGCGATCAGGGCGAGGCTCGCGCAGATGCTGAACTCGTCGAAGACGGGCGCAGCCATGGCGTGCACACCCTGGTCGTCGGCGCCCATGGCGATGCGGTCGGTGCCGGACAGCTCGCGGATCTCGCGAACCACCGCGGCCCGCGTGTCGTCGGGCAGACTGCCGAGCATCCGGTCGACCCGGAGCTGGTCGACCATGTGGGCGAGGAAGACCTTCGCCTGCGCCGTCACGAGGGACAGCTGGGTGCCCACCCGGACCGTCACCAGGACGGTGCGGGTGGGGTCCTCCTCCACGCGCGAGACGATCGGGCCGGTGGAGCCCCACAGGCTGAGCACCGTGGTGAGCCCGGTCGCCGCACAGAGTTCGCGCATGTAGCCGGGCGCGAGGTCGATCACCTTGCGCCTGCCGATCGCGAACGCCCCGAGCTGCAGGAGCAGCGCACCGGGGACGAACGTCCCCGCCGCCGTGCCCCGTTCCAGCAGCCCGGCTGACACGAGTGACGTGCAGTACCGGTAGGTCGTCGTGCGGTTGAGGTCGAGCCGCTCGGCGGCCTCCGCGGCCGTCAGCTCCGGGGTCTCCGGACCGAACAGCCGCAGGATCTGCGCGGCCCGGTCGACGGCCTGGATGTCGGTGCCGCCGGGGCGCGCGTCGTCGGGCGAGTCGGGCATGGGGTCTCCGTTCGGGACGAGAACTGTCGGGTCACACCGTGCACTGCGCGACTCAGTCCTCGGACCGCGCCGACCGTACAACCACCATGTGAACATCACAATAGCGATCCGAACGACCGTCTGACCAGGAGTGGAAGAGGTGTAGCCAGCTCGCCTGGTGGGAAGGGCGACAATTGTCGCGTGCCGCTAGAGTCACCGTGCGGTGATGTTCACATCGCAGATTGACAGTTCACATAGCGGTCGACCACTGTCAGGTCGACAGCGATGTCACGGAGGTTGCCCCATGGAGCCCAGCCCCACTGTCGCCCGGATCCTCGACGGCCTGGTGGACATGCACTGCCACTCCGGTCCCGGCCCGTTCCCCAGGGAGTTCGACCACGTCGACGGTGCCCGCGACGGGCAGCGGATCGGCATGCGGGCGTTCGTCGCCAAGTCCCACCACCACAACACGGTGATGGACCTGCGGGCGGCGCACCGGTCGTTCGAGGGGATCACCACCCAGGTGTTCGGCGGCATCGTGCTGAACAACCAGGTCGGTGGCATCAACCCGTACGCGGTGGAGATGTGCCTGCGGATGGGCGGCAAGATCGTCTGGTTCCCCACCTTCTCCTCCCGCAAGCACATCGAGCACCAGGAGGCCGCGCTCGCGGCCGGGTTCCCGCGCAGCGCGGTGCCGCTCACCACCGTGCCGGTGCTCATCCACGACGACGAGGGCCGGCTGCGCAGTGAGGTCGTGCAGGTCGCCGACGTCGTGGCCGAGACCGGGGCCGTCCTCAACGGCGGCCACCTGCACCCAGACGACATGATCGAGCTGTTCGCGGTGGCGGCCCAGCGCGGCGTGGAGCGGATGGTGGCCAGCCACCCCAACTTCATCACCGATCTGACGATCGAGCAGGGGGTCTCCCTCGCCGAGCGCGGCGTGTTCATGGAGCACGAGGTCGGCATGTACCTGCCAGAGGACCACCAGCACTTCGGGCTCGAGGTGCTGCTGGAGTGGATCGAGGCGGTGGGCGTGGAGCGCACCGTCCTCGCCTCCGACCTCGGTCAGGTGGGCCGCACACGCCCCGTCGACGCGTTCATCGAGGTCACCACGGCGCTGCTGGACCACGGCGTCGCCGAGAAGGACCTGCGCCGGATGCTCGTCGACAACCCCACGTACCTGCTGAACCTCGACTGACGGCAGGCCCCTCGCGTCACCGCGACACCGCGACACCGGATGGATCTCGTGCAGAGAGGCAGGAGACATGCGATGAGGAGAACTCGACGCGGGCGGCTGCTCGCCACCCTGGTGGCCGGTGTGATGGTGCTGGCCGCCTGCGGCGGCGGCGGTGGTGGCGGTGACGCGGGGACGGTCTGGGTCCGGGCGATCAACGGCGACCCCATGACCATGGGGCTGAACGCCCAGCTGGTGACGGGGTCGATCCCGCGGACGTTCAGCGCCCAGATCATGGACCCGTTGATCTTCGTGTCCGACGACTCGACGCTCTCGCCCGCGCTGGCGGAGAGTTGGGAGCTCAGCGCGGACGGGCTGACCCTGACCCTGCGGCTGCGCCAGGGCGTCAAGTGGCACGACGGGCAGCCCTTCACCGCCGAGGACGTGAAGTTCAACTTCGACGAGATCATCCCGCTGTCCACCTACGGCGCCGAGCTCGCCGAACGGGTCGCCTCGGTCGAGATCACCGACCCGGCCACCGTGGTGGTGCACCTCCAGGAGCCCTACGGCCCGGTGCTGGAGGCCGTGGCGGGGCAGTTCATGGTGCCCGAGCACGTCTACGAGGGCACCGACTACGTCACCAACCAGGCCAACAAGGAGCCGATCGGCACGGGCCCGATGAAGTTCGCCCAGTACACCCCGGGCCAGGAGGTGGTGCTGGAGAAGAACCCGGACTACTGGGAGGGCGAGGTCCGGGTCGACCGGGCCGTCTTCACGATCATCCCGGACCCCAACAGCCGCGCCGAGGCGCTGTTCTCCGGGGAGATCGACGAGGCGATCCTGGACGTGTCGCAGCAGGACCGGGTGGCCGCGTCCGAGAACACACACCTCATGGAGGAGGGCAACTTCTCCGAGTACATCCCGATGATGTTCAACGCGCAGAGCGAGTACCTCGCCGACCCGGAGGTCCGGGCGGCGGTGTTCGCCGCGGCCGACCGCACCGCGATCGCGGAGATCGCGCTGGCGGGCGTGGCGAAGCCCGCGAAGCGGCTGTTCCCGGACGAGCCCGCGTGGGCGCTCAACACCGACATCGACTTCGACCGCGACTTCCCGCGCGACCTCGCCGCGATCAACGCGACGCTGGACCGGGCCGGCTTCCCCCGCGGGCCGGACGGCACCCGCTTCACCCTCACGTTGCGCTACATCAGCTCCCTCACCGCCACCGCGGCCACCGCCGAGATGGTGAAGTCGATGCTCGCCGATGTCGGCATCGGGGCGGAGCTCGTCGGCACGTCCGGCGCGGTGTTCACCGAGAAGGTCTACACGGAGGGGGAGTTCGACCTGGCCTTCCTGCGCACCAGCCTGGGCGCCGAGCCCAGCATCGGGATCACCCGCTGGTACACGTGCAACGAGCGCAAGGCCGCGGCCGCCAACCCCTCGGGGATCTGCGACCCGCAGATCGAGGCCGCCGCCGCGGCCGCACTCGCGGCCACCGACCAGACCACGCGCGGCGAGGCCTACAAGGCCCTGCAGGCCCGGGCCACCGAGCTGATGATCCAGGCGCCGCTGGCCTGGTTCAACGGCGAGTTCCCCACGGTGAGCACCGCGCGGTGGAACGGACTCGACGAACCGCAGGCCCTCGCCGAACGCCGGGCCTGGCTCACGATGACGCCGACCAGCTGAGGGCAGGACCGCACATGACCGTGCCGCTGTTCGACACCCACGCGCACCTGGTCTCCGACGACTGGGACGCATATCCGCCCCGGCCGCTGCGGCCGGGCCTGCCCACGCCGGCGCGCACCCCGTACGCGGTGACCGTCGATGCGCTGCTCGAGATGATGGACGAGCACGACGTCCCCGCGGCGTGCCTCGTCCAGCGCGGTCACCTCTACGGGTACGACAACAGCTACATCGTCGAGTCCGCCCGCAAGCACCCCGACCGGCTGCTCCCGGTCGTGATGCTCGACGCGCAGGACCCGGCCACGCCGGACCGCTACCGCGCCATGGTCCGCGACGACGGCGTCCGCGGCTTCCGGTTGGCGCACACCCGGCCCTGGATCCTCGACACCGCCTGGATGAGCTCGCCGCAGGCGATGCAGGTCTGGGAGGCCTGCGCCGAGCTCGGCACCCCGATGAACCTGATCCTGTTCACGAAGCAGCTGCCCTACCTGCTGCCCCTGATCAAGATCATCGCCGGCATGTTCCCCGACCTGCCGATCCTGCTCGACCACGGCTCCATGCCCTACGGCATGAGCCAGTACGAGGTGAGGCTGGCGCGGGAGGCGGGGGAGGAGATCGTGCTCCCCGGCCCGCCCGACTTCGGGATCGACCGCACGATCGCGATCTTCGAGGACGTGCCGAACGTGCACTTCAAGATCACCGAAATCAACATGGAGCGGCTGGTCGCGGAAGGCGTGCGCCCCGCGCACATCGTGCGGCGGCTCGTCGACGGGTTCGGGCCCGAGCGCCTCATGTGGGGGTCCGACGTCGGCCAGAGCATGTTGTGGAACTACACCGAGAAGTCGGCGATGGCCCGGGCCGCCGCCGACTTCCTCACCCCCGATGAAGCCCGCGGCTTCCTGCACGACAACGCCGCGCGCGTCTACGGGGTCACCGCATGACCGGCCGCGCGGAGGCGCTCCACGAGCTCGCCCGCGACGTCGAGCGGGTCGAGTCGGTGCGCGAGGTCAAGGACGTGCAGCGGGCCTACGCGCACCTGGCCCAGTTCGGGCTCTGGGACGCCGTGGCGGCGCTGTTCGCCGAGGACGCCACGGTGCGCTGGGGCGAGCACACCGTCACCGGGCGGGCGGCCATCGCGCGGTGGCTCGCAGAGCGTGGTGTCGCGGCGGGCCGGCCGGGGGCGCTGTACACCGAGGTCGTCGAGCAACCCCTCGTCCACCTCTCGGTCGACGGCCGCACCGCCGCGTGCCGGTGGAACGGCATGCGGTTCCTCGGCGACGGTGCGGGAGAGGCGCGGATCGACGCGGGGATCCACGAGAACACCTACGTCCGCGAGGACGGCCGGTGGCGGATCGCGACCCTGCACTTCCACCCGATGTACGAGGGCGACTACGCCACGGGGTGGACCAACGCAGGCGGCGCCGAGCTGCCGATCGTCACGCCGCACTTCACGCTCGAGGAGGTGGGGATCCCGATTCCGCCCCCGGCCGGTCCGGCCCCGCGCACGGGGGCGACCGCGTCCGAGCTGGCACGGCGGATCGACCGGCTGATCGACGAGGACGCCGTCCGCAACCTCCAGAACGCCTACGGCTACTACGTCGACCGCAGGATGTGGACCGACGTGGTCGACCTCTTCGGGTCCGACCCGGTCGTCCGGATCGATGGGGTGGGCGAGTACCGGGGTGCCGACGGCGTGCGGCGGGCGATGGAACGCATGGGCCCGGAGGGCATCACGCACGGGCAGCTCAACGAGCGCCCCGTCTTCGACCTGATCGTCGACGTCGGTCCGGACGGGCGGGAGGCGCTCGCCCGCGGGATCGAGATCGGGATGCTGGGCGACACCCACCGTCGCGCGGGGGCGTGGGAGTTCTCGGTCTTCCGCAACCGCTTCGTCAAGTACGGCTCCCTGTGGACGCTGCAGGAGGTCCACGTCACCCCGCTGCTCGCCGCCGACTACGCCGAGGGGTGGGGCAAGGGCGGCACCTTCGCCCGCGCGGAGCGCGAGGCGCCCGACTTCCTCGAGGTGGCCGGGCGCGCGGGCCGGTCGGCCGCCGCCGGTGGGGGCGAGCCGCCGGACCTCGCCGACCTGCGCCGCCGCCTGGCCCGCTCCCACGCCTACGACGGCGTGGAGAACGTCTCGGCGGCCTACGGCTACTACCTCGACGACTTCCAGTGGCCTGAGATGGCGGGGCTCTTCGCGGAGCACGGCAACAAGCAGAGCCCGTTCGCCGGCTACTACGTGGGCATCGACCGCATCATGCACGCGGCCACGGCCTTCTGGGGCGGGCCCCGGGCGGCCGACTCGCTGCGCGCCCGGATCTCGTTCCACTGGCGCACCCAGCCCGTGGTGCTGGTGTCGCACGACGGCAGATCCGCGACCCTGCGCACCCGGCTGTTCCAGCCCCGCACGGCGACGACCGTCATCCCGGGCTTCACCGGGATCGCCGGCGGGATGTACCCCAACGACCAGGCCGTGCTGGAGGACGGCAGCTGGAAGCTGTGGAGCCTCACCATCGACGAGCACTACTTCGACTCGCCCGACTGGCACGGCGGCTGGGCCTGCGCCGAGGACCGGCCCGAGGGCGCGCCGAACCCGCCGCCGAGCAAGCTGCTCGACGTCTACCCGCCCGACATCACCCTCACCGAGCTGGGCGAACGCGAGGAGGGGTTCCGCGGCGGCACCGGGCGCACGCTGGTGTGGCCCGAGGTGCTGCCGATGTGGTTCCACTACCGCAACCCGGTGAGCGGGCGGGTGCCCCAGCGCTACTGGCCCGACTGCGTGCCGAGCGAGCTGCGCCCCGACACCCGCATGACCGCCCACGGCTACCAGATGCCCCCGGACGGGCCGTCGGCCGACGGGCTCGAACTCCCCGCCCTCGATCTCCCCGGCTGAGCCCGGAACGACGAACGGCGCGCCCGCCGGGCGCGCCGCTCGTCAGGTGATGGATCAGGCAGCCGCCTGCTCGCCGGACTCGATCGCCGGCGTCCCGGTGTTCACCGGGATCCGCCGCGCGCCGCTGCCGGCGTGGGCGCCCGCGACGCGCACGGTCAGCACGCCGGCGTCGTAGGAGGCGCTGACGTCATCGGCCGTGACGTGCTCGGGCAGCCCGAAGCTGCGGTGGAACGAGCCGTACCGCACCTCGCGCAGGCTGCGCCCGCCGCGTTCCTCGGTGCGCTCGTCACGCCGCTCGCCGCGCACGACGAGGCGACCCCCCTCGATCTCGACGGTGACATCGCGCTCGGCGTCCAGGCCGGGCAGCTCCAGCCGGACCACCGCGTCGTCGCCGTCGCGCTCGATCTCAGCAGCCGGGACGAAGCCGCGCGGCTCGCCGACCGCCCGGAACAGGGCGTCGAACTCGGCGAACGGGTCCCGCCTGGTCCACAGGGAGAGGGTGCTCATGGTGCTCCTCCTCGGGTTCTCGGGGCCGGCTCCGCGCCCGGCCCGACACCGCCGTCAACATGAGTCGACCCGACTCAATTCCCAACATGTGGGAGCTCGTGTGCGGGAAGTCGCATGACACCGCCGGGCCCCGTGCTTACCGTTCCTTGACGTGGATGCTGGTACCGGCCTCGTGGACACCACGGTCACCTACGGCGACGTGCCCGCCCTCCGCGGCGTCACACTGCTGGCCGGGCCCGGCGAGGTGCTCGCGGTGGTCGGCCCGTCGGGGAGCGGCAAGACCACCGCGCTGCGCGCCGTGGCCGGGCTCCATCCGCTGCGCCGCGGCCGGGTCCTGGTCGCGGGCGAGGACGTCACCACGGTCCCGGTGTCCCGGCGCGACATCTCGATGGTCTTCCGCTCCACCGCCCTCGCGCCGTTCCTCGACGTGGCCGCCAACCTCACGCGGTCCGCCGCCGCGTTCGGCGTGCCCGAACCCGAGGCCGCGCAGCGGGTGGCCACCCGGAGCAGGCTGCTCGGGCTGGTCCGCCTGCTGCCCCGGATGCCGCGCACCCTGTCCGCGGGCGAGTCCGGGCTCACCGGCATCGGGCGCACCCTGGTGCGCACCCCGCGGGCGTTCCTGTTCGACGAGCCGCTCGCCCACCTCGACCCCGTCGAGCGCGCCCGCGCCCGCCGCGCCATCGTCGACACCGTCCGCCGGACGGGCGTCGGCGCCCTCTACGTCACCCACGACCAGGCCGAGGCCATGGCCGTCGGAGACCGCCTCGCCGTGCTGCACGAGGGCCGCATCCGCCAGGTCGACCACCCGCGCCGCGTCTACGACGCCCCGGTCGACACGTTCGTCGCCGACTTCGTCGGGGACGCCGGGATCGGCCTGCTCCCGGCGCAACTTGTCGCCGCAGGCGGCGCCGCCGGCTTCCGGGTCGGGGAGCGCACGATCCCGCTGTGGGGGCCGGTGCCCCACCAGCTCGCCGACCGCGTCGGCACCCGCGTGCTGCTCGGCCTGCGCGCCGAGGACGTCGCGGAGGCCGGGCCCGACGCCGACCCCGCGTCGGTGCCGGTCCCCGTGGCTGTGCGCAGCGTCGAGCACCCCGGCCCCGACGCCGTGGTGCGCGCCGAGGTCGGGCTGCCGGGGGAGGCCGACGGCGCCCGCCTCGTCGCCCGCATCCCCGGGGGCACCACCCTGCGCACGGGCGCCCGGGCCCAGCTGCTCCTGGACGCCCGCCGCGCCCACGTCTTCGACCCGGACACGGGCCGGGCGCTCCTGCACCCGAACTGAGTCCCGCGGGCGGGTCATCGGAGATCATCAGCACGTGAGGTCGTGCTGACCGCGGTGGTGTGCTGCTCGATGCCGAACCGCTGCTCGGCGGCGCCGGTCGATCGGGGGGCGTGAGCCTCGCGAGTCGTACGTGGCGGTTGCGCTGCACACCGTGAGGTGCTGCTCAGAATGATCACCGGGGGTCAGAAGTACCTGGGGGTCGTGGTGGGTGCAGTGGTGTGCTGCTCGTGCTGATCATCGCGGATGAGCAGTACGTCGGGGTCGTGCCGGCCGCGGTGGTGTGCTTCTCGACGCGGCGAGGTCGCGCGGGGTGTGTGGCCCGGCGGCTACGGGGTGCGTGATGTGTGCGAGTCGCACGTGGTTGTTGGCTGGGCACAGTGAGGTGCTGTTGATGATGGTCGTTGGAAGATCAGCAGCACCTCGGTGTCGTGGTGGGTGCGGTGGTGTGCTGCTCGGCGCCGGCCGATGGTTCGTGGGGCCGGTCGGCGCGTCCTCAGCGGTCGATGCGGGGCGTCGGAAGTACCTCGGTGTCGTGTCTACCGCGGTGGTGTGCTGCTCGGCGCGGTGCGCGGCCTCGGGCTCCCCGCGAGGTCCCTGGGGACCGCCCCCGGGTGCAGGATCCGCCGAGTCGCACGTGGTGGTTGCGGTGCGGGTTGTGGCGTACTGCTGGTGCTGACGATCCCGGGTGAGCCGTACGTGTCGGTCGTGGCCGCCGCGGTGGTGTGCTGCTCGGCTCGGGTGTCCCGGGACGACGGTCGGCAGGCCTACTGTCGCACCGTGCGGATCGCGTCGCTGCTGCCGGCTGCCACCGAGATCGTCGCGGCCCTGGGGCGCGAGGACGACCTGGTGGCGGTCACGTACGAGTGCGACTCGCGGATCCGGGAGCGGGTGGCCGTGGTGGTCGACACCGCGCTGCCGCCCGGGTTGGAGCCGGCCGCGATCGACGCGGTCGTGCGCGACCGGGCGGCCCGGGGCCTGCCGATGTACGAGCTCGACCGGGCGGCGCTGGCGGCGCTGGACCCCGACCTGATCCTCACCCAGGACCTGTGCGCGGTGTGCGCCCTGCCCGCGGGCAGCGTGGCCGACGCCCTGGACGCCATCGGCTGCCGGGCCGACGTGCTCTCGCTCGACCCGCGGTCGGTGGAGGACGTGCTCGCCTCGATCGGGGCGGTCGCCGCGCGCATCGGCGCGTCGGACGGGCTGGTCGCCGGCCTGCGGGCGCGGCTCGACGCCGTCGAGGTGGCGGTCGGTTCCCGCGCCCGCCCGCGCGTGGTGGTGCTGGAGTGGGTGGACCCGCCGTTCCTCGCCGGGCACTGGGTGCCCGAGCTCGTGCGCCGCGCCGGTGGGGAGCCGGTGGGCGGCGTGGACGCGGGGCGCAGCGTGCCCGCGGGGTGGGCGGAGGTGGCCGCCCTGGGCGCGGACGTGGTGCTCGTCGCGCCGTGCGGCTACGGCCTCGACGCGGCCGTCGCGCAGGCCGCGGAGGTGCCTCAGCGGGTGCCGGACGCGGCGGTGGTGGCCGTCGACGCCGACTCCTACGTGGTGCGCGCCGGGCCGCGGCTCGTCGACGGGATCGAGGCGATCGCGTGGGCGCTGCACCCGGACGCCGTGCCGCCGCCCCCGCCGGGCCGGATCGCGCGGCTCTGATCATTCACGGCCGGACGGGTGAGGTCATCGGCCGGTCGAAGATCAGGTGCGTCTGGGCGTGGCCGACCTCGGGCCGGGTGGTGAGGTGGTCCACGATCAGCCGGTGCAGGTGGGCGCTGTCGGCGACCGCGACGTGGAGGAAGAAGTCGTCCGGGCCCGACACCGTGTACAGCGCGAGGGTCTCCGGCAGCGCGAGCACCGCGGTGGTGAACGCCTCCACCAGCTCCCGGCGGTGCGGGCGCAGCTGCACGGCGACGAACGCCTGCAGGCCGCGTCCGACGGCGGCCGGGTCCACCACCGCGCGCACGGCCGTGATCACGCCGAGCGCGCGCAGGCGCCGCACCCGCTCGTGGCAGGACGACGTGGGCAGGCCGACCCGTGCGGCGAGTTCCTTGTTGGTGATCGACGCGTCGTCCTGCAGCTCTCGCAGGATTCGCCAGTCGACCGGATCGAGAGTGTTCTCACGGGGCATGTTCCGGACAATATCCGGAGTCATTTGCCACGGCCGGGACAAAGCCCGAGATTGGTGACGTGCCTCCCCGTTGTGTCCTCGTCCTCGACCCCGCTGCTCCCCGCTGGCTGCTCGCCAACGCCGCCACCGTGCTCGGCGCGTCCGCCGCCGCCGGGGGCGCGGCCGCCCTCGGCCCCGACCTCGTCGACGCGTCCGGCGGCCGCTGGGCCGGCATCGCCGAGATCGTCGTGCCCGTGCTCGCCGCGCCGGCCGAGGAGCTCGCAGCCCTCCGCGCCGCTGCCCAGGACGCCGGCGTCACCGCGCTCGCCTTCCCCGACCTCGCCCAGGCCGCACCCACCTACGCCGCCTACGCCGAGGCGCTCAGCCGCACCCCGACCGCCGGGATCGGGGTGCACGGCCTCGCGCTGCTCGGGTCCGGCAACGCCGTCCGCAGGCTCACCCGCCACCTCCCGCGGCTGACCGATCCGGTGCCCGAACCGGAGCCGGCGCGGTGACCCCGGAGCGCTGGACCGCGTTCGTCGGCGTCCTGCTGGTGGTGCTGTGCACGCCGGGCCCGGACTTCGCCGTGGTGCTGCGGCACGCGCTCGCGGCGCCGCGCCGGGGGGTGCGCGCGGCTGCAGGCATCGTCACCGGGCTCGCCGGGCACACCGCGGCAGCGGCGCTCGGGCTGTCCGCGGTGCTGGCCACGCACCCCGAGGTGCTCACGGCGATCCGCCTGGCCGGAGCGGCGTACCTCGGGTGGCTCGGCGTGCACGCGCTGCGCGCCGCCTGGGCGCGTGGCGCGACGACGGCGCAGGTGGGGGAGCGCAGCCCGCACCCGTACCTGGACGGCGTCGCGAGCGACCTGCTCAACCCGAAGGCGCTGCTGTTCTTCCTCGGGCTCATCCCGCAGTTCGTCGTGCCGGGCCCGACGGTCACCACCCAGCTGCTCCTGCTGGCCGGCACCACGGTGGCGGCGTCGGCGCTGTGGTGGGCGGTCGTGATCGCGGTCGCCTCCCGGGGGCGCGCGGCGCTCGGCCGTTCCCGCGTGCGCCGGGCGGTGGACGCCGTCACCGGAGCTGCCCTGCTCACCGTGGCCGTCGGCGTGGTCCGGGGGTAGGGCGCCCGGCGTAGCCTTACGACGTGACCGGCTTCGCCCGACCTTCCGTGCCCGGCCACACGGTCCTCGCCGACACCGACGGCTCGCCGTACACGTCCCTGCGTCAGCGGCCGGTCGAGCGGGCGGAGCGCTACGCGATCGGCAAGGCGCTGCGCAAGCGGGTGCCGCGTTCGTCGCTGGGCACCTGGGACCCGGCCCCGGACCGTGCCGACCCGGTCGAGCTGATCAAGGCGAGCCACCTCGGCCGGGTGGAGCGGCTGGTGCCGGTGCGGGTCGGGCGGATGGTCGAGTCGCCGTACGGCTTCCTGCGCGGCACGGCCGTCGTCATGGCCGAAGACGTGGCGCGGCTGCCGGCCACCGGGATCATGCCGGTCGTCTGCGGCGACGCGCACCTGGGCAACTTCGGCTTCTACGCCTCGCCCGAGCGGGACCTCGTGATCGACCTCAACGACTTCGACGAGGCCCACCCCGGCTGCTGGGAGTGGGACGTGCGCAGGCTCACAGCCAGCATCTGGGTGGCGGGCCGGCAGAACGGTGCGAGCGAGGACACGTGCGCGGACGCCGTCACCGAATGCGTCGCGGCGTACCGGGAGGAGCTGCGCTACCTCGCCGACCAGCCGCTCCTCTCGCGGTCCTACCAGCGCCTCGACGTCGACCGGCTGGCGCAGGAGAGCTCCAAGCCCCTGCGGGACGAGGTCGAGCGGGCCGCGAAACGGGCGCGCACCCGCACCAGCGACCGCGCCCTGCCCCGGTTCACCCGCGAGATCGAGGGCAGGCGCCACATCGTCGAGGAACCCCCGCTCATCACCCGCGTCCCGGAGCCCGAGGCGGAGGAGCTCGCCGCGGCGCTGGACGCGTACCTGCTCACCCTCGCCCCGCACTGGCGGCGGGCGCTGGGCGGCTACACGATCGTCGACATCGCCCACAAGGTGGTGGGCGTCGGCAGCGTCGGCCTGCGTGCCTACGTGGCGCTGCTGGAGGGGTCCTCGCCCGACGACGTGGTGTTCCTGCAACTGAAGCAGGCCCGGCGGTCGGTGCTGGCGCGCCACGTCCACGGCGAGTCGGCCCGGCACGCCCACCAGGGCCAGCGGGTGGTGGAATACCAGCAGGCGCTGCAGACCGTGAGCGACCCGCTGCTGGGCTGGGCGACGGTCGGCGATCACCAGTACTACGTGCGACAGTTCCGGGACATGAAGGGCACCGTGGCGCTGGACGCACTCGACGGGGCAGCGCTCTGCGACTACGCGGCGGTGCTCGGGCACCTGCTCGCGAAGGGGCACGCCCGCACCAGCGGGGCGTCGATGATCGCCGGGTACGTGGGCCGCTCCGACAACGTCGACATCGCCATGCGGCGGTTCGCCCGCTCCTACGCCGACCAGACCGAGGCCGACCACGCCGCCCTGGTCAAGGCCGTCGAGCGGGGCGAGCTGCCCGTCGAGCGGGGGGTGTGAGCCGGTGACCGTCGAAGCCTTCCCGGCGCCGTTGCGACGGGTGCGCCGCGTCGCGCGCCACATCGGGCGCACGCTGCCGCCCGTGCTGGGGCTGACCAAGGCCGCCCTCGTGCGCCACCCCGTCTGGCACGCGGGCGACGCCCACGGGGGCGGGACGGGCGTGGTGGTGACGCCGGGGTTCGGCGGCGCCGACGCGTCGATGGCCGTGCTGCGCCAGTGGCTCGAGCTGCGCGGCTACAGCCCCACCGGCGCCGGGCTGGGGATCAACGTCGGCTGCACCGAGGAACTGGTCGACCGGCTCGAGCAGCGCGCCGCGGAGCACGCCGAGCGCACCGGGGGACCGGTCCTGCTGGTCGGGCACAGCCGCGGCGGGATGCTCGCCCGCATGGTCGCCGTCCGGCGGCCCGACCTCGTCCGCGGCCTCGCGATGCTGGGCAGCCCGGTGCTCGACCCCCTCGACGCGGGCGGGCTCGTGCCCGTGGTCCTGCCCGCGATCGTGCGGCTGTCCGGGTTCGGGGTGCCCGGTCTGCTCGACGGCGACTGCCTCGCCGGCCCCTGCGGCGAAGCGGCCACGGAGGGGCTGACGGCGCCCCTGCCGGTGCCCGCCGTCGCGATCTACTCACGCGACGACGGGGTGGTCGGCTGGCGGTCCTGCCAGGACCCGGAGGCCGAGTGGGTGGAGGTCGGGAGCAGCCACGCCGGCATGGGCACCGACCCGGCGGTCTACGCCGCCCTCGCCGCGCGCCTGGCCGCCTGGGCGCGGTCCCATCCCTCGTCCTAGTGCGCCGGGCGGTCGGTGAGGGCGCTGCGGCACCGGTTGAGGTAGCCGCGCAGCCCGGCGCGTTCGGCCTCGTCCAGGTCGCTGACCATCTGCTCCTCGAGGGCCTGCACCCGCGGTTCCACCCGCGCGAGCAGCGCGTGGCCGTAGGGCGTGAGGCTGATCAGCAGGCGGCGCGCGTGGCGTGGGTCGCGCCTGCGGGTGACGAGGTCGCGGCGCTCCAGCGTGGTGATGAGGTCGCCCATCGACTGCGGGGTGACGAACGCGTTGCGCGCGAGCTCGGCGCTCGTCAGCCCGTCGCGCCGGGCGAGGACGGTGAGCGCCGTGTACTGCAGCACGGTGGTGCCGGAGGGCCGCAGCAGCTCGTCGAGGCGTGCCCGGACCGCCAGCTCGACCTGCTTGACGGCGTAGAGCAGCGACGGGCCGGCCGAGTGCCCCGTCATCCCTTCCCCCCGTTGCGTCGTACCGGTGCGCCAGGGTATGGGAGGACACGCCCGGTGGGTGCGCGCCGCGCTGGCGGAGCACGAAGACCCCCCGACCCGGGTACCTGCGCCGGACCTCCCTCAGGAGCCGACCCCGGCGCGGATGCTCATCGCCTCCAGCAGCTCGGGGAAGAGCTGCGTGTCGAGCATGCCGCCCTGGAACGCCTCGGCGCCGGGGCCGCCCGCCGCGACGGGCACGGCCGCGTTGGTGGGGCCCTTGCGCGTCCAGCGCAGCCAGATCTCCTGGTCGGTGTCGGTGGCCGGGAACGGGCCGTCCGCGCCCGCGACGCGGGTGCCGGCATCGGCGAGTTCGACGCTCATGCCGCCGGTCTCGTGGTCGCCCGCCACGACGATCAGGGTGCCCGGGTTGACCGCCTGGAACTCCAGGGCGGCCTGCACGGTGGCGTCCCACGCCTTGCCGGCCTCCAGCACCAGCGCGCCGTTGCCCTCCCGCGCCATCGCGTCGATCCCGGCCTCGTCGACGAGGAGGAAGAAGCCCGCCGGGCGGCGGTCGAGGGCCGCGAGCGCCGCCCGGGTCATGTCGGGCAGCGGCACGGCGGGCGCGTACTGCCCGCGGCCCGGGCGGCCCGGCTCGAACATCGGCCCCTCGGCGAAGAGCCCCAGCAGCCGGTCCGACGACACCGACTGCAGCCCGGCGACGTCGGACACCGTGCGGTAGCCGAGCGCCCGCGCGTCGAGGAGGAGGTCCGCGGGCCACCGCGCCGCCCCGCCACCCATGATCACGTCGACCCGCGACCTCTCCAGGTACTGGCGGGCGATGTCGCGCTCGACCGCGCTCTCCTCCGGCTCCGCCGGCTCCTCCAGGGCGTTCTGCGGGGCCACGTGGGCCGCGAACGCCGCGGTGCGCGGGTCGGTGACCTCGGCCGTGGTCACGATGCCGGTGGCCTTCCCCGCGGAGCGCGCGTGCTCCAGCACGCTCGCGACCGGTTCGCCGTCGGCGTCGACCCCGATCGCGCCGGGGGCGGTCGGCATGCCGCTGGCCAGGGTGGTGGCGCCGGCCGCGGTGTCGCCGACCGGATCCACGTGGTCCACCGAGCCGGACGCGGTGAGGCGCTCCATGGCGAGCTGCCCCGTCGGGCCCGCGATCGCGAGCCGCAGGAAGTCGTGCTGGGTCCGCCCCATCCCGCTGCCCACGATCAGGATGACGTTGCGCGCCACCTCCTCGCGGGCACCGGCCGCAGGGGCGTCCTCCGGCACCGCGCTGCAGGCGACGAGCGCGCAGGCCGCGGCCCCGGCCGCCAAACCCCTGGCCACTCGGGAGCGGACGGACGGCACAACCACCGGCGGGAGACCTCCAGGTGTCGGGGAACCCCGGCAGCCTAGGGCGTGCCCGGCGTGCGCAACGAGGCGCCGCCCTCCGCGCGGCTGTGGCCGGTCGCGGTGACGAGCTCGGTGGCGACGCGGCGCAGCTTGACATTGCGTTGCTGCGACACCTTGCGCAGCACGTCGAACGCCTGATCGGCCGAGCAGCGTTCCCGGCCCATCACGATGCCGATCGCCTGGTCGATCACCGAGCGGGACGACAGCGCGGTGCGGAGGTGGTCGGTGAGGCTCACCTGGTCGTACGTGCGCAGCGCCGCGGTCAGCGCGATGGCGGTGTGGGCGGCGAGCGCCTGCGCGACCTCCTGGTCGCGCTCGTCGAAGACGGCGTCGCCGGTGGCGTAGTGGTTGAGCACGCCGACCGCGCCGTCGCGGGCCATCAGCGGCACCGCGAGCGCGCCGGTGACGCCGAGGCCCACCGCGATGTCGCCGAACCCGCCCCAGCGCTCCTCCTTCTGCAGGTCGGGCGAGTGCACGAGGGTGGCGGAGCGCAGGGCCTCCACGCACGGGCCGGCGCCGCTCTCGTACTGGTGCAGGTCCATCCGCGTGGCGAGCTCGTCGACGGACGCGACCGTGAGCACGCGCTCCCGCTCGGCCATGGTGATGCTCGCCGTCGACGCGCCGGAGACGAGGCGGACGGACAGCACCGCCACCCCGTGCAGCAGCTCGTCGAACGATTCCGTCGACAGCAGCAACGCCGCGAGTTCGGCCGCGGCGTCGTCCTGAACCCGATTTTCAGCCATGTGCCTCGTGCCCGTCCCACGATCCCGGGTCGAGGTTCCGGGGTCGCCCCGAAGCCTGGCACGGGAACGCGTTCTCCGCAGCGGCTGGCCGACACCGCGCGAGCCCGGGACTTTAGGCCGGTTGCCGTGGCGGACACGGCTCTCGTAGCATCCTCCGACGGTTGGACCCACAGCCGGTGCGTGAACACGCGCGCGGGCATCGTGGCGGTCCGATCTCCTGGCCGTGGTCTTCCGGCCGTTCGATGCCCCGTCGGGTGCCTGGTGGGTCGAGCCACGGCAATAGAGGGGTAAGCATGCACGAGGTCGTGCAGCAGGAGCAGCACCTCGTCGGCGGCCGGTCGGAAGTGCGGATCATGTCCGTTCAACCCGACCGCGAGCACGCCTTCGTCGAGGTGGTCGGTGCCTGCGACTGCAAGGGCGTCGCCGAGCTGCGCCAGCGGATGGACGGGTTGATGATAGGAGGGGCGCGTTTCGTGTTGGTCGACCTGACGCGGGCGGGGGAGGTCGCGCCGGCCACGAGCGCCGCGCTCGCGGCGGTGGGACGGCAGCTGACGCGCCGCAACGGGTGGCTCAGGACGATCGGGCACGACTCGTCGTCGGCGGCGCGGTACGAGGCCTCCTTGCTGGAGCTGTTCCGCATGTACCGGGCGGCCGTGCGCCACCCGGACCGGGTGGGGCGATGAGCGCCGCGCTGGGTTCCGGCCTGCTGCAACGGCAGCCGGTCCCGATGGACCTGACGGTGCTGGTGCCCGTGCCGCGCCCGGTGAGCACCCCGGAACGGGCAGAGCTCGACGTGCGCTTGCACGCGCCCACCCCGGACGTGGTCATCGTGCGCGTCATCGGTGGGCTGCACCGGGGCGGCTGCGCGGAGCTGGTGGTGCGGATCGGCCAGCAGCTGCACCGGGCCCGGCACGTGGTCCTCGACCTCTCGTCGACGGGCTGCCTGGAGCCCCAGCTCGCGCACCGGCTGAAAGTGCTGCACGACACGGCCGTCGACCGCGGCACCAGGCTGCACATCGCGGCCGAGGACGAGCGCGTGGTCGAGGGCCTGCGCCGGATCGACCTGGCCGACACCGTCGTCTGCGGCACCGCCGACGCGGTGCTCGCCTACCTTGCGACCGGTAACGGATGACGTACGCTGCGCGACCGGCCCCTCTGGGGGCAACGGACCGGGGGACGTTGTGGGTCGGGGAGTCGTGGGGGAACACGTCGGCGTCATGCTGGCGGCGATGATCGTGGAGACCTCGTCGCTCGATGAGCTCCTGGTGGGGATCGCAGAGCTCGCCGCGGGAGCGGTGAAAGGTGCGGTGTCGGCGAGCATGGCGCTCACGGCGCCGGGCTGGAGCAGGCGCGTGATCGCCTCGGAGGAACGGGCCATCCGGCTCGAGACCCTGCAACGGCGGCACGGGCAGGGGCCCGGTCCCGACGCCCTCCGCACCGCGCGCCCGGTCGACGTCCCGGACGTGCGCATCGACCTGCGCTGGCCCGTGTTCGCCGGTGCCGCGGCCGAGGCCGGGCTGCTGGCGGTGCGCAGCGTGCCGATGATCGTGGCCGACGGCGCACCGGTCGGCGTGCTCACCGTCTACGGCGCCGGCGCCCGGTCGTTCGACGGTGGCGCCGGCAGCTTCGTCGATCGGATCGCCGGGTACGCCACCCTGGCCGTGGTCGGCACGATGCGCGACTACGACCACACGGGGCTCCTGGCGCGGCTGCGCCGGGCGCTGGCGTCACAGGCCATCGTCGACCAGGCCGTCGGGGTCGTGATGGCGCAGCGGTCGTGCTCGGCGGAGGCGGCCCTCGACGTCCTGCGGACCAGGGCCATCGAGCGGGCCACCTCGGTGCAGGCCGTCGCCGAGGACGTCGTCGCCCGCGCCGAGGAGGCGGCGCGCAGCCGCGGGCAGGACGGCTAGCGCGCCAGCCAGCCCCCGTCCACCGCGAGCACGTGGCCGTGGACGTAGTCGGCGGCGGGGGAGGCGAGGAAGACCGCGGCCCCCGCGACGTCCTCGGGATCGGCCCAGCGGCCCGCCGGGATGCGGTCGAGGATCTCGGCGCTGCGGGCGGGATCGCTGCGCAGGGCGGCGGTGGTGGCGGTGGCGACGTAGCCGGGCGCGATCGCGTTGACGTTCACACCGCGCGCCGCCCACTCGTTGGCGAGCGCGCGGGTGAGCCCGGCCAGCGCGTGCTTGCTCGCCGTGTACGAGGGCACCAGCAGCCCGCCCTGGAAGCTCAGCATCGACGCGACGTTGACGATCTTCCCGGACCCGCGGTCGACCATCCGGCGCCCGGCGGCGCGGCACAGCTCGAAGGCCGCGTGCAGGTTCACCTCGATCACGTCGTACCAGTCGGCGTCGCTGAACTCGGCGGCAGGCGCGCGGCGGATCAGCCCCGCGTTGTTGACGAGCACGTCGACGGCGTGGGCGTCGAGGAGGTCCTCGACGGCGGCCTGGCGGGCCGGGCGGTCGGCGAGGTCGAGCAGTTCCGTGGTGACGGCCGCACCCGCGGAGCGCGCCTCGGCGGCCACCGGGCCCAGGTTGTCGCGCTCGGACAGCAGGATCAGGTCGGCTCCGGCCGCGGCGAGGCCGAGCGCGATCGCACGCCCGATCCCGGACCCGGCACCGGTGACCAGCGCCAGCCTGCCGTCGAGCGAGAAGGGGGACGCGGGAGCGGAGGACACGGGCCGACGGTAGGAGCGGGCCGACGCCGCGGTGAAGCGCGACTTCCGGATGGGGCTATTCGCAACCCGGATCGGCCACCGGTTCGGTGCCATCGGGCCGGGGCTGCTGGACGATCTGCTGCAGCAGGGTGCGGGCGGCGGCGGTGAGCAGCCGGGCCGAGTCCCAGTGCACGGCCACGTGCCGGGCCGCCCCGCCCTCCAGCGTGCGCACGCAGACCCCGGTCGTATCGGCCACCCGGGCGGCCAGCGCGTTGGTGACGCCGACCCCGAAACCGTGGCGGACCAGCGCCATGAGCGTCTGGGGCTGGTTGGTGGCCTGCACCGGCTCCAGCTCGTACCCGCACTCGCGGAAGCGCTGGTAGCTCTCGAACTCCCCGGTCTCGGGGGCGTCGAGCCTGCCGATGGACAGCAGCGGGTGGGCCGCCACCTCGGCCACCGGCAGCGGTTCCGGCAGCTCGGCGAGGGCGTGCCCCGGCGGGTGCAGCGCCACCAGCGTCTCGCCCCACAGCAGGTGCCTGCGCACCGTGGTCCGCGTCGGCGGCGGGCTCGCCGGCCGGATGCACAGGTCCAGCTCTCCGCTCGCGAGCGCCTCGTCGAGCTCGAGGGTGGACCGCTCGACCAGCACCACGCGCACGTCCGGGCTGGTGCGCCCGGCCTCGCGCAGCACGTGGGGCACGAACGCCGCACTGGCGCTGGGGTGGCAGCCGAGGGTGACCACGCCGCGCGCCCCGCCCCGCCAGGCCGCCATGGCCACCTCGGTGGCCTCGATCTCACGCAGGATGCTGCGGGCGTGGTCGGCGAGCGCCTTACCCGCCTCCGTGAGCTCGACGGGCCGCTTGCGCCGGTTGAACAGCGGGATGCCCACCCCCCGCTCCAGCGCGGCGACGTGCATGCTGATGCGCGGCTGCGAGCGGTGCGTGGCCTCGGCGGCGCCCACGAAGCTCCCGGTGTCGACGACGGCGAGGAACGAGACCAGCCACTCCAGCCGCATGTCACCCCGCACCGGCACCTCCCGCTCGCCCGTGAGCCCGGCCCGACCCTACGGGTGCACGATCAGCCGCGCTGATGCTGGCATCCGATAAGCGCGGTTCACGCCGCGCAGGAGCAGGGGGTACAACCGGACGATGACCGAGCACGCGCCCGACTTCCTCGTGCAGACCGCCGACCTGCCCTGGGTGCCGCAGGGCTCGAACAACGTGTGGTTCAAGCCGATCCGCATCAACCTCGAGAAGGGCTCCTGGGTCAACCTGCTCAAGGTGGCCAGGAGCGGTGTCGTGAACCGGCACCGCCACCTCGCCGAGGTCGAGGGCTGGGTGCTGCAGGGCAAGTGGCACTACATCGAGCACGACTGGCAGGCCGCGCCCGGCGCCTACGTCTACGAGCCGCCCGGCGACGTCCACACCCTCGTCGCCGACGTCGAGGACGAGTCGCAGCCGATGCTCACGCTGTTCTCCATCCACGGGCCCATCGAGTACATGGACGCCGAGGGCAACCTCGCCTACGTCGAGACGGCCGAGACGAAGCTCAAGCGCTACACCGACTACTGCAAGGAAGCCGGGATCGAGCCCGCGGACATCGTCTTCTAGAGCGGCGCGCCTTCTCAGGCCGCCCCGAACGCCCTCGCCACGGCGAGGCTGTCCTCGTAGACGTGGAACCGGGTGATCGACCCGTCCGCGACCGTCACGTGCAGCGCGAACGCCGCGACGTACCCGCGGCCGGTGGGCCGCGCCGTGTGCGCGACCTCGCCCAGCACCACCGCGTCCGCCCCGTCGACGAGCACCGCGTGGACCCGCGCGTCGCTGCGGCCCGGCACGTGGTGCTCGGCGATCAACCGGAAGTGATCGGCGATCCCGGCCCTGCTGCCCCGCTCGCGGATCCACGGCACGGCGCCCCCGTGGTCGGCGTCCGGCCAGCCGAGCTTCCAGTCCACCTCGTCGGCGAACAGCTGCGCGATCCGCTCGGGGTCGCCGTCCCCGAGCCGGCGCAGGAACTCCTCCACGGTCTCCCTGGTGTCCACACCGACGAGCCTGCTCGCCGCGCGGGGCGTGGTCGATGACCTCCCGGGTAAGAAGAGGGCATGGAGATCGCCGACGCCGTCGTCATCGGCGGCGGGCACCACGGCCTCGTCGCGGCTTCGGTGCTGGCCGACGCGGGCTGGGACGTGTGCCTGCTGGAGGCCAGCGACGTGCTCGGGGGCGCCGTCCGTTCCGCCGAACTGCACCCGGGGTTCACCGCCGACCTGTTCAGCGCCTTCTACCCGCTCACGGCGGCGTCGCCCGTGGTGCGCGCGCTCGACCTCGGCGGCGTCGGGCTGTGCTGGGCGCACGCACCCGCCGTGCTCGCCCACCCGGCGCGACCGGACGGCGAGCCCGCCGCCGTCCTGCACCGCGACCGGGAGCGCACCGCCGCCGGGCTCGCCGAACACGAGCCGCGCGACGGCGAGGCGTGGCTGCGGCTGTGCGCGCAGTGGGACGCCGTCGGCGACGCGGTGCTCCGCTCGGTCTTCACCGCGCTCCCGCCCGTGCGCGGCCCGGTGCAGCTGCTGCGCCGCATCGGCACCGCCGACGCCCTGCGGCTGGCCCGATTCCTCGCCCTGCCGGTGCGGCGGATGGGGGAGGAGCTCTTCGCGGGCGAGCACGCGCGGCTGCTGCTCGCCGGCAACGGCGGGCACGCCGACATCCCGCCGGACGCGCCCGGCAGCGGCGTGTTCGGGTGGCTGCTCGCGATGCTGGGCCAGCAGCACGGCTTCCCCGTGCCCGTGGGTGGTGCGGGGGAGCTCGCCGCGGCGCTCGCCCGGCGCGCCACCGCGGCGGGCGCCGAGCTGCACACGGGGGAGCGCGTCGAGCGGATCGAGGTGCGGGGCGGGCGCGCCGTGGCCGTGCGTTGCGCAGGCGGGCGCACCGTCCGGGCCCGCCGCGCCGTGATCGCCGACGTCACCGCGCCCGCGCTCTACCGCGACCTCCTGCCCGCCGACGCGGTGCCGCCGCGGCTGCACGCCGACCTGGAGCACTTCGCCTGGGACACCCCGGTCGTCAAGGTCAACTGGGCGCTGCGCGAACCGATTCCCTGGCGCAACCCGGGCACCGCAGGCGCGGGCACCGTGCACCTGGGCGCCGACGCGCGGGGCCTCGTGCAGTGGGCGGGCGACATCGAGTCGGGCACCGTCCCGGCCACGCCGTTCCTCCTCTTCGGCCAGATGACCACCGCCGACGCCTCCCGGTCCCCGGACGGCACCGAGAGCGCCTGGGCCTACACCCACCTCCCCCGTGGCGTCACCGGCGACGACGCCGCGCAGGAGCTGGCCGAACGGGTGGACGCCACCGTCGAGGAGTTCGCTCCCGGGTTCCGCGACCGGGTCCTGCACCGGATGGTCCAGCGGCCCCGGGACCTGCAGGAGTCGGACGCCAACCTCGTGCACGGCGCGGTGGCCGGCGGCACGGCCCAGCTGCACCAGCAGCTCGTGTTCCGCCCGGTTCCGGGGCTGGGCCGGTCCGAGACCGTCGTCGACGGGCTGTACCTGGCCAGCGCCTCCGCGCACCCCGGCGGGGGCGTGCACGGGGTGTGCGGCTGGCTCGCCGCCCGCGCTGCGCTCGCCCACCAGGGCGTCCTCGGCGGGCTGCGGCGCCGCGTGACGTCAGCGGCGCTCGAGCTGCTCTACCGCGACCCGCCCTCCGCGAGGTAGGCGAGGCGGTTCAGCGACTCCGCGTTGCGCGGGCCGATCAGCGCCGACCGGACCGGCGGCAGCACGAGCAGGCCCGGCCCGGCGCACACGTCCTCCTCGAAGACGACCTCGCAGCCGTCCGCCCGGTCCTCGAGCGTCAGCCGGACCTCCGCCGCACCCAGCGGCCACGCCCGGGCGCGGAGCACGAGCTCCCGCTTCGGGACGCACGCGAGCACCGTGGTGGTGTCGTCCAGCTCCAGCGGCCACATGCCGACCGAGTGGTGCAGCTGCGCCCCCACCCCCGGCCACGCGGGGTCGACCGCCCGGATCCGCGAGGCCCCGACCACCCACGACGCGTACCGCCACCCGTCGGCGAGCACGGCCCAGACGGCATCGGCAGCGGCGCCGATCTCGCGCCGAACGGTGACCACGGCCGAAGGGTAGATCGAGACGCCGCTCCGCACCCGGGGGGCACACCGCTCGTGGTGCGGCCGGGGGCGGCACACCGGTCGTGGTGCTCGCACACTGACTGCAACTGGTGTGTGAGCGCCGAGCCTGGTGTGCGAGTGCGGCCGGGGGTGCTGGCGCACCGGTTGTGGTGCTGGCACATCGGCTGCAACCGGTGTGTGGGCACCACTGTCGGTGTGTGAGCGCCGAGCCTGGTGTGCGAGTGCGGCCGGGGGTGCTGGCACACCGGTTGTGGTGCTGGCACACCGGTTGTGGTGCTGGCACATCGGCTGCAACCGGTGTGTGGGCACCACTGTCGGTGTGTGAGCGTCGAGCCTGGTGTGTGAGCGAGGGTTCGGGACGCCGGCACACCGGTTGTGGTGCTCGCACACCGACTGCAGTCGGTGTGTGATCGACGGGCCTGGTGTGCGAGCGGAGTGGCGGCGCCTCGCCGGTGTCGCTCAGTCCTCGTGGCTCTCGTCATCCTCGGTGCCGGCGGCCTCGTCGTCCTCGCCGCTGCCGCCGTCGTCCGTCGTGCTCTCGGCGCTGTCGCTGCTGTCGGTGCTCTCCGCGCCGTCGTCGGCGCTGCCGGCAGGCTCCTCGGAGTCGGAGTCGGAGTCGGAGTCGGAGTCGCGCGCGAGCGCCTCGGCGATCGTGGCGGCCGGGTCCTCCTCGGCGTCGTCCTCCGCGCTCCTGTCCTGCTCGGTGCCCTCCTCGGCGCTGTCGCCGCCGTCGTTCTCGACAGCACGGTGGCGGCCGGGCCGGGGGAGGTCCTCGCCGGTGTCGTCGGACTCCTCGGCCGCCACCTCGTCGTCGTCCCCTGACCCACCGCCGCCCAGCAAGGGGCCCAGCCGGTCGACCGTGCCGGTCACCTCGCCGAGGCCCACGGACGGGACCTCGACGGCCGGGAGTTCGACCGTCGGGAGGTCGACGCCGACGGGGCCGAGGGCGACGGCGGGCGGGTCGATCTCGGTGGCCGAGACCTGGACGCCGGGGAGGGAGACCTCGGGGGGCGCGTCGGCGGAGAGGGCGACGCGGGCGCCGGAGAGCGTGACGTCGGGGGTGGTGACGGTCGTCCCGGACGTGGCGACCGGGCCGAGGCGGGCGGCGGAGGCGGCGACGTCGGGGGTGCGGACCTCGCCGCGGCTGGTGGTGACGGCCACCTCGCCGGGCGCGGCCGCCACGCGTGCCGCGGGTGGGGTGACCGTGCCCGTGCCGACGGTGACGGCGGGGAGCGCGCCGCCCACCGCGGGGGTCTGCACGGGCGGGGTGTGCAGCGAGGGCGGCGCGGCCGGCTCGCCGCCGCCGGGGGACGACCCGTTCCCGGGCGCGCCGGACTGCGGGCCGGGGGCGAAGCCGGGGAACGCGCCCCCGCCGCCCGCCGCGGTGGGGAACGACCACGTCCCGCCCGGTGGGGTGCCGGCTCCGCCGGGCGGGACGGTTCCCGACCCCACGCCCGGGCCGGCGGGCCCGGGCGGTGCGGGGTTCGGAGCGAGGGGGTGCAGGGCGGGGCGGAACGCGCCGGGCACCGGGGGTGTGGGGGGTGTGTCGGCGAGCGCGCCCGCGTCGAGTTCGGGCGGGATGCCGTCCGCGAAGATCTGGTGCACCGCGGCGAGGACGGGCCTGCCGGACTCGGTGGCATCGGACCAGCCGTAACCAGGGCTGCCGGGTGCGGCACGCGGCAGCGGGATGTCGGCACCCCGACCCGGGGCCGAGCGGGAGGCGGCGTCCTCCACCAAGGACGGTCCGAGGACGGCGGTGGCCGCGAACAGCGCGCCGGCGGCGACGGCCACCTTGCGCACGTTGCGCCGGGGCGGTTCGGGCGGCGGCGGGGTGGGGCGGGCGTGGCCGCGGGGCTGCAGCGGCCGGTCGGCGACGTGGGGTCCGCGGCCCTCGCGCCGCATCAGCGCCGCCACCGAGATGGCGCCGGCCGGTGCGGTGGGGCGCGGCGGGGGCACGGGCGCGCCGGCCTGCCGGGCGACCAGCTCGGCGACGGTGATGGTGGCGGAGGTGCGGGGGCGGTTCGGGCGGGCGGGCGGTTCCACAGTCACGTCTTCCGGGTGTGTCGTGCGTTTCCTGGTCCGGGGCTCGATGTCGTTTCCTACCCGGGTCCCGCGGCGGACGACAGACGCTGTTCGCCCGCTCGTCGCACGTCACCTGAACAGCCGCGAGGGCCGGTTTCCGGCCATCCGACGTGCGCGGAGAACCACCCACCGACGCGGACGCCGGGGCGTCGTGCTGGTCGACGGCCGTGAACAGGCCGAACGGAGCAGCGCCGGGAATTTCACCATGCGCGACGGAATCGTCACCGACCGCGCCGATGTGACGCTCGGTGACCCGCTTCACCCGGACGGCGCTGCCTCGGTGAGGCCGGCCTTCACGGGGTCGGCACGCGCGCGGGCCCGCCGAACGTCGCGGCGACGCCCTCGCTGAAGGCGACGTGGTCGGGCGGGCGTCGCGCGAGGTCGCCGAGCCCCGTCGCGGCGATCAGCCCGTCGTCGAGTTCCTGCACCTCGGCGCGCCGCAGGGGCCAGGCGACGTGGGTGGTGGGCAGGTGCCAGGTGCGCCCCAGGTGGGCGACGTGCAGGCCCCAGCGGGCGGTGAGGAAGCGTTCCAGCGGGCCGTCGACGGGCGGACCGGCGGGCGTGACGGCCACCCGGCTGCTCCCCGCCGGGCCCGGCCCGCGGAGCCGGGTGGAGTAGCGGCGCTGCTCGCCGTCGCGGCTGAACCGCATGGCCGCCCACCGGTACGGGAGCCCGAACGCCGCGCGCGCCGCGGCGACGGCGGGCAGCCGCTCCGCGGCCATGCACCGGAACACGACGCCGCGCCTGCCCGCGGCGTCCACCGAGTAGAGCCGCACGTTGGTCTCGAGGAAGGTGCCCCACGGCAGCTGGGGGCCGCCGGCCACGGCCGTGCCGACCAGGCGGAACGGGATCAGCCCGACGTAGGTGCGCCCGTCCAGCACGTCCGGCTCGACCCCGGGCGGGAGCAGGTGGCGCACCGCGTCCGGGTCGACCGCCCAGTGCAGGAACGCCACGTCGAGCCACTGCTGCGTGAGCAGGTGCGGGCGCGGCAGGGGGAGCGGGTCGGCCCCGAGGGAATCGATCGGCTGGTCCACGCCGGCAGTCTCGCGCAACGCGGGCGCGTCCCGAACGTCCTCCGGACGGGACGGGGGTGATCGGGATGCGCCGGACGGGGATCGCGGGCGTCGCCGTGCTGGTGGTGGGGCTCGCCGGGTGCACGGGGACGACGGGTGGGGCGGCACCGAGCACGGCGGCGGTGGTCGGCGCGGCCCGGACGGGCGAGTCGAGCGAGGAGCCCTCGGTCCCGGAGTCGCTGCTCCTGCCGGACGAGGGCGGCCGCAGCGAGGTGGCCGAGTTCACCGACTGGATCACGGACCGGGCTCCGACGCGGGAGTGGCTGCTGGACCCGTGCGTGCCCACCGCGTACCCGACGGACGCGCAGCGGGTGCGGTTCCGGACCGCCACCCGGGAGGGGCCTGAGGCGTTCGACGCCCGGCAGCTGGGCGTGTACCCGTCGGCCGAGGTCGCGGCCGAGGTGGTGGCGGGCTTCCGGCGGGTGCTCGACGCCTGCCGCACGGGTCGGCAGCCCGGCGGTGCGCCGTGGACGTGGGCGACGGCCGAGGTCCCGGAGCTGGGAGACGAGGGGCTGCTCGCCGCGTCGGTGTTCCGCGCGCCCGGGTACTCGAGCCACGGCGTCCGGGTGGCCGTGACCCGCGTCGGGAACGCGGTCTTCCTCGCCCACTCGGGCGGCGAGTACGGCACGGCGGAGATCGACGACGGGGCGCAGGCCGTGCGCGAGGTGGCGCAGCGGTTCCTGGACTCGCTCTAGGCTCCCCGGATGGCTCCCCGCACGCCGTCCGCTGATCGGGTTCTGGTCGTCACCGGGGGCACCCGGGGAATCGGCGCCGCCGTCTCGCGGGCCGCGCACGCGCGCGGGTACGCGGTGTGCGCCGCGTACGCGGGTGACGACGCGGCGGCCGAGCAGCTGCGCGCCGAGCTGCCCGGGCTCGTGGCGGTGCGGGCGGACGTCGCCGACCCGGTGTCGGTGCGCTCGCTCCTCGATGCGGCGGAGGACGCGTTCGGGCCGGTCACCGCGCTGGTGAACAACGCCGGGGTCACGGGGCGGTTGGGCCGGTTCACCGAGGCGCCGGTCGAGACCCTGCGGCGCGTGCTGGACGTCAACGTCCTCGGCGTGATGCTGGGCGCGCAGGAGGTGCTGCGCCGGTGGGAGGCGCGCGGCGCGGCGGGCCGGATCGTCAACATCTCCTCGCGGGCCGCCACCTCCGGGTCGCCGGGGGAGTACGTGCACTACGCCGCGAGCAAGGCCGCGGTGGAGACGTTCACGCTCGGGCTGGCGCGTGAGGTCGCGGAGCGGGGGATCCGGGTCAACGGGGTCGCGCCGGGCACGGTGCGCACCGGCATCCACGCGGCGGCGGGGGATCCGGGCCGGCCGGACCGGGTGGCCCTCCGGGTGCCGATGGGGCGGGTGGGGGAGCCGGACGAGATCGCTGCCGCGGTGTTGTGGCTGCTCTCGGACGAGGCCTCGTACGTCACGGGCGAGGTGCTGCGGGTCGACGGCGGCATCTGACCGGCCCGCGCGGCCCGGTGGCCGACGACACACGTAAATCAGTTGTAGAGGCCAACTAATCGCGTATTGTTTGCTGGTAGCAACCAACTTGGAGACGCCCGTGATCACTTCGGCCACCGCAGACGAGCTGCTGGAGCTCTTCCGCATGATCCTGCGGGCGGGCCGCAACGTGCGACTTCCCGAGTCCGAGGACATGCCCACCTGGAAGTTCGCCGTGCTCGGCCTGCTCGCGCGCGAGGGGGAGCAGCGCCTCGGCCAGGTCGCGGCGCACCTCGAGGTCGACCCGTCGGTGGCCAGCCGCCAGGTGGCTGCACTGGAGCAGCTCGGCCTCGTGTCCCGCCGCCCCGACCCCGCCGACGGCCGGGCGCAGCTGCTCGCCGTCTCACCGGCCGGGCTCGCCGTCCGCGAGGGGTACCTCGCACAGCGGGCGCAGTGGGTTGCCGAAGCACTCGACGGCTGGGACGACGCCGAGGTCGCCCACCTGGTGGAGCGGATGACCGAGCTGGTCGCCGATCTGCACTGCGCGGTGAACGCCCGCAACCGGGCGCCCGCGCGGGCGGCCGGGTCCGCCTCCTGACACGCACCACTTCACACCTGCCCGAGCAGTGGCCCGAGCATCGGCCCGAGGAGAAGGATTGACCACCACAGCGGAGGAGACGCCGCCTGCCCAGGCCGCCGTCGCCCGGCAGCCGGCCGCAGCCGACAGCGGCCGGATGTCGCGCAGGCAGGTCCTGGAGGCGCTCTCCGGGATGCTGCTCGCGATGTTCACGGCGTTCCTGTCGTCGACGATCGTGTCGAACGCCCTGCCGACGATCATCACGGACCTGCACGGCACGCAGAGCCAGTACACCTGGGTGGTCACGGCCACCCTGCTCGCCTCCACGGCCACCACGCCGATCTGGGGCAAGCTCGCCGACCTGTTCAGCAAGAAGCTGCTCGTCCAGCTGGCGATCGGGATCTTCACGATCGGCTCGATCCTCGCCGGCTTCTCGCACTCGGTGGGCATCCTCATCGGGTGGCGGGTGCTGCAGGGCGTCGGCCTGGGCGGCCTGCAGGCCCTGATCATGATCGTGATGGCCGCGATGATCAGCCCCCGGGAGCGCGGCCGCTACACCGGGCTGATCTCCAGCGTCATGTCGGTGGCCCCGGTGGCGGGCCCGTTGATCGGCGGCGTCATCGTCGACACCGACTGGCTGGGCTGGCGCTGGTGCTTCTGGGTGGGCGCCCCGCTCGCCGTGGTGGCGCTGGTGGTCGTGCAGCGCACTCTCAACCTGCCGGTCGTCAAGCGCGAGGTCAGCATCGACTACCTGGGTGCGGCGTTCATCGCCTCCGGCGTCTCGGCGCTGCTGATCTGGGTCACGCTCGCCGGCGACCAGTTCGCCTGGGGCTCCACCACCTCGCTCGCGCTCGCCGGTCTCGGCGCCGTGCTGGTCGTGCTGTTCCTGGTGGTGGAGGCGCGGGCGAAGGAACCGATCATCCCGCTGCGGCTGTTCCGCGACCGCACCACCACGCTCGCCATCCTCGCGAGCGTCGCCGTCGGCGTGGCCATGTTCGGTGGCGCGGTCTTCCTCGGGCAGTACTTCCAGATCGCGCGCGGCTACTCGCCCACGGCGGCGGGCCTGCTCACGCTGCCGCTGATCCTCGGGTCGATGGTCTCCTCCACCGGCTCCGGCGCGCTCATCACGCGCTACGGCAAGTGGAAGATCTACCTGGTCATCGGGTCGATCTTCCTGCTCGGCGGGTTCGGCCTGCTGTCGACGATCGACCACGACGCGAACATGGTGCTGGTCGGCGCGGCCCTCTTCGTCCTCGGGTTCGGCATGGGCGCCCTGCTGCAGAACCTGGTGCTCGCCGTGCAGAACTCCGTGGCCGCCACCGATCTGGGCGCCGCCAGCTCCACCGTCACGTTCTTCCGCTCGATGGGCGGCACCATCGGGGTGTCGGTCCTGGGCGCCGTGCTCGCCTCGCGGGTGGCCGGGCTCACCGACCAGGGGCTCGCCGCGGCCGGGCTGCCCGTGCCCGAGGGCGGCGCGGGCATCGGCAACCTCAACGAGCTGCCGCCCGCCGTCGCCGGCATCGTCCGCGCGGCGTACGGCGACGGCACCGCGATGATCTTCCTGATCGCCGGTCTCCTCGCGATCGTCACCTTCGTCGCGGTGCTGGCCATCCGCGAGGTCCCGCTGCGCACCGAGACCGGCATGGAACGGGAGCGGGCCGAGGCCGGGGTGAACGGCAGCGCCCGGGCATGGGAGCCGCCCGCGACGAGCGCCACCACCAGCGCCGCCACGAGCGCCGTCACCAACGGCAACGGCCACCGGCCCGTCGATCCGGCCGCCGTGCGGCCCTCCCCGCGCCCCCGCCACGCGGCCGCGGGTCCCGATGTCCACGGCACCGTCACCCGCGGCGACGGCGCCGCCCTGCCCGGGGCGGTCGTCACCGTCACCGACCAGGGCGGACGGCAGGAGGGCAGCACGACCACCGGCCGCGACGGCACCTACCGCGTCGCGGTGCCGGCCGGGGGCACGTACCTCGTGGTCACGGCGTCGGGTGCGCTGGAGCCGCACGCCGCACTCGTGACGGTGACCGGGCAGCCGGTGCGCCACGACATCGCCCTCGCGGGCACCAGCGGTGTGCAGGGGCTCGTCACGAGCACGGCGACCGGCCCCGACGGCCTCCCGATCCCGGTGCCCGCCGCGGCGGTCACGCTGATCGACGTGCAGGGTGCCGTCGCGGGCGCCACCCGCAGCGACGACGGCGGCCGCTACCGGCTCCCCGGCGTCGCGGAGGGCCAGTACACGCTGGCCGCCGCCGCACCCGGGCACCCGCCGGTCGCGGTGAGCGTGCGGCTGCACGCCGGCCGCCACACCGAACGCGACATCGCCCTGCCCGCGCGGGCCGTCCTGCGCGGCACGGTCATCGCGACGGGGGCGCTGGTCGACCACGCCGTCGCCACGCTCGTGGACACCGAGGGGCGGGTGGTGGCCTCGACGACCACCGGGCCCGACGGCACGTTCGAGTTCGACGACCTGCCCGCAGGCACCTACACGCTCACCACCCGCACGTACGACCCCGTCACCCAGGTCGTGCACGTGGCGCCGGGCCCGCCGGCCACCGCGCTGGTGGAGCTGGTGCCACCGACCGTGGACGCCGAGGTGACGCGGTGAGGGGCGGCGCGGTGGCGGGCCGGCTCGCCACGCCGGACGGCAGGCCGGTGGCCGGCACGCTCACCGTCGTCGACGCCGCGGGCGGGCAGGCCGCCCGCACGGCGAGCGGCGCGGACGGGCACTTCCTGCTCGACGGCCTGCCCGCGGGGGGCTACACGCTGGTGGTGGCGGCTCCCGGCCGGCAGCCGCGGGCCAGCACGGTCACCGTGGCCGACGACCGGATCACCCCGCTCGGGGTGCTGGAGCTGGCGCCGGAGGGCGGTGTGGCGCTGCCGGCCCCGGGCACGTGGACGATCGACCCGCAGCACTCGAGCATCCGGGTGAGCGCCCTGCACCTGGGGATGAGCCGCATCCACGTGCGGCTGCGCCGGTTCGGCGGGCACATCGAGGTGGCCGACCCGTTCGAGGGGAGCTCGGTGGAGGTCACGATCGACCCCGCCGCGCTCGACTCCGACGAGCCGGACCGCGACGCCCACCTGCGCAGCCCCGACTTCCTCGACGTCGCCCGGCACCCCGAGATCCGCTACAAGAGCGAGGGGCTGCGGCAGGTCGACGCGGAGCACTTCACGCTCGACGGCGTGCTCACCCTCAAGGACGTGAGTGCGCCCGTCCCGCTGCAGGTCGTCTACGGCGGCACCGGCCCCGACCTCGAGGGCGGCACGCGGGCGGCCTTCGCCGCCTCCGCCGAGCTGTCCCGCGACGACTTCGCGATCACCTGGAACGAGTCGGTGCTGGCAGGCACGCTCGCCGTGGGCCGCACCCTCCGTGTCGAGATCGACATCCAGGCGCGGCGCGCGTAGCCCGACCGGCTGAAGCCGCAGGCTGATCACGAATCCGGCGGATGCCGTGCGTCGCGGCGCCGGGGCGGGCACACTCGGGGGTCTACGAAGACGTGCGACGGGGCGAGCGGCTCCCGGTGCCGGGCGTGGACGGGAGTTCGCCGGGGGGCGGACGCTGCCGATCAGCCGCCGGGGAGCGCATCCGCTCCGGCGAGACCGACCCTTGGGGGGAACAGAAGCGTGAGATCCGTTCGGAAGGTGTCGACGGGGGCGCTGGTGAGACGGCTGGCGGCGCTCGCGGCGGCGGTGGCCGTCGCGTCCATGTCGGTGCTGCTCGCCGGCGCCACCCCGGCGCGGGCCGACGAGCCCGCACCGCCCCCGCTGAACGGCCTCATCGACCCCGGCCTGCTGGAATCGGTCCAGCAGTCGATCGTGGGCATCGTCGTCATCTGGGAGGAGCCGCAGGACCCGTTCGCGTTCGCCCCGGAGCCGCCGGCGCCGGGTGCCGAGCAGCCGGTCATGACGATCTGCACCGGGTGGTTCGACTCGCCCACCACGATCGTCACCGCGGGCCACTGCGTCGACCCCGAGGAGGGCAGGCGCGCGCTCGACAACCGGGCGGGCCCCGCGGTCGACCCCACCACGGGGATCCCCTCGGCGAGCCAGCCCGTGCGGCCCGAACCGAACCGCACGGTCTGGGCGTTCCAGCCCCGTGAGCTGCAGGGCGCCGTCATCACGGCCCCGGTCATCGTCCGGGTCGACAGCTTCCGGCCCGCCGACGAGGGCGACACCGCCCGGCTCGAGATGTACGGGCTGCCCCCGGCCAAGCCGCTGCCGATCGCGCCGGGTGAGCCGCACCTCGGCGAGACCGTCACGTCGATCGGGTTCCCGGGCCTCAACATCGACGAGACCGACGGCGTCGACATCGAGGGGCTGATGAGCGGCGGCAAGACACCCGCCGAGGTGCTGCAGGACTCGCGGCTGCAGCCGGTGAACACCAGCGGCACGATCACGGCGCGGCAGTTCCGCCAGGGCGTCGCGGTCTACCAGATCAACGCCGACCTCGCGGAGGGCATCTCCGGCGGGCCCACCATCAACTCGCGCGGCGAGGTGCTGGGTATCAACAGCCAGATGACCGTGCCGTTCCTCGGGCAGAACTTCAACGTCATCACCGACACCGGGATGCTGCGCGACTTCCTCGGGCAGGGCGGTGCTCCCGCGGCCGCCGCGCAGGGGGAGCCGAGCCAGGTCGCGATCGAGAACACCGCGGCGGGCTCCGGGCAGGCGGCGCCGTGGACGGTCGTCATCGCGCTGATCGGCGGCGCGATCATCGGTGCGATCCTCATGTGGCTCTTCGCTCGTCCCACGCGCACCGCCTCGTCCGAACCGGCGGCGGCAGAGCGGGAGTAGTGCCCGCCGTGCCCGGGGCCCGCTACCGACCTACCAGCGCCCGCGCTGGTTCGGGATCCGCGCGCCCAGCGCCACGGCGCCGCCCATCACCACCGCGAGGGCGAGGAACGCCACGGCGTTGGCCGCGGCGGGGTCGGCGGCCGCGGAGCTCGCGGCGGTGACCACGGAGATCGCGACGATCGCCCCGACCTGGCGGAACATCACCCGCAGGCCCGACACGGCGGCGGCCTGCTCCGGCACGAGGTGCATGCCGGCGTTGGCGGACGACGGGGCGGCCAGGCCCATCCCGAGCCCCATCACGCCCGCGCCCAACGAGAGCCAGAGCTCGGGTCCGCTGTGCAGCGGCGGCAGCGCGATGAGCACCAGCGAGACGGTCATCGCCGCCATCCCGGTGAGCAGCAGCGGCCGGTGCCCGAGCCTGCGCAGCAGGCTGACGGCCACCGCCGAGAGGATGATCATGAACACCGCGCGGACGGTCAGCAGGCCGCCCGCGGAGATCGGTGCCATGCCGTAGCGGATCTGCGCGTAGTGCGGCAGCAGCGCGGAGAACCCGAGCACGGCGGCCCCGAAGAGGACGTTCATGAGGTTCATCAGGCCCAGCCGCTGACCGGTGAGCAGGCGCGGCGGGATGATCGGTGCGGGGTGGCGGTGCAGGTGGCGCAGCAGGAACCAGCCCGCCACGAGCGACACGGATGCGGCGAGGGCCACCGAGGCCGGCCCCGTCCAGCCCTCGGCGAACGAGCCGATGCGGGTGATCGCGACCATCCCGGACAGGAGGAGCGCGGTGAGCCAGCCGATCCCGACGAGGTCGGCGCGGCCCACGGCGGTGCGCGGGGTTTCCCGGATCAGCGCGCGGCCGAGGCAGACCAGCACGATCCCGACCGGCACGTTGACGAAGAAGATCTCGCGCCAGGACGCGAAGGTGAGGATGAGCCCGCCCGCGAGCGGGCCGAGGATCGCGCCGATCGGGAAGGCCGTGCTGAACAGCGCGATCGCGCGGTCGCGGTCCTTGCCGAACTCGGCCGACACGATCGCGGTGGCCACCGGCAGCAGGACGCCGCCCGACAGCCCTTGCAGGAACCGGCCGACGATCAGCTCGACCGTGCCGGAGGAGAGCCCGCACAGCACCGACATGGTCGTGAACGAGGTGACGGCCAGCAGGTAGATCCGCCGGGAGCCGAACCGCTCGCCCAGTGCGCCGGCGAACGGCAGCACGAGGATCTGGCCGACCGAGTAGACCGTGATCGTCCAGCCGATCCAGGCGAGGCTCGCCCCGAGGTCGGTCTGCATCGCCGAGAGCGCGGTGGCCACCGAGGTCTGGTCGATCGCGTGCATCAGCATGGCCAGGACGACGGTGGCGAACACCAGCCAGCGGACGACGGCCCGGCGTGGAGCGGCCTCGACCGTCGCAGACACCGGATACCTCCCGCTAGTTGCCTATCGGCAAGCAATTGAACCACGGGCCGTGCCCACACGGCATCGCCCGTCCTGGTTTCATGGGCGGATGCAGGGCACAGGGGCTGCCGCGGGCTTCGACACGGACGCCGCCACGCGGCTGCGGCGGGTGATCGGCAAACTCGCCCGGTCGATGAACGAGTCCGCGTCGAGCGAAGAGCTCACGCCCACCCAGGCGTCGGTGCTCGGGGTGGTCGTCGCGCGCGGTCCGATCCGCATCTCGGCGGTGGCCGAGTTGGAGGGCGTCAACCCGACGATGCTCTCGCGCGTCATGGGCGTGCTGGAGCAGAAGGGCCTGATCGAGCGCTCCTCGGCCACGTCGGACCAACGCGGCGTCGTCGCCGAGGCCACGCCCGAGGGGCGCGAGAAGAGCAGGCGGATCCTCGAGCGCCGCACCGCGACCCTGCTCGCGGTGGTCGAACGGCTCCCGGAGCCCACGGCCGCCGCGTTGCGGGATGCGCTGCCGGCGCTCGAGGAGCTCACCGCCGCCTTCGCCGAGCGCAGACCCACCCTGGCCCGCGAGGGGTAGAAACCCTCACACGGTCTCGGCCACCGGGAACCCGGCCGGCCGGCGCGGCATCGACTTGAGCGCCACCACCGCGGCGGCCGACACGAGCGTGCCCACGGCGATCGCGACGAGCTGGCCGAGCGGGTTGCCCGCCATCGGGAGCACGAAGATCCCGCCGTGCGGGGCCGTGGTCGTGGCGCCGAGGGCCGCTGACAGCCCACCGGTCACGGCCGAGCCCGCCACGAGCGGGGGCAGGACCCGCAGCGGGTCGGCCGCCGCGAACGGGATGGCGCCCTCGGTGACGTACACGGCGCCGAGCAGCCACGCCGCACGTCCGTTGTCCCGCTCGGTGGCGGTGAACAGGCGGCGGCGCACGGTGGTGGCCAGCGCCACGGCGAGCGGCGGCGTCATGCCCGCGGCCATCACGGCGGCCATCGCCGTGCCCGCGGCCGGGGCACCCGTGGCCAGCCCGCCCACGGCGAACGTGTAGGCCGTCTTGTTGATCGGCCCGCCCAGATCGGCCGCGACCATCACGCCCAGCGCCGCGCCGGCCAGCACGAGGCTGCCCGCGGACAGGCCGTTCAGCTCGTCGGTCAGGCTGGCCGTCAGCCCGGCCAACGGGGCGCCGACCACGAGCCACATCGCGGCGCCCGTGACCAGGGTGGCGACCAGTGGCAGCAGGAGCACCGGGCGCAGGCCCGCCACCGCGGGCGGCACGGGCACGCGAGCGAGCCGTTCGGTCACGATCCCGGCGAGTACGCCGGCGACGAGGCCGCCGAGGAAGCCGGCTCCCGTCTGGACGGCGACGGCGCCGCCGACGAACCCGGGCACCAGCGCCGGGCGGTCCCCGATGGCGTGGGCGACGTAGCCGCCGACCACGGGGACGAGCAGCCCGAAGGCGAGGGTGCCGAGCTCGTGCAGCGAGGGACCGATGGGCGTGTCGCCGAGGGCGTAGCCGAGCGCGAGCAGTACGCCGCCGGTGACGACGAACGGGATCGCGTGGCTCACGCCCTGCACGACCTTGCCGTGGAGCGATGTGGGGGTGGGGGAGTCCACCTCGGGACCTCCTCTCGTCAGGTGGTGCTCAGCTGGGCGTGCAGCACGCCCAGCTGGGCGGTGTGGCGGTGCAGGGCGGTGTGCGCCGCGGCGCGGGCGGTGGTGAGCACGTGGGCGGCGCCGCCGAAGGCCGGCACGGCGAGCGCCGCGGCCACGGCCGCCAGTGCGGCGACCGTCGCGAAGGCGACGTGCAGGCCGACCGCCTCGGCGACGATCCCGAGCAGCGGCGGCCCGCCGAGCAGCCCGGTGTAACCGACGGTCGAGGCGAGGGCGACCCCGCCGGCCCCGCCGTGCGCACCCGCCCGCGCGATGGCGATCGGGAAGACGTTGGCCAGGCCGAGCCCCATCAGGGCGAAGCCGGCGAGCACCGCTCCGACGTCCGGCGCGCTCGCCACCACCAGCCCACCGGCGGTGGCGAGCAGCGCCCCGCCGGTCACCACGCGGGTGGGGCCGAGCGCGTGGACCAGGCGGTTGCCGGCCAGGCGGGCGCAGCCCATGGCGAGGGAGAAGCCGGCGTAGCCCGCCGCGGCGAGCGCCGGCGCCGCGCCGACCTCCTGCAGGTGCAGCGCGCCCCAGTCGGTGACCGCGCCCTCGCCGAACGCGGTGCAGCCCGCGATGACGCCGAGCAGCACCACGAGGCCGCGGGGCACGGAGCGCGGCTGCGGGTCGTCGCGGTCGGGCGCCTGTTCCTCGTCGGCCGCGAGCAGCACGGGCGCCACCGCGGCGGTGGCGAGCACGCCGAGCGTCCCGACGACGAGCAGGTGCACGGCGGGCGACGCGACGGCGGCCGCGGCACCGCCGGCCGCCGCCCCGGCGAGGCCGCCGAAGCTGAACCCGGCGTGCAGGGACGGCAGCACGGGACGGTGCGCGGCCGCTTCGACCTGCACCCCGATCGCGTTGGCCGCGACGTTGAGGGTGCCGGTGGCGGCGCCGAACACCAGCAGCGCCACCGCCAGCGCGGGGATCGAGCCGGTGAGGCCGGGGAGGGTCAGCGCCGCGCAGGCGGCGATCGCGGCGGCCACCCCGGCGAGCCCGGGGCCGAGGCGCGCGCACAGCGCTCCGGTGAGCTGCATGCCGCCGAGCGCGCCGAGCGAGATGCACAGCAGGGCGAGGCCGAGTGCGGTCGCACCGGCGCCCGCACCGGCGGCGACGTCGGGGATCCGCGAGGCCCACGAGCCGAACACGGCGCCTGCCACCGCGAACAGCGCGGTGGCGGCGATGCGGTGGTGGCGGACGTCGGGTGGGGTCGGCCTGCGGCGCCGGACGGCGCGCAGGCGTGCGGGATCGAGGGGAAATGGCATGAGGGGTTCCACGTGATCGTCGGCTTCGGGGGATGGCGCGCGACGAGGGGCACCGGTGTCCAGCATCCCGGGATGTGCGGTCAGAATCGATCCAGAGCGCGGTGAGTCCGCTCACGGGGCAGGCTGGGGCGCATGGTCACGGTCGACGAGGTGCGGCGGCTGGCTCGGTCGCTGCCGCGCACCACCGAGCACCTCATCCACGATCGCGTGAAGTTCCGCGTCGGCCAGATCGTCTACGTCGCGTTCTCCCGCGACGAGACCGTGATGGGGTTCGCGTACCCGAAGGAGGAGCGCGACGCCCTCATCGCGTCCGACCCGGCGACGTTCCACCTGCCCGGTGTCTCCGACCTGCGGTTCAACTGGGTGCACGCGTGGACCGCCGCGCTCGAGCCCGACGAGATGCGCGAGCTGGTGGTGGACGCGTGGCGGATGGTCGTCCCGAAACGGGTGGCCGCGGCCCACCTCGAGGGCGGCGGCCCGGGACCTCAGCCCGCCGCGTCCTCCTGACCCCGGCGCATGCCGCGCCACAGCAGGTCGAGGAGCGCCTCGGTCTCGCCGCGCCAGTCGCCCCGGGGGTCGAGGTAGAACAGCCCGCCCAGGCCGCGCGCCACGGTGCCCGGGTCGAGACCGGGCCGCACGGTGCCCGCCTCGACGTTGGCCGCGAGCAGCGTGGCCACCGCCTCGACGATGCCCGCGTACGCCTTGCCGGTGACGTCCTCCTCGGGGCACGACGCGGCGCGCAGGGCGTCGGCGAGGCCGCGCTTGGTCATCATGTACCGCGCGAGGTGGTCGGTGACCCACGTGCGGAACGCCTCCGGCGGCGCCTGCTCCCGCAGCAGCGCGGGCACCACGTCGAGCAGCTGCTGCACCTCGCGCCGGTACACGGCGAGCACGAGCGCGTCCTGGGTGGGGAAGTGCCGGTAGACGGTGCCGACGCCCACGCCCGCCGCCTTCGCGATGGCGTTGAACGACAGCTCCCCCGCGTCGGCGAGCGATGCGGCCGCCGCGGCGAGGATGCGGTCGTTGTTGCGGCGGGTGTCCGCGCGTCGCAGGCTCACGGATCCCGTCATCGTCACCTCCCGGAAGTCCTGTGGTCGCCTAGCGGATAGATATCCGCTAGAGTTCTCGGCAGGACCGGATAGTCATCCGGTTCCATCGTACGGACTGACGAGCCACCACGACCCGATGCCGCGCGACCGCCCCCAGGCGGGGCGGTCGGCGGGGAAGAGACCTCAGTGGACATCTCACTCGAAGTGAATGGCAGGACCGAGAACCTCGACGTGGGGCCCGGCGTCACCCTGCTCGACGCGTTGCGCGAGCGGCTCGACGTGACCGGTCCCAAGAAAGGATGCGACCGCGGGCAGTGCGGCGCGTGCACCGTGCACGTGGGCGGGCGCCCCGTGCTGGCGTGCCTCACGCTCGCCGCCACCGTGCACGAGCCCGTCACCACCGTGGACGGGCTGGCCACGGGCGACGACCTGCACCCCGTGCAGCAGGCGTTCGTCGACCAGGACGCGTTGCAGTGCGGCTTCTGCACGTCCGGCCAGATCATGTCGGCCGTGGCCGCGGTGGAGCAGGACGTGGACGACGTGCGGGAGTTCATGTCCGGCAACCTCTGCCGCTGCTCGGCGTACCCGAACATCGTGGCCGCGATCGAGCAGGCGAGGAGGACCGATGCGTCCGTTTGAGCTCACCGCCCCCGCCACCGTCGAGGACGCGCTCTCGGATGCGGGCACGTTCCTGGCCGGTGGCACCACGCTCGTGGACCTGATGAAGCTCGACGTCCTCACGCCCGAGCGGGTGCTGGACATCAACGCGCTCCCGCTGCGCGGCATCGACACCGGCGACGCGCTGCGGTTCGGCGCGCTGGAGCGGATGAGCGACATCGCGGCGCACCCCGGCGTCTACCCGATGATCTCGCGCGCCCTGCTGCAGAGCGCCTCCCAGCAGCTGCGCAACATGGCGAGCATCGGCGGCAACCTGATGCAGCGCACCCGCTGCACCTACTTCCGCGACGTGACGATGCCGTGCAACCGGCGCGACCCGGGCAGCGGCTGCCCGGCGCGCTCGGGCGCCAACCGGATGCACGCCGTGCTGGGCGCCAGCGACGCGTGCGTTGCCACGCACGCGAGCGACGTGGCGGTGGCCCTGGTCGCCCTCGACGCGCAGGTCACGCTGGCGAGCGCGGACGGCAGCCGCACGGTGCCGCTCGCCGGCTTCTACCGCCTCCCCGGGGACACCCCGCACGTCGAGACCGACCTGCGGCCCGGTGAGCTGATCACCGAGGTCGTGGTGCCCCGGCTGGACTGGGCGGCCAACTCCACCTACGTCAAGGTGCGCGACCGCCAGTCCTACGAGTTCGCGCTGTGCTCGGCCGCGGTGGCCCTGGACGTGCGCGACTCCCGCATCGTCGACGCGCGCGTGGCGGCCGGTGGCGTCGCGACCGTGCCGTGGCGGCTCACCGCCGTCGAGGACGCCCTGCGCGGCGCGCCCGTCACCCAGGAGTCCTTCGAGGCCGCCGCCGCCCACGCCGCCGACGGGGCCGTGCCGCTGTCCCAGAACGGCTACAAGATCCCGCTGCTGCAGCGCACCGTGATCCGCGCCCTGCGCGAACTGACCCAGGCCGAACCGACCGAAGGGATCCGGGCATGACGCCCACCAGGCTCGAGGCGCCGCTCAAGGTCACCGGCCGGGCCAAGTACGGGTCGGACCACAACCTGCCCGGCATGCTCCACGGCTACGTCGTCACCAGCACGATCGCGCACGGCGAGGTCACGGCGATGGACGTCACCGCCGCCAAGGCCGCGCCCGGCGTGGTGGCCGTCTACTCGCCGTTCGACCCGCTCGTGCTGCGCAGCCCGAGCAACCCGATGATGGGCAACACCTGGGTGCCGCTGCAGGACCGCGATGTCACCCACCGCGGCCAGCCCGTGGCCTTCGTCGTGGCGGAGACCTTCGAGCAGGCCCGCGACGCCGCCGCGCTCGTCGAGGTGTCCTACGCCGAGCGGCCCGCCCGCACCACGCTGGCCGACCACCTCGACCTCGGCGTCGACGCACCGCCCGGATTCGACGGCACGCCGTCCACGCACGTCGTGCTCGACGAGGGTGTGGAGTCGATCGACGAGGCGTTCGCCGCGAGCGCCGTGGTGGCCGGCGGGACGTACACCACGCCCGCCCAGAACCACGCCGCGATGGAGCCGCATTCCGCGGTGGCCCACTGGGACGGCGAGTCCCTCACCGTCTACAGCGGCAACCAGGCCGCCGCCATGCAGCAGGGCGAACTGGCGAGCGCGCTGGAGCTGGCCCCGTCCGCCGTGCACACCGTCAACCCGTACGTCGGCGGCGCGTTCGGCGGGAAGGGGCGCACCTCCGTCCCGGCGTTCCTCGCCGCGGCCGCGTCCCGGGCCCTCGGCAGGCCGGTCAAGGCTGCCCTGACCCGCGAGCAGGTCTTCACCGCCACCGCGAACCGCCCGGAGACGCTCCAGGAGGTCACGCTCGGCGCCGACCGCGACGGCACGCTCGTCGCCGTGCGCCACGACTCCTGGTGCAGCGCGGCCACGGACCTGTCGTTCGTGGAACCGACGTCGGCCGGGTCCGGGCACGCCTACCGCACCCCCAACCTGGCCATCAGCCAGAAGGTGGTGCCGCTGAACATCCCGCGCACCACGTTCATGCGCGCGCCCGGCGAGGCGCCCGGGTCGTTCGCGCTGGAGAGCGCGATGGACGAGCTGGCAGTCGCGTTGAACATGGACCCGATCGAACTTCGGCTGCGCAACAGTTCGCTCGGGCCTGTCGGCAGCGACCTGCAGTGGTCGAGCAAGTACCTCGACGACTGCTACCGCATCGGCGCCGACCGTTTCGGCTGGTCGGCCCGCACGCCCGGCGGCCGGGAGGACGGCGACTGGCTCGTCGGGATGGGCACGGCCACCGCCATGTTCCCGGCGCTGCAGTTCCCGGCGACCACCGAGATCACGCTGCGCGCCGACGACACGGCGCTCGTGTCGGTCGGCGGTGCCGACCCCGGCACCGGCCTGCTCACCGTCATGGCGCTCCTCGGCGCCGAGTCGCTCGACATCCCGCCGGAGCGGATCACGCCGCGGCTGGGCCTGTCCGCGTACCCGCCCGGCGGCCTGTCCGGCGGGTCGACGGCCACGGTGAGCGTGGGGTCGGCGATCGTCGTCACCGCCTCGGCGGTGCTCGAGGAGCTGCAGGCGATCGCGAGCGCACCGGGCGCCCCGTTCGAGGGCCACGACGTGACCTACGCCGACGGGCGCGTGCTCGGCGGCGGCCGCTCGATGACCTTCGGGGAGCTGCTCACCGCACTGGGCCGCGACTCGATCTCGGCCACCGGCTCCGCCGGCCCGGGGGAGGAGCTCACCAAGCACTCGTTCAGCTCCTTCGGCGCCCAGTTCTGCGAGGTCCGGGTGCACCGGTGGACGCGCGAGGTGCGGGTGTCGCGCCTCCTCGGCGTGTACGACGCCGGCCGCATCGTGAACGACAAGGCGGCCCGCAGCCAGCTGATGGGCGGCATGATCTGGGGCGTCTCGGCGGCCCTGCACGAGGGCCTGGAGACCGAGGGCGACGGCCGGTTCGCCAACGGCGACCTCGCCGGCTACCTGGTGCCGGTCAACGCCGACATCCCCGACATCGACGTCCACTTCGTGCAGCACCCGGACACGCTGCACAACCCCATCGGCGCCCGGGGTGTGGGGGAGATCGGCATCGTCGGCGTGGCCGCCGCCATCGCCAACGCGGTGTACAACGCCACCGGCATCCGCGTCCGGCACACCCCGATCACGATCGAGGACCTCCTGGAGGGGTAGGCCCGGTCCGCTCGAGGTTCAGGAAAGCCACATTCAGGGCCGCAGCGGCCCTGAATGTGGCTTTCCTGCCCTCCCCGGGGCCGCCTCGTGGGCGAGCTCCCCGCCGACGAACGTCGCGCGGACCTCGATCCCCGCGATCTCGTCCTCGGGTACGGCGAGGGGGTCGGCCGAGAGCACGACGAGGTCGGCGAGCATCCCGGCCCGCAGGGTGCCCTTGTCCCGCTCCTGGTGCACCGCGTACGCGGATCCCCGGGTGTAGGCCTCGACCGCCTGGGCCGGGGTCAGCCGTTCGTCGGGGCCGAACGGGGCGCCGCTTCCGGTGCGCCGGTTGACCATGTCATGGATGCCGAGCAGCGGGGCGCCGTGGGCCACCGGGGCGTCGCTGCTGCCCGGCAGCACCATGCCGGCGTCGAGCAGGCTCCGCATGCGGTAGCAGGTGCGGGCCCGTTCGGGGCCGAGCGCGGCGAGCATCCCGTCGCCGAGTTCGGAGACGAACCGGCCCTGGGGCACCGGCACGATCCCGAGCGCGGCCGCGCGTGCCACCTGCTGGTCGTCGGCCACCGCGAAGTGCTCGATCCGGTGCCGCACGTCCGGGCGCGGGTGCCGCCGCTGGGCGAGCTCGAACGCGTCCAGGGCGACGTCGATCGCGGCGTCGCCGATCGCGTGCGCGGCGAGCTGCCACCCGGACGCGTGCGCCGCCACGAGCACCTCGGTGAGCGCCTGCGGGTCCCACTGCAGGAAGCCCGCGTTGTCCGGTTCGCCCGCGTAGCAGCACCGCATGGCCGCGGACCGCCCGATCAGCGAGCCGTCGGAGAGGACCTTGGCGGGCCCGAGGCGCAGCCGATCGTTGCCGAGCCCGGTGCGGATCCCGACGTCGAGGCCGTACCAGTCCTGGTCCGGCATGCCGGCGCCCACCGGGTGCAGGAGCGTCAGGTACGGCATGACCGTCATCCGGACGCCCAGCAGGCCGCGGTCGGCGGCGAGCTGGAAGGCGTGCAGGTCGAGGTGGCTGCTGCCGATGTGGTCGATCGCGCCGACGCCGGGCTCGGTGACGCTGGTGGTGCCCTCGGCGAGGGCCATCCGGGAGCCGGCCGCGATGTCGGCCACGACCTCCTCCACCGGGAACGGGCGGAACGCGGTGCGCACCAGCCGCTGCGCGGTCTCCTGCAACAGGCCGGTGGGCAGCCCGTCGGCGCGGGCGACGGCGCCGCCCTCGACGTCGGGCACGCCCTGCCGGCCGGGGTGACCGGCCCGCGCGAACGCGGCGGTGTTGGCGACACCCATGTGTCCGGAGACGTGCTCGACCCACACCGGCCGCCCGCCCGCGACCCGGTCGAGCGCGTCGGCCGTGGGGTGGCCACCGATCTTGTTCTGGTCGTAGCCACCGCCGAAGACCCAGGCGTCGCGGGGCAGGGTGGCCGCGCGCTCGGCCACGGCGCGGTAGAGCGCCTCGAGGTCCGGCACACCCGGGTGGTGCAGGTCGAGCCAGCGTGCCCGCTGCCCGCGCTTGCTCAGGTGCTGGTGGGCGTCGTGGAAGCCCGGCAGGACGGTGGCGCCGCCGAGGTCGTGCACCTGCCGGGCGCGCACGCCGTCCAGGTCCTCGTCGAGCCCGACGACCCGGCCGTGCAGCGTGCCGAGCCGCGTGGCGGTGGGCCGCGCGGGGTCGAGGGTGCGGATGCGGGCGTTCTCGACGATCGCGTCGATGAGCACGGTTCGGCGCCTCCTGTGCGGTGGTCCGGGTGTGGACGGGCGTTGACGCGATCGTCGGCCTTTCCTACTGTGTTCGCAATCATGGAGCTGCGTCCATATATATGGACACCAGGGAGGCGACCGTGCCGCAGCGCGACCGAGGAACGACCCGAACGCTCCGGATGACGACGAACCGGGTGCTGGCCCTCGCGGCCGTGGCGGCCGTGGGGCTCTCCGCGTGCACCACCGGCGGCGCGGGCGGGGGCGGCGAGGGCACGAGCACCATCCGGACCGCGATCAACGCCGCCCCGACGACGTTCACGCCGTGGGAGGTGCAGAACCGCGACGACTACATGATCAGTCGCCTGCTGTTCAACACCCTGGTGCGTCGCGGCACGGACAACACGATCGTGCCCGCGCTGGCGACCTCGTGGGAGACGACGCCCACCACGGCGCAGCTCACCCTCCGCGAGGGCGCGACCTGCGCGGACGGCACGCCGATCACCCCGGGGGTGGTGAAGGACTCCCTCGACGCGATGGCGACGGCCGAGGTCTCGGTCTTCCGGGAGATCGTGTTCGGCCCGGGCCGGCCCACGATCTCCGCGGACGACGCGGCGGGCACGGTGACCGTCGAGCTCGCCCAGCCGTGGCTGGACCTGATGCAGGGGCTGAGCCTCGAGGCGAGCGGCATCGTGTGCCCGGCCGGCCTGGCCGACCAGGAGGGCCTGCGCACCGGCTCCGTCGAGGCTGCGTTCTCCGGGCCGTACGTGCTGAGCGCGAGCTCGCACGGGGTGTCGTACACGTTCGCACTGCGCGAGGGCTTCACGGCGTGGCCGGAGTACGACCCGCCCGTGACCGGCGAGCCCGGGCAGACGGTGCAGGTGGACGTGGTGGGCAACGACTCCGCACGGGCGAACGCGCTGCTCACCGGCGGGATGGACATCGCCGACATCAACACCGAGGACATGACCCGCTTCGACGGCCAGGAGGGGTACACGACGCACCGGCTGCCCTACCTGGCCCTGTACCTGCTGTTCAACGAGCGCCCGGGCAGCGTCTTCGCCGACGAGGCGCCGCGGCGGGCGGCGGCGCAGGCGCTGAGCCGGGAGGCGCTCAACAGCGCGGCCTCCGGCGGCCTCGGCGAGCTGGCGGTGACGTTCAGCCACGCCGCGGTGCCGTGCGCCAACACCGACCCGTCCGTCCTCGTCCCGCAGGACGTCGCGGCCGCGACGGGCGTGCTGAGCGGGCTGTCCGCGCCGATCAAGGTGCTCGGGATGGACGTGATCGGGCCGCAGGGCGCCGCGAACAGCTACGTCGCCGAGGCGCTGCGCGCGGCCGGGGCGCAGGTGGAGCTGAACAACGTCGACGTCGCCACCTGGTCGACCACCGGTGCGACGGAACCGGGCGCGTGGGACGTCACCGTGTTCCCCGCGATCAACGCGGGCGGCACGATGTACGGCGCGCTCTCGCCGATCATCGGGCCGCCCACCGAGGACGGCGGGGCGAACTGGTCGGGGCTGCGGCGCGAGGACGTGCTCGCGCTGGTGGACGAGGCCATGCGCCGGCCCGACGAGCAGGCGCGGTGCGGGGTGTACCAGCAGATCCAGGAGACGCTGATCGGCGGCGCCCACGTGATGCCGCTGTCCTACAGCCCGGAGCAGTCGATCGCGCGTCCCGGCTTCTCGATCAACGCCTACAACAACCAGATCGACATCAGCACCATGCGCATCGTCGAGGACAAGAGCTAGATGACGTCGGTGCGTGAGCGGCCCTGGGTGCGGTTCGGGCTGCAACGCCTGGGCGGCCTGCTGCTGTCGTTCGCCGTGCTGGTGGCCGTGACGTTCGTGATCGTCCCGCTGATCCCGGGCGATCCGGCCGTCGCGGTGGCCGGGCTGGAGGCCGACGGCGCGGAGATCGCCCGGATCCGCCAGGAGCTGGGCCTGGACCAGCCCCTGCACGTCCAGTTCCTGGACTACGTCGGCGGGCTGCTGACCCTCGATCTCGGGACGTCGTTCGCGAGCGGGCAGGACGTCGCGACGGTGATCCTCGCCCGGCTGCCGTTCACGGCGGAGCTGGCGTTGTTCGCGATCACGCTGGTGCTCGTGATCTCCGTGCCGGCGGGCATGTTCGTCGCGTTCCTCACCCACGGCGGGCGCAGGCCATGGCTCGACCACCTGTTCAACGTGGTGACGAGCCTGGTCTACGCGGTGCCGCAGTACGTGATGGCCACCATGCTCGTCGTGGTGTTCGCGGTGGGGCTGGGGTGGTTCCCGGCGGCCGGGGCCGAGACCGTGTCCTCGCTGGTGCTGCCCACGCTGGCGCTGATGCTCCTGCCCACCTGCGTGGTGTCGCGGGTGGTGCGGCGCGAGACCGCGGTGGTGCTCGACCAGGACTACATCCGCACCGCGAGGGGGTGGCGGATCGGGCGGCTGCGGCTCTTCGGCCGCTACGTCCTGCCGAACGTCATCACCACCACGCTCACGCTGTCCGGGCTCATCCTGGCCGCCCAGCTGGGCGGGGCGGTGGTCATCGAGACGGTGTTCGCCTTCCCCGGGCTCGGGCAGGGCATCGTCGAGGCGATCCTGAGCCGCGACTACCCCGTCATCCGGGGCACGATCCTCGTGCTCGGGCTGATGGCCACCCTGATCCTCGTCGTGGTCGACGTGATCCTGGCGGTCATCGACCCGCGCTCGATGGAGGACGACCATGGGTAGCGGGCGGTGGACGGCGTCCATGATCGGCGGGGTGGTGCTCGGCCTCGGGCTCGTCGCCGTGGCGGTGGTGGCTCCGATCGCGCTGGCCGGCCCGGCCGCGCAGCTGTCCGGGGACGCCGGGCAGGGTCCCGGCCCCGAGCACCTGCTGGGCACCGACAACCTCGGGCGCGACAACCTCGCCCGCGCGCTGGTGGCCACCCGCCTCACCCTGCTGATGACCACCGCCACCACCGTCGTCGCGGTGGTCGGCGGCATCGTCGTCGGCGTGGGGATCTGGCTGTCCGGGCCCCGGGTCCGCAAGGTGGCGCTGCGGCTGCTGGAGACCGCGGTGGCCTACCCCAGCCTCGTGTTCGCGCTCGTCATCGCGGCGATCCTGCGGCCGGGGGTGGTGTCGAGCGTGGTCGCGATCGGCGTGGCGGGCATCCCGAGCTTCGCGCGGCTCACGGCGAACCTCGCCGCCAAGATCTCCACGAGCGACTACGTGACCACCGCGCGCCTGCTCGGCGTGCCCACCTGGGCGATCGCCGTGCGGCACACGCTGCCGAACATGGCCGAACCGCTGCTGATCCTCGCCACCACCGTGTTCGCCCTGTCGATGGTGGAGCTGTCGGCGCTGTCGTTCATCGGCCTGGGCGTCCAGTCGCCGAGCTACGACTTCGGCCTGCTGCTCAACGAGAGCCTCACGCAGATCTACACACAGCCGACGTCGGTGGTGGGCCCCTCGATCATGATCGTGCTGACCGGGCTGGCGGTGATGCTGCTCGGCGACGCGCTGGCGGCGCGGGCCAATCCGCGTGGGGTGCGGCCGGCCGTGCGCCGCCCGTCCGCCCCCGCGGTGGTGCCGGTCCCCGCGGACGACGGCGCGCTGGTGCGCGTCGGAAACCTGCGGGTCGGCGTGCCGGGCGGCCCCGAGCTCGTGCGGGGCGTCTCGTTCACGATCGAGCCCGGCGAGGTGGTGGCGCTGGTCGGCGAGTCCGGTTCCGGCAAGTCGCTCACCGCGATGTCGGTGGCCGGCCTGCAGTCCGAGGAGCTCGAGATGCACGCCGACGTGCTGCGCGTGGGCGAGCTGAACATGCTGGGGCAGCCGGACGCGGGCCGGCTCGGCCGCGAGATCGCGGTGGTCTACCAGGACCCGGGCAGCACCTTCAACCCGTCGTTGCGCATGGGCGTGCAGCTCACCGAGGTGCTGCGCAGCCACCTGGGGATGGGGAGCGGCCGCGCCCGCAAGCTCGTCACCGAGGCGCTGGCCCGGGTGAACATCAGCGAGCCGGCCCAGCGGCTGCGCCAGCACCCGCACAAGCTGTCGGGCGGCATGCGGCAGCGCTGCATGATCGCCACCACGATGGTGACCACGCCGAAGCTGATCGTCGCCGATGAGCCCACCACGGCGCTCGACGTCACCGTGCAGCACGAGGTGCTGCGGCAGTTCCGCAGGATCCACCGGGAGCAGGGCACCGCGATGCTGTTCATCTCGCACGACCTCGGGGTCGTGGAGGCGCTGTGCGACCGGATCCTGGTGATGAAGGAGGGAGAGATCGTGGAGCGCCTCACGCCGGACCGGCTGCGGAGCCGCGACGTGCACCACCCCTACACGAAGGCGCTGATGGAGGCCGTGCCCGTGGTGGACGTGGCCCCGCTGCAGGGGTCCGCGTGACCGCCACCCTCGAGACCCGCGGCCTGCACGTGTCCTTCGGCCGCACCCCCGTGCTGCGGGACGTGAACGTCACCGTGCCCGCCCACACCGCCGTGGGCCTGGTGGGCGAGTCCGGGTCGGGCAAGTCCACCCTCGGCAAGACGGTGGTGGGCATCAACACGCCCCGCCAGGGCCAGGTGCTCGTCCACGGCGAGGACGTGTTCGCCGTGAGCAGGCGGCGGCGCGCCGCCATGCGGCGGCAGGTCCAGTACATCCCCCAGGACCCGTTCTCGTCGCTGAGCCCGCGCCGCACCGTCGGGCAGACGCTCGCCGAGGCGCTCGACCCGGTCCGGGCGCGGCCCGCCGACCACGAGGAGGCGATCGTCCACGCGCTCGAGCAGGTCCGCCTCGACGCCGGGGCGATGCGCAAGTACCCGCACCAGTTCTCCGGCGGCCAGCGCCAGCGGATCGCGATCGCCCGCGCACTGGTGGTGCAGCCGCGGCTGGTGATCGCCGACGAGATCACCTCGGCGCTGGACGTCTCGGTGCAGGCCGAGATCGTGGCGCTGCTGCGGTCGCTGGAGCGCACGATGGAGGCGTCGCTGCTGTTCATCTCGCACAACCTGGCGGTCGTCCAGGCGCTGTGCGAGCACGTCGTGGTGATGTACCGGGGTGCGATCGTCGAACAGGGCAGGGTGGACGACGTGTACCGCGACCCGAAGCACGACTACACCCGCACCCTGCTCGCGTCCGTGCCCGGTTCGGAGGGGTTCCACCTTGACTGATTCCGGGACCGACTCCGGCGGGACCGACCCCAGTGGTCCGCTGGCGGGGGTGCGCGTCGTCGAGCTCGGGACCACGTTCATGGTTCCCTACGCCACGGAGCTGATGGCCCAGATGGGGGCCGAGGTGATCAAGGTCGAGCCCCCGGCGGGCGACCTCGTCCGCTGGATCGCCGACCCCACCGGCAGGGGCGTCGGGCCGGTGTTCATGAACGCCAACCGCGGCAAGCGCAGCGTACGGCTCGACCTGCGCGACGACGGCGACTACGCGGCGTTCCTGCGGCTCGTCGAGCGCTGCGACGTCTTCGTGCACAACCGCACCCCGCGGTCCGTGGCATCCCTGCGCATCGGCCACGCCGAGCTGAGCAGCCGCAACCCGGGCCTCGTGTACTGCGCGGTGCGCGGGTACGGGGAGGAGGGGCGCTACCGCGACCGGCCGGCCTACGACGACGTCGTCCAGGCCGCGTCCGGCCTCGCGGCGGCCCAGACCAACGGCGGGGAACCGAGCTACGTGCGCACCCCGGTGGCCGACAAGACCACCGGTGTCTTCGCCCTGTCCGCCGTGCTCGCCGCGCTGTTCGAGCGCGAGCGGTCCGGCCGCGGCCAGGCCGTCGAGGTGCCGATGTTCGAGTGCATGGCCGCGTTCACCCTGTTCGAGCAGCAGGGCGGGTACGTCTACGACCCGCCGCGCGGGCCCGCCGGGTACGCCCGCACCGCTGCGGAGCACCGGCGTCCGTACCGCACGGCCGACGGCCTCCTCGGTGTCACCGTCTACACCGACGAGCAGTGGCGGCGCTTCTTCGCGCTCGTCGACCGGGCCGACCTGGCGGCCGACCCGCGGTTCGGCTCGGTGGCGGCCCGCAACGACAACGTCGAGGAGCTGTACGCGTTCCTCGCCGACGTGCTGCGCACGAGGAGCACGCAGGAGTGGATGGCCGACTTCGTGCCCGCGGGCATCCCGGCCATGCCCGTGCACGGGGTGGAGGACCTGTTCGACGACCCGCACCTCGCCGACGTCGGCTTCTTCCGCGCCGCCGAGCAGCCGGGCGTCGGGCGGGTGCGCTTCGCGCGGTTCCCGATCCGGTTCTCGCGCACCCCGGCCGGCAGCGACGGCACCACGAGCGAGCCGGCGGCGCCCGGGGAGGCGCGGTGAGCACCGTCGAACCCCGCCGGTCCGAACACCGCACCGTCACCCGCACCGCGCGGATCCTCGAGCTGGTCTCGGCGCACCCCGGCGAGCTGCGGCTCGCCGACCTCTCCGAGCGGCTCGGCGCCCCGCGTTCGTCGGTGCACGTCCTCGTCCGCGGGCTGGTGTCCGTCGGGTACCTCGTGGAGGCCGACGGCCGATACTCGATCGGCTACACGCTCGGCGAGCTGGTGCGGCCCAGCGAGATGGGGCTCACCGAGATGCTGCTCCCGCGGCTGGAGGCGATCCGCGACGCCACCGGGGAGACCGTCACGCTGGGGCTCTTCGCCGGCGAGTTCGTCGTCTACACCGCGAGCGCGCCGTCGCGGCACTCGGTGCGCTACGTCCCCGAGCTGCGGACGCGCCGCCCGTTGCTGCCGACGAGCATCGGCAAGCTGCTCCTGGCCACCTGGCCCGAGGAGCGGCTGCGCAAGTACCTGCAGGCCCACGGGTCGGGCGACGTCGAGGCCGACCTCGCGACGGTCGCCGTCGTGCGCGCCGACGACCGGGCGTTCAACCGGGGCGAGACGCTCGCCTCGGTCACCGCGGTCGCCCGCCCCTGCCACGTGGACGGCAGGCGGATCGGAGGGGTCAGCGTCGGCGGACCCAGCGAGCGCGTGCTGCCGCGGCTCGACGAGATCGACCGGACGCTCGCCGAGGTGATCGGCGGCAACGTCGAGTCCGCGCTCGCGTGGCGATGAGGAGGAGCATGGAGACCTGCGACGTGGCCGTCGTCGGCCTGGGCGCGCTGGGCAGCGCCGCCGCGTACCACCTCGCCCGCAAGGGCGCCGACGTCATCGCGTTCGAGCAGTTCGAGCTCGGGCACGTGCGCGGCGCCTCGCACGACACCTCGCGCATCATCCGCACCTCGTACGGCAAGCCGTCCTACGTGCGCCTCGCGCGGTCGGCCTACCGCGACTGGGCCGACTTCGAGGCCGTGTCGGGCGAGCGATTGGTGACGGTCACCGGTGGGCTCGTCCTCTGCCCGGTCGACGGCCCGTACGCCGCGGGCGACTTCGCGTCCAGCCTCGACGAGGTCGGCGTCCCGTACGAGCTGCTCGGGTCGGAGGAGGTGAACGCCCGCTGGCCGCAGTTCGCCGTGCCGGACGGCGTGGAGACCGTCCACACGCCGGACTCCGGGATCGTCCACGCGTCCCGCTCGGTGGCCGCGCTGCAGATGCAGGCCCGCGCGCACGGTGCGGTCCTGCGGGACCGGACGCCCGTGGAGCGGCTGAGCCCGGGCGGGTCCGGCGTGGTCGTGCACACCGCGGACGGGAACGTGCGCGCGCGGAAGGTCGTGCTCGCCGCCGACGCCTGGACCAACCGCCTCCTCGACCCGATCGGCGCCGCCGTCCCGCTGATCACGATGCAGGAGCAGGTCACCTACTTCCGGCCGGCCGACCCGGACGCGTTCGACCGCACCCGCTTCCCGGTGTGGATCTGGGAGGACACCTGCTGCTTCTACGGGTTCCCGACCTACGGCGAACCGACGATCAAAGCCGCGCGGGACCGGTCGGACAACCTGATGACGCCCGAGGAACGCACCTTCGTGCCCTCGGCGGAGCTGCTCGACCAGCTCACGGCGTTCATGGGGGCGACCATCCCCGGCAGCGGGCCTGCGCTGCGCACCGTCACCTGCCAGTACGCGATCACGCCCGACCGCCGGTTCGTCATCGGGCCGCTCGACGAGCACCCGGACGTCATCGTGGCCCTCGGCGCGGGCCACGCGTTCAAGTTCACCCCGGCGATCGGCCGGATCCTCGCCGAGCTCGCCGTCGACGGCGGCACCGGTGACGACATCTCGGAGTTCGCGGTGGGGAAGGGATGACAGCGATGCAACTGCGGAACGGCCGCGTCCTGGGTGGCGGGGAGCCCGTCGACGTGTACGTCGACGAGGGCCGGGTCACGGCCGTCGTGCCCGCGGGCACCGGGCCGCGCGGGAGCGCGGAGGCCGTGGACCTCGAGGGGCGCATCCTGACGCCCGGGCTCTGGGACGAGCACGTGCACTTCACCCAGTGGACGATCCGGCGCTCGCGGTTCGACCTGTCGGGCACCACGAGCGTGGAGGACGCCCTCGACCGGGTTCGCGCCGTGCTCGCCCGCGGCGACCACCCCGCCGACGCGATCGTCACCGGCTACGGCTTCCGCGACGGCACGTGGCCGGCGCCCCCGACCCTGCGCGCCATCGACGAGGCCACGGGCTCGACCCCCGTGGTCATGGTGGCGGGCGACCTGCATTGCGCGTGGCTGAACTCGGCCGCCGCCGCCCGGCTCGACGCGAAGCCGGACGAGTCGGGGGTGCTGCGCGAGGGCGACTGGTATGCCGTCGGCCCGAAGCTGGCGGCGAGCTCCCTCCCGGCGGTCGAGGCGTACCGGGACGCGGCGCAGGCGGCGGCGCGGCGGGGCATCGTCGGCATCGTCGAGTTCGAGAACACCGACAACCTCACCCTGTGGCCCGAACGCGTGGCCGCCGGCGTGGACAACCTCCGGGTGGAGGCCTCGGTGTGGCCCCACCGGCTCGACGACGCGATCGCGCGCGGCCTGCGCACCGGCGACCCCGTCGAACCGCGGGGCCTGGTCACGATGGGCCGGCTCAAGGTCGTCGTCGACGGGTCGCTGAACACGCGCACCGCCTTCTGCTGGGACCCGTACCCCGGGGCCGAGGCGCACGCCCTGCACCCGTGCGGCGTGTCCAACGTGGCGCCGTCCGAGCTGCGCGAGCTGCTCGTGCAGGCGAGCGCCCACGGCATCGGCGGGGCGATCCACGCGATCGGCGACCGCGCCAACACCGAGGTCATCGACACCTTCGAGGAGCTGGGGATCCCCGGCGTCATCGAGCACGCCCAGCTCGTGCGCGCCGAGGACTTCGCCCGGTTCGGACCCCTCGGCCTCGTCGCGAGCGTGCAACCCGAGCACGCGATGGACGACCGCGACGTCGCCGACCTGCACTGGCCGGGCCGCACCGGCCGCGCCTTCGCCTACGCCTCCCTGCACGAGGCGGGCGCGACGCTCCGGTTCGGGTCGGACGCGCCGGTCGCGGTGCTGGACCCGTGGGTCGCGATCGCCGCGGCCACCTCCCGCAGCCGCGACGACCGCGACGCCTGGCACCCCGAGCAGCGGCTGCCGCTCGACGTCGCGCTCGCCGCGAGCATGCGCGGACGCACCCGCGTGGAGGTGGGCGACGTCGCCGACCTCGCGATCCTCGACGACGACCCGTACACCGCGTCCCCGGACCGGCTCCGCGAGCTGCCCGTGGCAGGCACGCTCGTCGGCGGCCGCTGGACCTGGAGGGGGTTCTGACATGCCACCCGTCGTCTTCCCCGGTCGCCCGAGCGGCAGCGCGACCCGCAGCCGCGTCCTCGTCCCGCCGTCCGACGCCGGGTGGGCGGGGATCGTGATGACGGAGTGGGAGCTCACCGCGCAGGAGTGGATCGACGAGCACCCCCACGACGAGTTCAACTACGTCCTCGAAGGCACCCTGGTCGTCGAGTGCGACGGCGAGACCGTCGAGGTGGGTGCCGGGCAGGTCGTGCAGGTCCCGGCGGGCTCGCGCGGGCGCTACCGGGCGCCGCGGCACGCCCGGATGCTCGCCGTCTACGGGCCCAACCCGGACGGCGCGCGGAGCACGATCGTCGGGCTGCGGGCGCTGGACGACTCCGGATAGCCCGGTCCGGCGTCAGCCGACCGAGATGGCCACCGGCGCCCGGAGCGCCGCGCCCGCGGCGAGCGCGTCGGCGGACCCCCGCGAACGCCTCCGGCAGGAGCGGGAACAGGTGCCTGCCACCGCGCAGGACCGTCTCGGTGCCGCCGGGCACGTCCATCGTCTCGGTGCGGAACACCGCGGTGTTCCTGCACCTGTGCCGCACACTCGACTGCGGCCGGACCAGCACCGACTGCCACGTGAGCCCGTCGACGCTCACCCGGACGATCCAGCGCCTCGAAGCGCCGGCGGGAACCAGGCTGTTCGACCGCGGCCCGCGCGGCGTCGCCCTCACCGCCGAGGGCCACCGCTTCCGGGGGTACGCCCGGCAGGCACTGGAGCTGTGGCAGGACTACCGCGCCGCCGGGCCCGTGCCCGCCGGGCTGACCGGTTCGCTGAGCGTCTTCGCGACGGTCACCGCCTGCCAGACGCTGCTGCCCGACCTGCTCGCCCCGTTCCAGGCCGCCCACCCCGACGTGCGCATGGACCTGCGGACGGGCGACGCGGCCGCCGCGCTGGCCCGCCGCCGCGACCCGGCCCGCGCGCCGGACATCGCCGCCGAGCCGGACGGGCACGAGGCGCTGCTCGCGCTCGTCGTGCTGGGCTACGGCACCGGCGTCGTGCCGCGGCTCGTGCTCGACACGAGCGTCGTGCGGGACCGGCTGGCCGTGGTGCCCACGGACCCGATGCCGCCCTTCACGATCGGCCTGTGCGTCTGCCGCGCCGACCTGCGCCGGCCGATCGTCGCCGCGCTGTGGAGCCTCGCGCGCGGGGCGGCCTGACATGCCGGACCGACCGCCGTCCCCACCCGACCGAGCGGCCGGGTGGGTCAGAACGGCGGAGCTCCCTCGTCGCGGGGAGGGTCCGGCTCGGGCGGAGGCCGCGGTGATCCGGTGGCAGGGCGTTCGAGGATCCGTTGTTCCCAGCGGCGCAGCCGTCGGTCGAGCTGTGCGGCGCTCTCCTCGGTGACCTCGGGTGCGGGGTCGGGGTCGGGGAGGTCGGGTCGGATGGGTTCTCCGCGGGTGCGGTAGGTGCGCCCGAGCGGGCTGGTCCAGACGAACTGGCCGGGTTCGGGTTGGTCGAGTGTCCAGCCGCGGTCCTTGTCGGGGTGGTGGCGTTTGCACGCGGGCCCGATGTTGGCGGCGAGGGTGCGTCCGCCGCGGCTGTGTTCGTGGGTGTGGTCGAGGTCGGAGCGGCGGGCGGGGCGGGTGCATCCGGGGCCGATGCAGTGGCGGTCGCGGATGCGGACGTGGTCGGCGAGTTGGCCGCGGGCGAACCGGGCCTGTGGGTGGGCGGTCAGCAGCCGGCGGAGGCGGTCGCGGTCGGCCCAGGCGGCGGTGATCTCGGCCAGCACGCCGGCCCATCCGGCGAGGCGGGGATCGGTGTCGGTGCTGTGGCGCTGGAGTTCGGCGAGGGTGAGGTGCAGCTCGACCACCCCGCCCCGGACCGCGGGTGCCCGGCTCGTGCTGTGGGGGCGGCGGCGCAGCGGTCCGGCGAGCAGGAGGTAGCCCGCGGTGTCGACGACGGCGAACCGCCACGCCGCGCCCCGGTGCTGCGCGGTGACCGCGGCGCGGGCGACGGCGGCGCCGATCGGGCCGAGTCCGGGGATCTCGCCGGGCCGCTCGTCGAGCCCGGCCGCGGTCACCAGGCCGACCCGGATCTCGATGCCTTCCCGGACGGCGCCCCGATCGGTCTCCGCGCCGTCGACGCTCGGGGCCGCAGTCGCGGCGGGATCAGAGGTCGCGGCGCCAGCGGCAGCGGCACCGGAGCCGGCAGCGGCGCCTGAGGTCGAAGCCGCGGCCTCGGACTGGGCGGCCCAGGGCTCGGCGGTCGAGGACCCGGCGGTCTCCGGCTCGGCAATCGGGGCCGCGGCGGCACCAGACGCGGCGGCACCAGACGCGGCGGCACCAGACGCGGCGGCACCAGACGCGGCAGCACCTGTCCCGTCGGTCCCGGCAGCCGCGGCCTCGGTGACTGGGCCCTCGCCGGGCTCGGGCTCGGTCGCAGGCTCGGGGCGGTGGTGGTCCTCGGGCCGTCGCAGGCCCAACAGCCGGGCGATGATCTGTTGTTCGTTCAGGCCGTGGAAGGTGCCGCCCAGCATGCCGAGGTAGAGGTCGGCGGAGATCTGTGGGCGGGTGCCGGGGTGCCCGGCCCGCTTGGCGGTTTCGACCAGCCGGTCCAGCCGGGCGGCCGCGGCGGCCGCCTCGTCGGGTGGCAGGCCATTGCCGGTCAGGGTGGCGGTGCCGGTGCGCGGGTCCAGGTACAGCGCCACCCCGCGGGCCTGCACGGCGCGTTCGTAGCGGCGGCGCCGCAGGTCCGGGTCGATGGCCTGCAGTGCCCGCAGCAACCGGTCGGCCAGCTGTTTGGTGGTCAGGCCGGGCGCCTGCGGTACGAACCGCTCGCACAGCAGGCGGGCCTGGTGTTCGGTGAGGTCGCCGGTGGCCGGGTCCAGGTATTCGGCGAACATCCGCGCCTTGGCGCGGTCGATGCGCCCGTGCAGCAGGGCGTGCTGCACGAGGGGGAGGCGTTCGACGAGGGCGGTGGCGAATTCGAGCTCTCGGTCGGCGGCGGTGGGGGTCCAGGTCAGCGCGGCGGCGATCTCGTGGGCGGCCCACTCGAACCGCTCCGTCGCCCGGGCCACCGCTTCGTCGCGCTTGCCGTCCACCTCGGCGAGGGCGACGGTGTGGGCGACCTCGACCAGCTCGGCGAACAGCAGGGCCTGCTCGTGCGCCAGCTGCCGCGAGCGGGCCTGCAGCACCTCGACCCGCCGCGCGTTCGGCACCGCAGCACCGGCCAGCTCCTCCAGGAGGGCGGCCAGCTCCGGACCGGGCGGCAGTTCCACCGCCCGGTCCGCGAGTGCTGCCACCCCGGCCATGGTTCGAACATACGTTCGACCTCTGACAATTCGGGGTCTGCGCCGACCGGCACCCCGCGGTTCACCCGGACAGCGCAACCGGCGTCAGCGCATGATCGCGTGCGCACGCCTCCGGGGTGGCGCGGTGGCCTTGATCGACAAGATCGGGACATGAGCTGCACCGATGCAGCTCATGTCCCATTCCTGCTGATCATCGAGGTTCAGCTGAACGCGCCGGAGCTCACGGACCGCTCGGCGAGCCTCGGCGACCGAATCCGGCTGTGTGATCCGCCCGAGCCGTACGCCATGGTCCTGGTGGCCGCCGTGGTGTGCTGATCGTGCTGATCACGAGGTCAGCAGCACCTGGGCGTCTTGGCGACCACGCTGGTGCGCTGCTGGGCGGGGCGCCGCTTCTGTGCGCACGGCCTCGGGGCCGGCCCAGGGGCCTTGATCGGTGGAATCGGGCCGATCATCGGCGTCCAGTTGAGCCCGCCCCGGGGAGACGGCGCCCGCACCCCCCATGATCACCGGACGCGAGCAGCAGGGTCACCGTGCCCCCGTCACCAGCCGCAGCCGGCAGGCGAGTTCGACGGCGAAGCGGGTGTCGGGGTCGTCGAGGTCGAGGGCGAGGGTCTGCTCGATGCGCCGGATGCGGTAGTTGACGGCGTTGGGGTGCAGGTTCAGCACGGTGGCGGCGCGGGCGAGGGAGTTGCGGGTGCTCAGGTAGGCGAGCAGGGTGCGCACGGCGGCGAGGGAGCGCTCCGGGCCGAGCGCGTCGAGCGGGGCGAGGACGTCGTCGAGCAGGGTGCGGCTGAGCGGGGACGCGGAGAAGTCCAGGAGCACGCGGCGCAGCCCGGTGACGTCCGTGACGACCACCGAGCCGAGGCGCCCGCCCGCGACGGCGGACTCGGCGGCGATGCGGGCCTCGGTGGCGGACTGGCGCAGGCCTGGGGCGCCGCTCTGGGGGGTGCCGAGGCCCACGGTGAAGGCCCAGACGGGGCCGATGGCCGCCGTGCCGAGCTCGACGAAGCGGTCGACGACCTCGCGGAGCCTGCGCTGGTGGTCCGGTGCGCCGGGTTCCTCGGACACGATCATGAGGAGGTCGTCGTGGAACGCGACGACGTGCCAGGTCTCGTCGCGCCGGGCGGCGGAGCGTTCGTCGACGAGCTGCAGCGCCCGTAGTTCGAGGGCGGCGAGCTGGGCGGGTGAGGGGTGCCGCTCGCCGTCGTCGTGGTGGCGGGGGCTCACCCACGCCACCGAGTGCGACAGCTGCACGGGCAGGCCGGCGCGGGCGGCGTCGATCGCGAGCGCGTCGATGCGGGACGACTCGGCGACGAGCAGTTCGATGACGAGGTCGGCGCGGGAACGGACGGGGCCGAAGCGGTCCTGCGACTCGCGGGCGGATGCGCGGGAGAGCACGGCCGCCACCACGGGGAGCGCGATCGCGGCGGCGGGGTCGCGGCGCTCGGCGACGAGCCGGCCGATCGGCACCTCGCCGATGCAGACGGCGTCGGGGTCGGTCCAGCGCACGCCCGGGTCGTCCTGCAGTGAGAGGCGCACGCCGAGCGCGGAGCCGGCGGCGTCGAGGAGGGCCGTGCGCACGTCGGAGGGGTGCGTGTCAGCCACGGCGCAGACGGTCTCGATCGCCTGTTCCGCCCGCGCGAGCGCCTCGGCGGCGCCGCGGCGCAGGCAGCGGTCGACGAAGACGGCGAGCTCCGACGGCGGCCCGTCGGCGGCGAGGACGGTGAGGCCGGCGCGGTCGGCGAGCGCCCGTGCGGTCTCGGCGAGCGCGACGGGGGAGGGGAGGACCACGCCGGCCACCTCGGCGGCGATGCAGCGGCGGATCGCGATGTCGAGCTGGTAGGCGCGCAGCGGCGGCGCGCCACCGGGCTGGGCGGCGATGACGAGGTGGTTGCGGGCGGCCGCCTCGAGGTCGTGGGCGGCCAGCACCTGGACGCCCTCGACGACGACGCCCGCCGGGTCGCCGGCGAGCACCGCGATGCCGAACCGCGCGGCCTGCTCGATGATCCCGTCGAGGGTGGTGCCGGGTTGTGCCACCAGCACAGTCTGCCCGGATCTCCTGCGTTGCCGGCACATTGTCGCCGATCACGTGGATTTCTAGGCTCTGCACATGAGCACTCCCCGTCGCATCACCCGCGACGACGTCGCGGCGCTGGCGGCCGGTGCGGCGATCTTCGGCACGGGCGGGGGCGGCGCGGTGCACACGGCGCGGGTCGCGGCCGAGGCCGCCATCGAGCGCCACGGGCCGGTGCGGCTGGTGGGGGTCGACGAGCTGGGTCCGGACGACGCGGTGATCGCGATGTCGGGCATCGGTGCCCCGTCGGTCGGCATCGAGATGCTCGGCGCCAGCACGCAGGCCGCGACGTTGTTGCGCGAGGTGGAGCGGCTGATCGACCGGCCGGTGACCGTGGTGATGGCCACCGAGATCGGGGGCGGCAACGGGGTGTCGCCGGTGGGCTGGGCGGCCTCGCTCGGGCTGGCGGTCCTCGACGCGGACGGGATGGGCCGGGCGTTCCCGAAGGCGACGATGGTCGCGATGAACGTCGTGGGGCAGCAGCGGGAGTTCGCGGTGCTGAGCGACGTGGTCGGCAACGTCACCGTGCTGCGCACGCTCGACTTCGCCTGGCTGGAACGGCACGCCCGGGCGTTCACGGTGGCCGCAGGCGGCATCGCGCTCGGTGCGCACCACCTGGCCGAGGTGAAGGGGGCGGTCATCGAGCGCACCGTGAGCCGCGCGATCGACGTGGGCAGGCGGCTGCTCGCCTCGGCGGACCCGGTGGCCGACGTGGCCGCCGAGCTCGGGGCGGCGGTCCTCGTGGCGGGCAAGGTGATCGACATCGAGCGGATCACCGACGGCGGGTTCACCCGTGGCTCGGCCACGGTGGAGGGCATCGGGGCCGACCGCGGCCGCCTGGTGCGCGTGGAGATCCAGAACGAGAACCTGGTGGTCATCGAGGACGGCGCGGTCGTCGTGAGCGTGCCGGACCTCATCACGGTGGTCGACTCGGAGACCGGGGAGGCCATCTCCACCGAGCTGCTGCGGTTCGGCCAGCGCGTGAGCGTGCTGGCCTGGGCGTGCGACCCGCTCTGGCGCACGGAACGCGGGATCGAGCTGACGGGTCCGCGGGCGTTCGGCTACGACCTCGACTACACGCCCTTCGGCGAGCCGGCGGGGGCCGCGCGATGACGGCGCGGGAGCTGTCGGTCGGCGTCGACGTGGGCGGCACCAACACCGACGCGGTGGTGCTGGACGGGCGGGGCGGCGTGGTCGCGTGGACCAAGCAGCCGACCACGGCGGACGTCACCGGCGGGATCCGCGCCGCGCTCGCCGCGGTGATGCGCGCGGTCGGCGACCGCCGCGACGAGGTCTCGCGGGTCATGCTCGGCACCACCCACGCCACGAACGCGATCGTGCGGCGCCGCGACCTGGGCCGCATCGCCGTGGTGCGCCTCGGCGCCCCGGCGTCGTCCCAGCACCCGTCGCTGGTGGGCTGGCCCTCCGACCTGCGCGAGACCGTGCTCGCGGGCAGCCTGCTCGCGGGCGGCGGGCACCTCGTGGACGGTTACCCGATCTCCCCGCTGGACCCCGGCGCGGTCCGCCGGTTCCTCGACGGGCTGGCCGGGCGCTTCGACGCGGTGGCGGTGTGCGGGATCTTCGGCCCCTCGTTCCCGGAGCAGGAGCTCGAGGTGGCCGCGCTCGTGCACGACCACGTCGGGGTCGACGTGCCGGTCTCGCTCAGCCACGAGATCGGCCCGCTCGGCCTGCTGGAGCGCGAGAACGCCACCGTGCTGAACGCCGCCCTCCACCAGGTGGCCAAGGACGTCACGAGCGCGCTCGTGACCGTGGTCGACGAGGAGGGGCTGGACGCGTCGACGTTCTTCGCGCAGAACGACGGCACGCTCATGGCGCTGGACTACGCGGCCCGCTACCCGGTGCTGAGCATCGGCTCCGGGCCCGCCAACTCGATCCGCGGCGCGGCCCGGCTCTCCGGCGCCGACGACGCGATCATCGTGGACGTCGGCGGCACCACCAGCGACCTCGGCGTGCTGACCGGGGGATTCCCCCGCGAGTCCACGCTGCCGCGCGAGATCGGCGGGGTGCGCACCAACTTCCGCATGCCCGACCTCCTGAGCCTCGGGGTGGGCGGCGGCTCGATCGTCGACCTCGAGCGCGGGGTGCCGCTGGCCGACTCGGTGGGCCACCGGATCACCGAGGAGGCGCTGCTGTTCGGCGGCGCCACCGCGACGCTCACGGACGCGGCCGCGGTGGGCGCGTCCGCCGTCGCGGGCCGCGAGCTACCGCCGCTGGACCGCGCCACCCGCACTGCGCTGGAGGGCGCGCTCGCGATCGCGCGCGACCGCATCGAGTCGGCCGTGGAGCGGATGTCGCTCGGCCGCGTCGGGCTGCCGCTGGTGGTCGTCGGGGGCGGTGGCTTCCTGGTGCCGGACGCGGTGCCCGGGGCGAGCGAGGTGGTGCGCCCGCCGCGTGGCGACGTGGCCAACGCCGTGGGTGCCGCGATCGCGCTGGCCGGTGGGCGCGCCGACCTGATGTGCGACGTCGCCGACCGGGCGGGGGCTGTCGAGACCGCGAGCAGGCAGGCCGTCGACCGCGCCATCCAGGCCGGGGCCGACCCGCGTGCCGTGGAGGTCGTCGACGTGCTCGAGACACCGGTCTCCTACAGCAGCCGCCCGACGGTGAAGGTCTCGGTCAAGGCGGCCGGGCCCCTCGCGCGGATCGACCGGACGAACCCGGCCGCGCTGTCGGCCACGGAGGGCACACGATGACCAGGAACCCCCGGGCCGCGGCCCTCGTCGCCGCCGGCGCGGCCGTCGCGCTCACCCTCGCCGGGTGCGGCTCGGGCGCGGGCGGCGGAAGCACCGGTGAGGTCGTCTCGGGCGGCACGTTCACCGTGGCGCTGAACGACGACCCGGGCAGCCTCTCGCCGCTCACCGGCGTCTCGCTCGTGCAGCGCGGGCTGGTGCGCTACGGCTACGAGTCGCTGGCCTACATCACCGCCGACGGCGAGATCGTGCCCTGGCTGGCCGAGAGCTGGCAGGAGACGCCGACCTCGATCACGTACACGCTGAAGCAGGGGATCACCTGCGCCGACGACACGCGGTTCACGGCGGAGACCGCGGCGGCGAACGTCGCCTACCAGGCCGATCCGGCGCACGGCACGTTCTGGCACGGGTCGAACATCACCGCGGGCATGACCGCCACGGCCGACGGCGCGACCCTGACGATCACCAGCCCGGAGCCCAACCCGTTCCTGCTGGCGAGCACCGGCGCCGTCGAGATGGTGTGCCAGGCGGGGCTCGACGACCCGGAGTCGCTGGCGGACGCGACCAACGGCACGGCGCTCTACTCGCTCACGGCGGCGATGCCCGGCTCGTCCTACACGTACACGAAGCGCGACGGCTACACGTGGGGGCCGCAGGGCGTCACCAGCGACACCCCGGGGCTGCCCGACCAGATCGTGGGCCGGGTCGTCACCGACGAGGCCACGGCGGCCAACCTCCTGCTCGCGGACGAGCTGAACGCCGCGTCGATCGCCGGGGCCGACCGGAAGCGGATCGAGGCCGCGGGCTTGGAGTCCGTGGGCGTGCTCAACCCGATCGGCGAGATGTTGTTCAACGAGCGGCCCGATCGCCCGACCTCCGACGAGCGGGTGCGCCGCGCGCTCACCCTCGCCCTCGACCGCGCCGCGGTGGGTGAGCTCGTGACCGACGGCGAGCCGGAGGAATCGGTCTCGCTGGTCAACAAGACGCCGCTGACCTGCGTGGCGGGCGGCCCGCTCTGGCAGCTGCCCGCCACCGACGTGGCCGCCGCCGGGGCGCTGCTGGACGAGGCCGGCTGGGTGCGCGGCCCCGACGGGCAGCGGTCGCGGGACGGGCGGCCGCTCACCATCCGCTTCCTCTACGACGGCGGCACACCCTCGCACGCCGCGGCGGCCGAGGAGGTGCAGCAGGAGTGGAACGCGCTCGGCATCACCACCGAGCTGGTGGCGGAGGACCCTGCGGGCTGGTCCAGCGACCTCTACCAGAGCTACAACTGGGACACCGGGTTCATCCAGATCACCCCGGGCAGCCCGGTGGTGCTGAGCCTGTTCTTCCTCGGCGAGACCTCGGAGAACGGCGGCTACAACTTCATGGCCGTCGAGAACCCGGAGTACGAGGCGCTCGCCCGGCAGGCGTTCACCGCGCCGTCGGCCGAGGCGGCCTGCGGGTTGTGGCAGCAGGCGGAACGGGAGCTGATCGAGCGCGTCGACGTGTTCCCGGTGGCCGAGACCGAGACGCCCACCTACATGAGCCGCGCGACGTTCGAGATGCCGGGAGCGATCACCCCGACCTCGATCCGGATGCTGGGCTGACGCCGTGACGGTGGCGCCGCCGCACCCGGGCTCGCCGCGCACGGCGTTCGTGCTGCGGCGGCTCGCCCGCGCGGTCGTCTCCCTGGCCGTGGTGCTCGTCGCGACGTTCTTCCTGGTGCAGCTCGTGCCCGGGGACCCGGTGCGGGCGGCGCTCGGGCCGACGGCCCCGCCGGAGACGGTGGAGGCGCTGCGGGTGCAGCTGGGCCTCGACCTGCCGCTCGGCGAGCAGTTCACCCGTTACGTCGGCGGGCTGGTCACCGGGGACCTCGGGGTGTCGGTCACCTCGCAGCGGCCGGTGGCCACGGTCCTCGCCGAGCGGCTGCCCACCACGCTGCTGCTCGCCGTGCTGGCGTTCGTCGTGGCCGCCGTGGGCGCGTTCCCGATCGGCGTGGCCACGGCCGTCTCCGCGTACGGGGGCAGGCGCCGCACCATCGACCTCGCGGTGTCGGGACTGCTGGGCGTGCTCGTCGCGGTGCCGAACTTCCTGCTCGCGGTGCTGCTCATCGCCGTGTTCAGCGTCGGCCTCGGGGCGCTGCCCCCGGCCGGGTGGGGTGGGCCGGCCAACGCGGTGCTGCCGGTGGTGGCGCTCGCGGTGGGGCCGCTGGCCTACCTCGCGCGCATCGTGCACGTCGAGATGCTGCGGGTGCTGGCCACGCCCTACGTCACCACGGCGCGCAGCAAGCGGCTCCCGCCCCGGCTGCTGTACGTGCGGCACGCGCTGCCCAACATCGTCACGGCGAGCCTCACCGCGGGCGGGGTGGTGCTGACCGGCCTGGTGGCGGGCACGGTGCTCGTCGAGACGGTGTTCGTGATCCCCGGCATCGGGTCGACGATCGTCTCCTCGATCGCCGAGCGCGACTACCCGCTGGTGCAGGGCCTCGTGCTCGTCTACGCCGCCCTGGTACTCGCCGCCAACCTGCTCATCGACCTGGCGCTGGCCGTGCTGGACCCGCGGTCCGCGATCGCGGAGGCCTGACCATGGCGCGGAAGCTCACCCCGCAGGGGATCGCCGTGCTGCTCGGCCTGCTCGTGGTGGCGCTGGCCGTCGTGTTCGGCGATGCGCTCTTCGGCGAGGCCGCCACCGCGCGCAACATCGCGGAGCGCCAGGAGCCCGCGAGCCTCGCACACCCGTTCGGCACCGACGACCTGGGTCGCGACCTGCTGGCGCGCGTCGTGGTGGCCACCCGGCTGTCGGTGCTGCTGACCCTCGGCGCCACCGGCATCTCGGTGGCGGGCGGGGTGCTGCTCGGGGTGCTGGCGGCGGTGCTGCCCGCTGCCGCGCGCCGGGTGGCCGCTGCGTTCATCGACCTGCTGCTGTCGTTCCCCTGGCTGCTGCTCGCGCTGTTCTTCTCGGTGATCTGGGGGGCCACGGCGAGCGGGGCGATGCTCGCGGTCGGCTTCGCGGGCGTGCCGGTGTTCGCCCGCCTCGTGAACACGCTCGCGGCCTCGGTGGCGAACGCCGAGTACGTGCACGTCGCCCGGATGCTCGGCAGCTCGCCGCTGCGCACGGCCGTGCGCCACGTGCTGCCGAACATCGTGCCGCCGCTCGTGGTGAACACGGCGACCCACGCGTCGGTCACGCTGCTGTCGTTCGCGGCGCTGTCGTTCCTCGGCCTCGGCGTGCAGGCGCCGGAGTACGACTGGGGCCGCCTGCTCAACGAGGGTGCCCAGCGCATCTACCTCGACCCGATGGCCGCGATCGGCCCGGGCATCGCCATCGTGCTCACCGGTGTGCTCTTCGCGCTGCTGGGGGAGGTGCTCAGCGAGCGCGGCGGCCGCGGTCAGGCGGTGCGTGCGGTGCGGGCGACCACGGCTCCGAAGCCGGTGCCCGCCGCGGCGGACGCCCCGGTGGTGGACGTCGCCGCGCTGCGCGTCGCGTTCCGCACGGCGGACGGTTCGCTCGTCGAGCGGGTGCACGGCGTGGACCTGCACGTCGGCGACGGCGAGGTGGTGGGCATCGTCGGGGAGTCGGGCTCGGGCAAGTCGGTCACCGCCATGGCGATCGCCGGGTTGCTGGGGCCGGACGCGCTGGTCACGAGCGAGCGCCTGCACTTCAGCGGCATCGACATGACGCGCCCGCCGGGCCCCGCTGAGCGCCGCACGCTGGGCCTCGAGCAGGCGATGATCTTCCAGGACCCGCAGAGCTCGCTGAACCCGGCGCTGTCGGTCGGGCTCCAGCTGCGCGAGGCGAGCGAGACGCACGCGGGCACGTCCCGCCAGGACGCCGCCCGCCGCGCCGTCGAGAAGCTGCGGCTGGTGCGGATCCCCGAGCCGGAACGGCGGGTGCGCCAGCTGCCGCACGAGTTCTCCGGCGGCATGCGGCAGCGGGCGATGATCGCAATGGGCCTGATGGGCTCGCCGCGGCTGATCGTCGCCGACGAGCCGACCACCGCGCTCGACGTCACGGTGCAGCGCCAGGTGCTGCGGGCGCTGCGCGACGCGCAGCGCGCCACCGGCGCCGCGATCCTGCTGATCTCGCACGACATCGCGCTGGTCAGCGGGTTCTGCGACCGGGTGGTGGTGATGCGCGGTGGTGTGGTGGTCGAGGAGCTCGCCGCCGACCGGCTCCACGAGGCCCGCCACCCGTACACGCGGGGACTGATCGCGTGCGTGCCGGACCTCACCACCGACCGGGCGCGGCCGTTGCCGGTGTTGGAGGCGGCGGACGAGGAGCTGCTCGAGGGGGTGAAGGCGTGAGCGAGCTGGCGTTCCGCGGGGTGCGGGTGGCCTACGGCCGCGGCCGGGCGGCGCGGTTCGCCGTGGACGGCGTCGACCTCACCGTGCGGTCCGGCACCACGCACGGGCTCGTCGGCGAGTCGGGGTCGGGCAAGTCGACGCTCGCGCGGGCGGCGGTCGGCATGGCCCGCGTGGCGGACGGGACGATCACGCTCGACGGCACCGACCTCACCCGGCGCACACCGGTCCGGCGCCGGGTGCAGATGGTGTTCCAGGACCCCTTGGCCGCGCTCGACCCGCGGATGCCGGTGGGGGCGTCGGTCGCCGAGGGGTTGCTCGCCACCGGGAAGCGGCTCTCCCGGGCCGACCGCGAGGAGCGGGTGCGCGGGCTGTTCCACCGGGTGCACGTCGACCCCGGCCGGGCGGGGGAGCTGCCCGCGTCGTTCTCCGGTGGCCAGCGCCAGCGCATCACGATCGCCCGGGCCCTCGCCGCCGAACCGGCGGTGCTGATCGCCGACGAGATCACCTCAGCGCTGGACGTGTCGGTGCAGGGGGTGGTGCTCAACCTGCTGCGCGAGCTGAAGGAGGAGCTCGCGCTCACGATGCTGTTCATCTCGCACAACCTCGCCGTGGTGCGGTACGTCAGCGACGAGGTGAGCGTGATGCGCGCCGGGCGCATCGTCGAGCAGGGGCCCACCGGGACGGTGCTCGCCGACCCCGCCGACGAGTACACGCGGGAGCTGCTGCGCTCGGTGCCCCTGCTGGGGCAGGCACTCGACCTGGAGCCGTCCGATGCGGGATGACGTAGGAGGACCCACCCCATGCCGTACGCGAGAGCCGACGGGATCGAGATCTTCTACGACGTGGCCGGTGCCGCGGGCAACCCCGTCGTCGTGCTCGTCCCGGGTGGGGGTGCGCAGCTGATCGCCTGGCCGGACGGCTTCGTGGCGCTGCTGGTGGCCGCGGGTCTCCGGGTGGTGCGGGTGGACAACCGCGACACCGGCCGGTCGCAGCGGTTCGGCGGGCCCGAGGACCTGGACGGCGGCTACGAGCTGTCGGACATGGGCGACGACGTCGTGCGGGTGCTCGACCACCTCGGGGTGGCTGCCGGCCACCTCGTGGGTCACTCGATGGGCGGGATGATCGCGCAGGTGGTGGCGCTCGACCACCCCGGGCGGGTGCGCAGCCTCGGGCTGCTGTCCACGATCCCGGGGCGCGCGGGCGGCTACGTCCTGCACGGCGAGCGGCCGGAGCTCATGACGGTGCCGCGGCGGCGCACCCGCGAGGAGGTGGTGGCCGCCGCGGCGGACGCCTTCCGGCCGGCCGGGCCGCAGCGCTACCGCGTGCAGGAGGAGTGGATGCGGTGGGCGGCGGGCGAGGCCTACGACCGCGGCTACGCGCCCGAGGGGTTCGTGCGGCAGTGGGCGGCGCTGCGCCGCGCGCCGGAACGGCTGGAGCGGCTGCGCGGCGTGACCGTGCCGGCGCTCGTGCTGCACGGCCGCGACGACGACGTGCTGCACTGGCGTGCGGCGGTGGACACGGCCGAGGCGATCCCGGGCTCCGAGCTGCAGATCCACCCGGACATGGGGCACCTGGTCCCGTGGGAGCTGTGGCCCGACGTCGTCGCGGGGATCGCGCGCACCGCGCGGCGCGGTGAGGAGCTCGCGGCGCGGTGACCGGGCACGGAGTACCCCGCTCGGGGTAGGCCGGGATACCCCCGGCAGGCGGCGAGGCCGTGATCATCGCGCCCTAACGTTCATCCGTGCGCATCCACCAGACGGTTCTCACGGACGTCCTGTTCGCCGTGGTGCTGTCTGCGCTCGCCGTGGACAACGCGTCCCGCTCCGGTGCGCAGGGCTGGCTCGTGTACCTGGTGGCGGTGCTCGCGACGGCGCCGATCGCCGCGCGCAGGAGCATCCCCGTGCTCGCGACGTTGATCATGGGCGCGGCGCTGGCGGGGTACGGCCTGCTCGGCTACAGCAACGGGGAGGCCCCGGCGGGCGGGTTCGGGATCCTCGTCGGGATGTTCACCGTGGCCATGGTGCGGTCCCCGCGCGCGGCCCTGCTCACGTTCCTGCCCTCGGTGGCGGGGATGGCGGTCTTCCTCGGAACCGCGGGCGTGGTCAGCTGGTCGCTGCTGGTGCTGCCCACGCTGGTGCTGCTGGGCACGTGGGGGCTGGGCGACGCCACCCGGCGGTGGGCGCTGCGCACGCAGCTGATCGCCGCGCGGGCGGCGCGGGCCGTGGCCGACGAGCGGGTGCGCATCGCGCGGGAGCTGCACGACATCGTGACCCACCACATGTCGGTGGTGTCGTTGCAGGCCGGCCTGGCGCAGTACGTGCTGGACACGGACCCCGCGACGGCCAAGGTCGCGATCGGCGCGGCGGGGGACGCCGGCCGCCAGGCGCTGGCCGAGATGCGCCGCCTGCTCGACGTGCTGCGGGTCGACGACCTGCACGCCGAGTCGGGCTACCACCCGCAGCCGGGGCTGGCCGACCTCGACCGCCTGGTGGAGCACACCCGCAACGCCGGGCTCCCGGTCGAGGTCGTGGTGACCGGGCGGGCCCGCCCCCTGCCGCCGGGGCCGGACCTGTGCGCGTACCGGGTGGCGCAGGAGTCGCTCACCAACATCCTCAAGCACGCGGGCCCCGCGACGGCGCGGATCACGCTCGACTACGGTGACCAGACCTTCACCCTCTCCGTCAACGACGACGGCGCCCCGGCGCCCGCCAAGGCCCCGTCACCGCAGTCGCACGGCATCCGCGGCATGCGGGAGCGGGCCGAGCTCTACGGCGGGGTCCTCATCGCGGGGCCACGGGACCCACGCGGGTTCGGCGTGACCCTGCGCCTGCCGATCACCGAGGACGGTTGATGATTCGCGTACTCGTCGTCGACGACCAGGCTCTGATGCGCGGCGGGCTCGTCGCGCTGTTCCGGGCGGCGCCCGGGCTGGAGGTCGTCGGCGAGGCGGCCGACGGCGCCGAGGCCGTGACGCTCGCGGCGCAGACCCGCCCGGACGTGGTGCTCATGGACATCCGGATGCCGGTGCTCGACGGGATCGCGGCGATGCGCCGCATCCTGGCGGCCCCGGGGGACGCGCCGCGGATCATCGTGCTCACCACGTTCGACCTCGACGAGTACGTGTACACCGCGCTCGGCGAGGGCGCGTCGGGCTTCCTGCTCAAGGACACGCCGCCGGACCGGATCATCTCCGCCGTGCAGACGGTCGCGGCGGGCGACGTCCTGATCTCGCCGCGGATCACCTACCGGCTGGTCGAGGCGTTCGCCCAGCACCACCGCAACGCGGCCGCGGCCGAGGCCCACCTCGGCGAGCTGACCCCGCGCGAGACGGAGATCCTGCGCCTCGTGGCCAACGGCCTCACCAACGCCCAGATCGCGCAACGTCTGGTGCTCAGCGAGGCCACCGTGAAGACGCACGTCAAGCACACGATGGCGAAGCTGCACCTGACGAGCCGCGCGCAGGCCGTTGTCGTGGCGTACGAGACCGGCCTGGTCCTGCCCACATCACGCGGACGCGGCCTCCCCCGTTCGGGGTAGCGGCTCCACGAGTCCTACCTCGTTCGGGGTAGTGGATGTTCCCGTCTGGGTGGGGAGACCGCCACCGTTCACCCCTTTAGCGTCCTCGCCGCATCGGGCCGTACGCCCGGTCGGACAGATCGAGGGGACACAACTGCGATGAGTCGGACAAGAGGGGTCGCTGCCACCGGGGTGGTCCTGGTGGGGGCGATGCTGCTCGCCGCGTGTGGGACGAACCGGTCGGAGGGGGACGCCGGGGGTTCGTCGTGCGACACCAGCAAGGGCACGCTGGTGATCGGGATGATCGCGCCGATGTCGGGGGGACTGTCGGCGATCGGCCTCGGGATGCGCAACTCGGCCGACCTGGCCGTCGACGAGGCCAACGAGAAGTGCACCGTGCCGGGCTACCAGCTGGCCTTCCAGCCCGAGGACGACCAGAGCCTCCCGCAGATCGCGGCGCAGGCGGCCACCAAGCTCGCCTCCGACCCGGCGGTGGCGGCCGTGGTGGGCACGTACAACTCGTCCACCGCGCAGGCGGCGGCGCCGATCCTGGCCCAGCGGTCGATCGTGCAGATCTCGCCGGGCAACACCGGGCCCGCGCTGACCCGGGGCGAGCAGGCCGCCACCGACCCGAAGCGGCCGTTCCCGACGTACTTCCGGGTGGCGGCGAACGACCTCGTGCAGGGCCCGTTCGGTGCGCGGTACCTCGTGCAGGAGGCGGGCAAGAAGCGGATCGCGGTCATCGACGACGGCAAGACCTACGGCGTCGGGCTGGTCGAGAACTTCGTGACCGAGGCGGAGCGCCTGGGGGCGCGCATCGTCGCCCGGGAGAAGGTGGGGGAGAAGGACACCGACTTCTCGTCGACGATCGCCGCGATCCGCTCGAGCAGGCCGGACGCGGTCTACTACGGCGGGGAGTACCCCGCGGCGGGCCCGCTGTCCAAGCAGCTCGCGGAGGCCGGCCTGGACATCCCGTTGATGGGCGGCGACGGCATCGCCGACCCGCAGTACATCGAGCTGGGCGGGCGCCCCGGTGACTTCGCGACGAACATCGGCGCCCCGGTGGAGTCGCTCCCGAGCGCGCGGGCCTTCGTCGACGCGTACGCCGCTGCCGGCTACCCCGAGCCGTCGAGCGCGTACGGGCCGATGACGTACGACGCGACGAACGTGATCATCCAGGCGCTGGCGGGCGTCGTGGAGGACGGCGAGCTCGACGACGCGGCCCGGGCCGGGCTCATCGACGCCGTGCAGCGCACCGACTACTCCGGGGCGAGCGGGAAGGTGGCGTTCGACGAGTTCGGCGACACGACGAACAAGGTCCTCACGGTCTCCACGGTCGAGGAGGACGGGTTCGTCCCGCTGGACACCGGGGTGTTCGAGCCCGCGAGCTGACCGGCGGTGTCGACACTCCTGTCGCAGATCGTGAACGGCCTGGTGCTCGGGTCGCTGATCGGGCTGATCGCACTGGGCTACACGATGGTCTACGGCATCATCCAGCTGATCAACTTCGCCCACGGCGAGGTGTTCATGGTGGGTGCGTACGGCGGGCTCGCCATCTCCACCTACCTGTTGCCCGCCGTCCTGCAGCAGCAGTGGTGGCTCGCGCTGCCACTGCTGCTCGCGGGGGGCGCCGTGATCTCGGGAGCGGCGGCGGTGGCGATGGAGCGGTTCGCCTACCGGCCGCTGCGCAACGCGCCCCGCCTCGCCCCGCTGATCACGGCGCTCGGGGTGTCGGTCGCGTTGCAGGAGGCGGTGCGGGTGTTCTACCCGGGCGCCTTCTCGCCGCTGCCGTTCCCGCGGGTGTTCCTCGAGGGCGCCTACGTCGTGCCGATCGGCGACGGCGTGCCCGTCCGCTACAGCGGACTGCTGATCATCGTGGTGTCGGTGGTGCTGTCGGTGGCGTTGCAGCGGTTCGTCGACCACTCCCGGCAGGGCCGCGCGATGCGCGCGATCGCGCAGGACCGGGACATCGCCCGGCTGATGGGCATCGACCCGGACCGGGTGATCGTCACGACGTTCGCGCTGGGCGGCGTGCTCGCCGGGGTGGCAGGCGTCCTGTACGGGACCGACCTGGGCTTCGTCAACATCGACATCGGCTTCCAGACCGGGATCTTCGCGTTCACCGCCGCCGTGCTCGGCGGAATCGGGAACATCCGGGGCGCGGTGGTCGGCGGGATGGTGATCGGGCTGGTGAAGACGCTCGGCGGGCAGTACCTGCCGGGCGGCACGGCCTACGACTACGTCTGGATCTTCGTGGTGCTGATCGCGGTGCTGGTGTACCGGCCGCAGGGCTTCTTCGGCGAGCCGGAGCGGGTGCGGGCATGATCGCCACCCCGCTGCGGGTCGCGGGCGGCGTGCTCACCGTCGCCGGCACGTACCTGCCCTGGGCCACCTTCGTGCTGAACGACGGGGCGTACCCGGCGAAGGCCACCCTGGAGTTCTTCACCGAGCCGTTCGGCGTCACCGGCTACCGGGCGCACCTGCTGGCCCTCGGGGTCGCCGTGGTGGTGTTCGCGCTGGTGACGGTTCCCGGGCAGGGGCGGATCCTGCGTGCGCTCGGCGTCGGCGTCGTCGCGGTCAGCGCCGTCAACGGCCTGTGGATCACGGTGGCGGGCGGCGGGCTCGGCGCCGTCACCGTGTCCGACGCCGACGTGGCGTTCGGGGCGCCCGTCGCGCTGGCCGGCGGCGTCCTGGTTCTCGTGGCCGGTGGGCGCGGCCCGCAGGAGGCCGTCCCGGCGTGGCGCCGGCGGTTGCCGCCGTGGTGGGAGCGGCTGATCCTGCTGGGCGTCTTCGTCCTCCTGCTGCTGGTGGTCTCGGCCGTGCTCACCAGCGGCGGGCAGGGCGGCGCGGCGAACGTGTACGCGGGCGCGGTGTTCCTGTCGTTCCTCGCCGCGGCCGGCGCGGGGATCGGCGCGCTGCACGCGTCCGGGCTGGCGTCGTGGGTGGCGGCGGTGTCGGAGCGCCACCGCGGGTTCAGCGTCGGGGTGCTGCTGGCGTGCGCGCTCGCCCTGCCGTTCACCGGGGCGGGCACGGAGTACTGGATGACGGTCGCGGCGAACATCGGCGTCTACGCCGCGGCGGCCATCGGGCTGAACATCGTGGTGGGGCTGGCCGGCCTGCTCGACCTGGGCTACATCGCGTTCCTCGGCATCGGGGCGTTCGTCGCGGCGAACCTCTCCGGTGCGGCGGCCGCGCGGGTGGGCGTCGAGCTGCCGTTCCCGCTCGTGATGCTCGTCAGCGCGGTGGTGGCGGGGTTCTTCGGCGCGATCGTGGGGTCGCCGACCCTGCGGGTCCGGGGCGACTACCTCGCGATCGTCACCCTCGCCTTCGGCGAGATCTTCGTGCGGTCCGCCCAGAACGACATCGGCGGCCTGACCGGCGGCTCGAACGCCATCCCCGGCATCCCGCCGCTGTCGCTGTTCGGCCACGGCTTCGACGAGCGGCTGGCGCTCGGCACCGTCGAGGTGGCCGCGGGCGCGGCGTACTACGTGCTCGTCGTGCTCGTCGTCGCCGCGGCGATGCTCGTCTTCGCCAACCTGAAGGACTCCCGGCTGGGCCGGGCGTGGATCGCGATCCGGGAGGACGAGGACGCGGCCCGCGCGATGGGCATCCGCACCGGGCAGGTCAAGATCCTCGCCTTCCTGGTGGGCGCGATGCTCGCCGGGCTGGCCGGGGCCTTCTACGCGCACAAGACGGCCACGGCCTCCTACGAGAGCTTCCGGTTCATCGAGTCGGTCACCCTGCTCGCCGCCGTGATCCTCGGCGGGATGGGGACGATCCCCGGTGCCGTGCTCGGCGCGTCGATCCTGTTCGTGCTCCCGGAGAAGCTGCGGGAGTTCTCCGACTACCGGCTGCTGCTGTTCGGGATCGCGCTGATCCTCATCATGCGGTTCCGGCCGCAGGGCCTGGTGCCCGACGTCCACCGGCGGGCCGAGCTCGTCTCCGACCCGGAACAGCCCACCGTTGCGCTGCCGGCGGTGCCGGTGAAGGCGGGCCGCTGAATGCCGGGGCAGTCGTTGTGGGACCAGCCCACGGTGGAGATCGGCGCGCCGGTCGTGGCAGGTGACCCGGTGCTGGAGGCCGCCGGCGTCTCCATGCGGTTCGGCGGGCTCGCCGCGCTGCAGGACGTGTCGTTCACGCTCGCCGACGGCGAGGTCATCGGGCTGATCGGCCCGAACGGGGCGGGCAAGACCACGCTCTTCAACTGCCTCACCGGCCTGTACCCGCCCACGTCGGGCTCGGTGACGATGCGCGGGGAACCCCTGCCCCAGGACCCCGCGCGGGTCACCGAGCGCGGGGTGGCCAGGACGTTCCAGAACATCCGGCTCTTCCCGAGCATGACCGCGCGGGAGAACGTGCTGGTCGGCAGGCACGTGCGGATGCGGCAGGGCCTGCTGTCGTCGTTGCTGCACGGGCGGGCGTTCCGGCGCAGCGAGGAGGAGGCCGCGCGGCGGGCGGACGAGCTGCTGGCGTTCGTCGGGCTGAGCGGCATCGCCGACGAGCAGGCGCGCGCCCTGTCCTACGGCGACCAGCGCCGGCTCGAGATCGCCCGTGCGCTGGCCACCGATCCCGCGGTACTGCTGCTCGACGAGCCCACGGCAGGCATGAACGCCCGCGAGACCGAGGCCACCCGGCGGCTGATCCTCGCCATCCGCGGGCTCGGGATCGCGGTGGTCGTCATCGAGCACGACACGAAGTTCATCTTCGGCCTCTGCGACCGCGTGGTGGTGCTCGTGCGCGGGCAGGTCCTGACGCAGGGCCGGCCCGACGTGGTCCGGGGTGACCCCCGCGTCGTCGAGGCCTACCTGGGCGCACCGGTGCCCGGGACGGGAGGAGGGCGATGAGCTACCTCGAGGTCCGCGACCTCACGGTGGCCTACGGCGCCATCCAGGCGGTGCGCGGCGTGTCGTTCGCGGTCGGCCGGGGCGAGATCGTCAGCCTCATCGGCAGCAACGGGGCGGGCAAGACCACCACGCTGCGCACGATCTCCGGGCTGCTGCGGCCCGTCGCGGGGGAGATCCTCCTGGACGGCGAGCCGCTGCACCGGTTGCCCGCGCACGAGATCCTCGCCCGCGGGGTGGCGCACAGCCCGGAGGGCAGGCGGCTCTTCGCCCGCATGACGGTGGAGGAGAACCTGCGCCTGGGCGCCCACACCCGCCGCGACGAGCCCGGGATACGGAGCGACCTGGAGCGGGTCTACGCGATGTTCCCGGTGCTCGGCGAGCGCCGCACCGCCAAGGCCGGCCTGTTCTCCGGCGGTGAGCAGCAGATGCTCGCCATCGGCCGGGCCCTCATGTCGCGCCCGCAGCTGCTCATGCTCGACGAGCCGTCGATGGGGCTCTCGCCGATCATGACCGGGCAGATCCTCGAGACGGTCCGCGCGCTGCGGGACGCGGGCACCACCGTGCTGCTCGTGGAGCAGAACGCGCTGGCGGCCCTGTCGCTGGCCGACCAGGCCTACGTGATCGACCTCGGCCGCACCACGCTGTCGGGCACCGGGGCGCAGCTGCTCGCCGACCCGCGCGTGCAGGAGGCCTACCTCGGCGACGGCGTCACGTGATGGCGGGCAGCCGGCGTTCGAGCCCGCGGGCGAGGTGGTCGATCGTGTCGCCGATCCGCCGGTGCAGCGGGCCCGGCTCCGGGAAGACCGCGACGATGTCGGACCGCGGCGTCGGCAGCCCGGGCAGGACCCGCACGAGCGAACCGTCGTCGAGCAGCGGGGCGACCTGCCACAGCGAGCGCATCACCAGGCCGCGACCCGCCCTACACCAGTCGACGGCCACGTCACCGTCGTTGGTGGTCAGCGCACCGTCGACCCGCACGGTGACCGGATCGTCCTCGGTGCCGAAGCGCCACAGCGCGTAGTCGGCGTCGTTCTCGCGCAGCACGATGCAGTCGTGCCGGGCCAGGTCGTCGAGGGTGCGCGGGACGCCCCGGCGGCTCACGTACTGCGGTGACGCGCAGACGACGCGGCGGTTGCGGTGCAGCATCCGCCAGTGCAGGCGCGAGTCGGGCAGCCTGCCGACGCGCACGGAGAAGTCGAAGGCGGACCCCGCGACGTGGACGGGCAGGTGGGAGAGCTCCAGGTCGATCCGCAGGTCCGGGTGCTCGGACTCCAGCTCGCCGAGCAGCGGCGCGATGTGCGCCCGGCCGAGACCGATCGAGGACTGGACGGCGACCCGGCCGCGCAGGCGCGCTGCTGGCGGCCGATCTCGTCCTCGCCGTCCTCGATCTGGCGCAGCACCGAGCCGGCGACGTCGCGGTAGCGCTCGCCCTCCGGGGTGAGCGTCAACCCGCGGGTGCTGCGGTTGACCAGCTGGGCACCCAGCCGCCGTTCCAGCCGGGAGAGCCGCTTGCTCACCGCCGACACCGAGACCCCCACCGGTGCCCCGCCTCGGTGAGGGTGCTCGCCGCGCAGACCCCGGCGAAGAAGCGGAGGTCGTCGATGCCCGGGAGGTCCACGGCGTTCCTTTCTCCTGAGGAAAGGCTGTCTGGTTCGTACCGCGCTTCGCCGGCCTTCCTTGCCGGAGACGCCAGGGGAAATCCAGGGCACACCGACAGGGAGGTCACCCGTGGCCGCGCGTCGCATCGCCGTGATCCCCGGGGACGGGATCGGCACCGAGGTCGTCCCCGAGGGGGTGCGGGTGCTCACCGCGGCCGCCGAGATCTTCGGGTTCGAGCTCGAGCTGGCCGAGTTCGGCTTCGCCGGCGCCGGGCACTACCTGCGCCACGGCACGATGCTCCCGGACGACTGGTTCGAGCAGCTGCGCCACTTCGACGCCCTGTTCTTCGGTGCCGTCGGGTGGCCCGACGTCGTGCCCGACCACGTCTCGCTGTGGGGAAGCCTGCTGCAGTTCCGCCGCCGGTTCGACCAGTACGTCTCGCTGCGGCCCGCGAAGCTGCTGCGCGGGGTGGCGAGCCCGCTGGCCGGCCGCGCCCCGGGCGGCGTCGACCTGCTCGTCGTGCGGGAGAACACCGAGGGCGAGTACTCCAGCATCGGCGGCAGGATCTTCGAGGGCACCGACCGGGAGACCGTGGTGCAGGAGACGGTCATGACCCGCACGGGCGTCGACCGCATCCTGCGCTACGCGTTCGAGCTGGCGCGCAGCCGCCCGCGCAAGCACCTGACGTCGGCCACCAAGAGCAACGGCATCTCGATCTCCATGCCGTACTGGGACGAGCGCGTGGCGGCGATGGCTGTCGAGTACCCCGACGTCGAGGTGGACAAGTTCCACATCGACATCCTCACGGCCCACTTCGTGCTGCACCCGGGCGGCGCCGTCTCCGGTGCGCTCGCGCCGCTGGGGGCGTGAGGCGCTCCGCGACTTCCTCCGCGGCCGCTGACCGCCGTACGAAGGGCACACCCGTACCGCTCTATCGGACGAGAGTGCCGTTCGTACCAGGGGGCGTCGTGAGACAGTGCTGTCGAGTTCCATCGACAGCACCTGGGAGGGCCGGGGGATGTGGCAGCAGCTCGCGGAGCTGGGGCTCGACACCCGGGAGGCCCGCTTCTACGTCGCGGTGCTCTCCCTGGGGCGCACCACCGTCGCGCGGGCCGCACAGGAGGCCGGGGTGAGCCGCACCAGCGGCTACGACCTGGCGCGGCGCCTGCTGGAGCGCGGGCTGCTGCGCACGATCGACTTCGGTGAGGACGGGCGGCGCGAGGACCGCAGCCGCAGCGAGCTGACCGCCGCCGACCCGTCCGGGCTCTACGAGGAGATCGAGCGCAGGCGCGCGCTTCTCGACGACCTGGTGCCCCAGCTGCGGGCGGTGCAGTCCACCGCGCGCGCCCGGCCGAAGGTGCGCTACCTCGAAGGCGTCGCGGGCATCCGGGAGGCGCTGTTCGAGACGCTCGGCTGGCCCTCGCCCATCCGCGGGATCTTCTCCATGAAGGACCTGTTCGTCGTGCCCGGCGAGGACGCCCTCACGGAGTACGTCGCCGGGCGCCGCGAACACGGGTTGACGCTGCGGGTCGTCCGCTCGGCCGAGCGCGACGTCGCGCTGCGGTGGCCGACGAGCGACGCAGACCTCCGGCTCGCCCGCTACGCGCCGGAGGACTACGTCTTCACGATGACCACGATCATCGGCGAGGACCGGGTCGCGGTGATCTCCTCACGCGAGGAGGGGTTCGCCATGATGATCGAGAGCCACGAGTACGCGCAGACCCAGACGAACCTGTTCGAGGTGCTCTGGAAGGTCAGCACGCCTGCCTGAGGAGACGGGTCACATCTCGCGGTGGCGCAGGTCGGCCGACATCCACGCGCCCCCGATCAGGAACAGGCCGCCCAGCGCGAGCAGCACCACCGGCGTGTAGCCGTAGGGCATCAGGCCGGACAGGCCGACCATGAAGTACGGGTAGAACGCCGGGATGACGCTGGGCAGGCTGTAGCAGATCCCGTAGCCCGACGAGCGGACCTCCACGGGGAACATCTCCATGAGGAAGGCCGAGATCACGGCCCAGACCGTGAGCGAGAGCAGCAGCGCGAGCGCCCCGTAGACCAGCACGGGCGCGGCCGCGGGGGCGCCGGACACCGCGAGCGCCAGCAGCACCGGGGAGACGACCAGGTTGACCGCACCGAGGACCATGAACAGCTCGCGCCGCCCGATCCGCTGCCCCCAGGCCCCGATCAGAGGGAACAGCGGCAGCGCCACCAGCGCGGCGATCAGGATCGCGATGTTCACCGGCGCGCTGGGCACGCCGAGCCCCTTGAAGTGGCCGGCGAACACGCCGATCGTGGCGTCGAGGGTCAACCAGGCACCGGTGCCGACCACGAACGCGATCGTCAGGCTGCGCGCGTGCGCCCGCGAGAACAGCGTGCGCAGCGGGCGGTCCTGCTTCGCGACCTTGCTCCACAGCTCCGACTCCGGTACCGAGCGCACGTAGTAGACGACGATCAGCGCCGACAGCACGAACCCGATCGCGAACGGGATCCGCCACCCCCACACCGCGTACGCGGACTCGGGGCCGTCGGAGGGCAGCACGGCGAGCAGGGCGATCGTCAGCACCGTGATGAAGGCGAGCGCACCTGGGTAGCCGACGTTGAGCAGCGAGCCGTACAGGCCACGCTTCTCCCGCGGCGCGTACTCCATCGCGAGCGGGTTCGCCGCGGTGTACTCGCCACCGAGGAACACGCCGTCGAGCAGGCGCAGCAGCACCAGGACGATCGGGGCCGCCACCCCGATCGTCGCGTACCCGGGCAGCAGCGCGATCAGGCCGGTGCAGATCGTGAACCCGATCGCGACGACGATCGTGGTGCGCCTGCGGCCGAGTCGGTCGCCCATCGAGCCGAAGATGAACGAGCCGAGGGGCCTCCCCAGCAGCGACGCCGCGAAGATCGCGCCGGTGAGCGTCGCGTTCTGCACGGTGCTCGACCCGGTGCCGGAGAAGTAGGCGATCGCCGGGGCCAGCGCGATGACCGGCAGGTAGACGTCGTACATGTCGACGAAGAAGCCGAACATCGCCGCACGCAGGGCGTGCCGGCGCGCCCTGCGGGTGCCGGCCGGTTCGCGCTGCGCGGCGGCCGGGCTCGTCTGGACGGTCGAGGGGGCGGCGTGTTCAGCCACGGCGGGCCTCCTCCTCGTCGGTGCCGACGTGCAGGACCGTGCGCGTCTCCTCCGGCTCGCCGCCGTGCGGCCGGATGATGGAGTGGCGACGCGTGTCGACGGAGAGCTGGAAGATGTCGGCGCGGTTGTAGGTGCCGACCACGTCGTGCGCCTGCTTCGCCACCACCTCGCGCTGCAGGTCGACCTCGGCGTGCAGGATCCCCTCCTTGCCCACCAGCGGCCCCGCGACCGGGCGGCCGTCCGGCCCGATCACCATCGAGGCCGTCGGGTGCGCGGTGAGCAGCTTCTCCAGCCGCGAGTCACCGCGCGCCACCGCCTGCAGCGCCTCGTCGTCGAGCGCCGTCGACGCGACGACCGTGAACACCTTGCCCTCGAACGAGTGGGCGCCGCAGCGCAGCCGGATGCTGTCCTCGAGGTCGTAGTCGCGCTCGTCGGGGCGGCCGTCGAAGGGCCACGCGGGCGGGAACGTCGCGACGTGCATGCGCTCGCCCTGCGCGAGCAGCGTGAACCGGGCCAGCGTGTTGGTGTTCTCGCCGCAGATCAGCGCGCCCAGCTTCCAGCCGTCCAGCTCCGCGGGGCGCAGGTCGTGCGCGTCGCCGTGCGACCAGGTGAGCCGCTCGTACCAGGTGGCCACGAGCTTGCGCCGGTGGTTCACCAGCTCCCCGGTGCGGTCGAAGACGAGGTTGGCGTTCCACACCTGGCCGAGGCTGTGCGGGTTGCGCTCGTTCACGCCGATCGACAGCACCACGTCGTGGCGGCGGGCCGTGGCGGCGAGGCGTTCCGCGGCCGGCCCGGGCACCTCGAGGGACTCGGCCACCAGGCGCTCGTGCAGGTCGTGCTGGTCGATCGGGGCGAGGACCCCGTTCCAGACCGGGAACCCGGCGAGGAACGCCTCGCCGAAGACCACGAGCTCGGCGCCGTCGCGGGCAGCCGCGGCGACCAGGTCGTCGACCTTGTCGAGGCTGGCTTGCAGGTCGAGGAACACCGGGGCGGCCTGCACGGCGGCCACCCGGACGCGGGGGAGGGTGAGTGGGGGCATGGATGTCCTTCCCGGTTGTCGTCACATCTCGACGATCGCAGCCACCTGAGGGGCGAACCGGCCGCGTGGTCGGGGACGATAGGTGCTCTACGTGCTAGGGAAGAAGAGCTTGCGAGGGGGGTGGAGTGTCGACGAATTTCGACAACATCCGGTAAGGTGGTTCGCGCTTCGCGTTGCCGCGCGCGTCGTGCCAGGTAGGCGGGCGTCAGAGCGGGCGCGAGCCGTTCCGTGCGGCGTTCTTGGTGACGTCCGTCACATTCGTGCGCGTGAACGGCGATGAGAATCCCGCGGGTCCGCGGCGTTACCGCGGGATTGCGGCGCTTCAACCCTGGCCTCAGGTTGCTCGGGGACGATGAGCCGCACAGCATCGACTGGGGGCGGGCCGGCGTGCGGATCATGATCGCGGATGACGAGGCGGCCATCCGTGAGTCGCTGGAGCGGGTGCTCCAGGTCGAGGGCTACGACACCAGCACCGTCGCCAACGGTCTCGCCGTGCTCGACGGGGTGGGTGATGACCCGCCGGACCTGCTCGTCCTCGACGTGATGATGCCCCGCCTCGGCGGGTTGGAGACCTGCCGGCGGTTGCGGGCGGCGGGCCGGGATCTGCCGGTGCTGATGCTGACCGCCCGGGACCAGGTCTCCGACCGGGTCGCGGGGCTGGACGCGGGCGCTGACGACTACCTGCCCAAGCCGTTCGCCACCGAGGAGTTGCTGGCCCGGGTGCGGGCCCTGCTGCGTCGGCGCACGCCGGGCGACGACGAGTCGCAGATCCTCTCGTTCGCCGACGTCCGGCTCGATCCCGACAGGTTCGAGGCGTGGCGGGGCGCGCGGCCACTGCACCTGACCCGGACCGAGTTCTCCCTGCTGCACGTCCTGATGCGCAACGCGACCCGGGTGTTGACCCGCGCGGCGCTGTTCGAAGCGATCTGGGGCTTCGACATGAGCACCACCGCCAACAACCTCCAGGTGTACGTGAGCTACCTGCGCCGCAAGATGGAGGCCGGGGGAGAGCCGCGATTGATCTACACGCTGCGCGGCCTCGGGTACACGTTGCGCGAGACTCCTCCATGAACAGGAGCGCCGCCCGCTGGGGCTGGCGACGGCCGGCCCGGTGGTGGCGCAGGCGGTCCCTGCGGACCAGGCTGACGGTGATCGCGGCGACGGCCATCGCGGTCAGCGTGTTCGTGGCCTTGCAGGTGGCCATCGAGCTGCTGGACTCGGAGCTGCAGGACACCGCCGAGGAACAGCTGCGCGCCGACTCCCGCGTCCTGGCGACGAGCGCGGAGCGCGCCGGTCTGGCGCAGGTCCAGCTACCGCCGTATCCCGGAGCGGGTCGGCTGGTCCGGGTCGTCCTGCCCGACGGCTCGACCCGGACGCCGGCCGGCCAACCCGCGCTGCCCCCGGTCAGCGAGCACGCCGGGCCGGTGGCGCAGGGCGCGTCGGCCGACCTGGTGGAGTCGAACGGCACCGACGAGGACGGCTACCTCATCTACACGCTCCGGGCGGGCGACGGCGCGGTCCAGGTGGCCGCCCGCGTCGCCGACGACGCCCCGATCGACCGGTTCGGGTGGGGCATGCTGGTGACCGGGCTGCTCTGCGTGGTCGGCGGCGCCCTCGTCGGGCGGACCGTGGCGCGGACCGGGCTGGCACCGATCGACCGGCTGACCGCCGCCGCGGTCCGTGTCGCGCACACCCAGGATCTCGACGCCGACCTCCCGGACGAGGGCGGTGGGGAGATCCGGCGGCTGATCCGGTCGATCAACGACATGCTCGCCGCGCTCCGGGACTCCCGCCGGGCCCAGCGGCTGCTCGCCGAGGACGCCGCCCACGAGCTCAGGACCCCGCTCACCAGCCTGCGTCTCAACGTCGAACTGCTGATCCGGCTCGGCCGGCGCGGCACCCTGGACAGCGCACTGCCGGCCGAGAGCCGGACCCGGCTGCTCAACGACCTCGGCGCCCAGGTGGCCGAGTTGAGCAACCTCGCCGCCGAGCTGACCGACCTGGCGCGCGGTGACGTCAACGACGAGAGCACCGAGCTGCTCGACCTCGCCGACGTCGTGGGGACCGCCACGACCCGCGTGCGTTCCCGCGTGCCCGACATCGAGATCGCGCTCGACGTCGCATCCGTGTGGGTGAGTGGCCGTCCCGCTGCGCTCCAGCGGGCGGTGCTCAACCTCGTCGACAACGCCGGCAAGTTCTCCCCCGCGGACCAGCCGGTCCAGGTCCGGCTCCGTGCCGAAGAGGCGTAGGCGGTGCTCGAGGTCGACGACGCCGGGCCGGGCATCGACGCCGCCGACGTGCCGCGGGTGTTCGACCGCTTCTACCGTGCCGACAGCGCCCGGGCGTTGCCGGGATCCGGTCTGGGGCTGTCGATCGTGCAGCGGGTCGTCGACGCCCACGGCGGCCGGGTCACCGTCGCCCGGTCCGCACGCGGTGGCGCGCTGCTCCGGGTCGACCTTCCGGCTGCCGAGCCGCCCGCCCCGATCGCGCGGCTCACCGCCGGGGAGGACAACGCGTTCTAACGGTCGTTTCAGATTCGGTCGATAGGAAGTCGGTGTCAGATCGCACCACCGGACACCTGAAGAGAGACCGACATGACCAGGACCTGCCCATCATCGGCACGGAAGAGACCTTCTCCACCCATGAGCTGATGGTGCTGAACGACCGGCTGTTCCTCGAGGACACCGGGCTCGCCGAGATCGGCCCGCGCCGCATCGGCGCGATGGATGATGCGGGGATCAACGTGCAGATCCTGTCCGCGCACACGCCAGGTGTGCAGAATGTGCCAGGTCAAGAGGGCATCGACTTCGCGCATCGTCTCAACAAGATGCTCGTCGAGGGGCCGATGGCCACCTATCCCGGGCGGTTCCAGGCATTTGCGACCTTGCCGCTGCAGAGTCCGGAGGCCTCGGCCGACGAACTGGAACGCGCAGTTCGGCAGGATGGCTTCCTGGGATGTCTGACCAATGGCATCATCGGGAAGAAATTCCTCGACCATCCTGACTTCGAGCCTCTTCTGGCGCGAGCCGAATCCCTGGGCAAGCCGATTTACATCCATCCGGGCCTTCCGCCCGACGAGGTGTTCCAGATCTACTACAGCAACATGCGGCCGGAATACCAGGAGGAGTTCCAGGACCAGGTTCTCAGCATCTCCGCATATGGATGGCACCAGGAAGTCGTCACCCAGTGCGTCCGGGTGATCACCTCAGGGGTGTTCGACAGGCATCCCGGGCTCCAGATCATCATCGGTCACATGGGGGAGGGGCTTCCGTTCTTCTACAGGCGCATCCTGGAGAAGATGACCGAAGTGACCGAGCGGAGCCTGGACAAGCCGTTCGAGCAGTACTTCCATGACAACTTCTGGTTCACGACCAGTGCGTTCCCCCAGACTGAACTGCTCGATCTCCTGCTGAGGTACATGAGTGTGGACCGGGTGATGTTCGCAACCGACTACCCGTTTGCGGACATGAAAGTCCAAACCGACTGGTTCCGGGGGTCGATCTGCCACGCGAGGACAAGGAGAAGATCGCGTTCCGAAATGCGGAAAAACTGTTCGGAATGAAAGTCTGACGACCGGGATCGCATCCTGCGCACCGACGAGCCGGTGACCCGCGTTCCCGCTGGTCACCGGCTCGGGGCTAGATCGATCTCAGTCGAGGTAGTCGCGCAGCACCTGCGACCGCGACGGGTGGCGCAGCTTCGACATCGTCTTGGACTCGATCTGCCGGATGCGCTCGCGCGTGACCCCGTAGACCTGGCCGATCTCGTCGAGCGTGCGCGGCTGGCCGTCGGTGAGGCCGAACCGCAGCCGCACGACACCCGCCTCGCGCTCCGACAGGGTGGCCAGCACCGACTGCAGCTGGTCCTGCAGCAGCGTGAAGCTCACCGCGTCGACCGCGACGACCGCCTCGGAGTCCTCGATGAAGTCGCCGAGCTGCGAATCGCCCTCGTCACCGATGGTCTGGTCGAGCGAGATGGGCTCCCTGGCGTACTGCTGGATCTCCAGCACCTTCTCCGGGGTGATGTCCATCTCCTTGGCCAGCTCCTCCGGCGTGGGCTCGCGGCCCAGGTCCTGGAGCAGCTCGCGCTGTATGCGGCCGAGCTTGTTGATGACCTCGACCATGTGCACCGGGATGCGAATGGTGCGGGCCTGGTCGGCCATCGCGCGGGTGATGGCCTGGCGGATCCACCACGTGGCGTAGGTCGAGAACTTGTAGCCCTTGGTGTAGTCGAACTTCTCGACCGCACGGATGAGGCCCAGGTTGCCCTCCTGGATCAGGTCCAGGAACGCCATGCCGCGGCCCGTGTAGCGCTTGGCCAGCGACACGACGAGGCGCAGGTTGGCCTCGAGCAGGTGGTTCTTGGCGCGCTCACCGTCGCGGACGATCCAGCGCAGGTCGCGGCGCAGCTGCGGCGACACCTTCTCGCCTGCGTCGATCGAGCGGCGCATCCGCTCCGCGGCGTAGAGGCCCGCCTCGATCCGTTTGGCGAGCTCGACCTCCTCCTCCGCGTTGAGCAGCGCGACCTTGCCGATCTGCTTCAGGTATGCGCGGACCGAGTCGGCGGAAGCCGTGAGCTCGGCGTCCTTGCGCGCCTGGCGCAGCGCCTCGGACTCCTCCTCGTCCCAGACGAAGTCGGCCGACTGCTTCTGCTGCGAGCTGCGCGTGGTGGGCGCACGACGGTTGGCGCCGGTGTTGGCGACCTCCTCGTCGTCGTCATCGTCGTCGTCATCGTCGTCGTCCACGACCTCGGCGACGTCCTCACCGAGGTCCAGATCGACGTCGACGTCCTCGAGCTCGGCTTCGGCAGCGCCGTCCAGCTCTACCTCGCCGTCGAGGTCGGTGGGCTCGCCGTCGCCGGCCGGGCCCGCCTTCTTCGTGGACTTGCCCGCCGTCTTGGCGGCCCCACCCTTGGTCGCGCCCGTGCGGGACCGGGTGGTGCCGGTCTTGGTGGAGGCACCCGATCGCTTGCCGGATCGGCGAGCGGGGGCGGGACCTGTCGCCGGGTCGACGGTCGGGTCGATTCGGGTTGCGGAGTCTGCGGCTGCCACTAGGCCCTCTCGCTGCGTGCGCTCTATGGTGCGCCGGGAGACGTCGAGCTCCGGCTGCTGGTCGAGAATGTTGTGCTGGTACCTCGGCCGATGGCGCTCGGTCTCTGGTGTTGAGGGCCATCCCGCTCCGGGGTACTGCGCCATTGTAACTGCGTGTGCCGCAGTGGGCTGAAGCTGCGCCCGCTCGGCCCGGCGCGCACACGCGCGCACACCCGTGTGATCGGATGGTGACCGTGAACGAGGCCAGCCCCACCGCTGCGAGCAGTCCCGCCGGCCCGGCCGCTCCCGCCGGAGACGAGCCCGCTGACCTGCGCCGAACCGCCGAGGACATCGTCAAGGGTGCCGCCGAGCACCTCGCCGGGCTGCCCCGCCCGTGGGACGAGCGCGGCGCGGCGGCCGAGGGCGTGGCCACGAAGAGCACCCCCACCGACGTCGTCACCGCCTCCGACCACGCGCTGGAGGTCTTCATCCGCGAGCGCCTCGCCGCGCTGCGCCCCGGCGACGCCGTCGTGGGGGAGGAGCACGGCAGCACCGCGGGCGAGTCGCGCACCATGTGGCTCGTCGACCCCATCGACGGCACGGTCAACTTCCTCTACGGCATGCCCTGGTACGCCATCTCCGTGGCCGCCGTCCGCGACGGCCGGTCGGTGGCGGGCGCCGTCATCGAACCCGCCTCCGGCCGCCTGTGGAGCGCCGCCGTGGGTGCGGGCGCCACCCTCGACGGGCGCCCGCTGCGCGTGTCGGGGGCCACCGAGCTGTCGCTGTCACTGCTCGGCACCGGCTTCTCCTACCGCGCCGAGCGCCGCACCCGTCAGGTCCGCATGATCAGCGGCATGCTGCCGCACGTGCGCGACGTGCGGCGGGCGGGCGCCGCCTCCCTCGACCTCTGCGCCGTCGCCGCCGGCTGGGCCGACGCCTACCTCGAACACGGCTGCAACTGGTGGGACTGGGCCGCCGGCGCGCTCATCGCCGAGGAGGCCGGCGCGCTCGTGCGCACACCCGGCCCCACCGGCAGCGTGCCCCCCGACGACGGCCTCGGCCCCGACGCCCTCTTCGCCGCCACCCCCGCCATCGCCGAGGCCCTCGCCGACCTGGCGCGCAAGCACGGCGCCGCCGAGGTCTGACGGCCCGCGCACGCCCGGTGGCGTCGGCACCGGCGGCCCTCGCACACCGGTTCCGTGGTCGCGCATTGGTTGTGGTGCTGGCACACCGGTTGCAGTCGGTGTGTGGGGCCTACCGGTGGTGTGTGAGCGCGGTGGCGGCCGGCGGCTGGGCGGTCTCGCGCACTGGTTTCGTGGTCGCGCATCGGTTGTGGTGGCGAGACATCGGTTGCAGTTGGTGTGTGGGCGCGTATGTCGGTGTGTGAGGCGGTGCCGGCGGCGGTGGTGGTGTCGCACATCGGTTTCGTGGTCGCGCATTGGTTGTGGTGCTGGCACATCGGTTGCAGTTGGTGTGTGGGGCCTACCGGTGGTGTGTGAGCGCGGTGGCGGCCGGGGCTGGGCGGTCTCGCGCACTGGTTTCGTGGTCGCGCATCGGTTGTGGTGCTGGCACATCGGTTGCAGTCGGTGTGTGGGCGCCACTGGTGGTGTGTGAGGGCGTCGACGATCAGTGGCGGCTTGCGCGCGACCAGTGGCGCCGGTGCATCGGAGCGTCTGCGTCGGCGGCCGCGCGGCGGCGTCGCACATCGATTTCGTGCTCGCGCACCGGTTGTGGTGCTGGCACACCGGTTGCAGTCGGTGTGTGGGGCCTACCGGTGGTGTGTGAGCGCGGTGGCGGCCGGCGGCTGGGCGGTCTCGCGCACTGGTTTCGTGGTCGCGCACCGGTTGTGGTGGCGGGACACCGGTTGCAGTTGGTGTGTGGGGCCTACCGGTGGTGTGTGAGCGCGGTGGCGGCCGGCGGCTGGGCGGTCTCGCGCACCGGTTTCGTGGTCGCACATCGGGTGTGGTGTTCGCACGTCGGTTGCAGTCGGTGTGAGAGCCCCACAGGTGGTGTGCGAGCGGCGGGCGGCCCGCCCGCGCATGCCGGGGGCTGATTGCCCTGCAGGGCTCAGCAGCTGGCGTCGCGCGCCTCTTCGACGAGCTCCGGGTCGACGGTCATGGGGGCGGGGGCGGCCGCGGCGGCGTTCGGGTCGGCGTTGGCCGCGCCGTCGGTGCCGCCGCCCGGCTCGCTGAGCTGGTCGAGCGCGTCGCGCGCCGCGCGGCCCGGGTTGAAGTCGCCGAAGCCCGTGCCCACGGACACGTCCACGCCGGCGTCGGGGCGGCCGTCGCGCACGAGCTCGGCGCACGGCATCACGAGCAGGAGCGTGCTGGCCGTCGCCTCGCCGGCCGCGCCGAAGCGCAGCTGGCCGTAGCACTCCATGTCCTCGTCGGGGAAGAGCGGGTCGTTGTCGGTGCCGGTGACGGAGAACCCGAGGTCGCCGAGCTGCGCGGCCACCAGGCTCGCCTGCCCGCGCTGCCCGCCCGCGTTGAGCACGCGCACCTGCGTGGTGGCGGGCGGGACGGGCGGCACGGCGTCCAGCGCACCGGTGGAGAGCACCTCGCCCGCCGGCTGGGCGGCGGGCGTCGGGCAGGACGTGGCGCTCGCCGCGCCGCCCGCGTTGACGAACACGACGCTCCACGTCGCGATCGCCAGCACCGCCAGCACGCTGACGACGACGATCACCGGCCCCCGCCTGCGGCGCTGGTAGGGGCGGGTACGGGCAGCGGTCATCGGTCGAGTCCCTCCGCGAGCACGTGGTGGCCCAGCGCGACGAGCGGGGCGAGGCTGCCGTCGAGGCCGGCGGCCATGGATGCGGGCACCATCCCGGCCTGCACGCGCGCGAGGATGCCGGCGAGCACGACGCCCAGCTTGAACGCACCGAAGGCGACGTACCACGGCAGCGGGGCGAGGTCGAGCCCGGTGCCCGCGGCGTAGGCGGCCGCCACCTCGTCGCGGCGCAGGAAGCCGGGCAGCCGGGTGGGGCTCGGCAGGTGCTGCGCCGCCCGCCATACCGGGTGCTCGTCGGCCTGGTGCCAGTAGACGAGAAGGAGCCCGAGGTCGGCGAGGGGGTCGCCGAGCGTGGAGAGCTCCCAGTCGAGCACCGCCCGGATGCGGCCGGGGTCGGCGGCGTCGAACAGGCAGTTGTCGATGCGGTAGTCGCCGTGGACGATCGTGTGCCGCTGGGTGGCGGGCACCGCGTCGGCGAGCCGCTCCGCGAGGCGCGACAGCTCGGCCGCGGTGGCGGGGTCGGCGGGTACGCCGTCGCGGGCCTGCTCCCACTGGGCCACCCAGCGCCGCACCTGCCGGGAGAGGAAGCCCTCCGGGCGGCCGAAATCGCCGAGGCCGACGGCGTGCGGGTCGACGGCGTGCAGGGCGACGAGCACGTCGACGAGCGCCGTGCTCGCCGCGCGCCGCTCCTGCTCGGTGGCGGCCCAGCCGGGCGGCAACTCGCCCACCGGGACGACGCCCTCGATGAGTTCCATCACGTAGCAGGGCGCGTCGACCGGTGGTCCGCCCGTGGTGGCGGCGAGCACCGCCGGTACCGGCACGGCGGTGCCTGCGAGGGCCGTGATCACCCGCCGCTCGCGCCCCATGTCGTGGGCCGTGGCCGCGACGCGGCCCACCGGCGGGCGGCGCAGCACCACGGCGCCAGCGGGGCTTTCCACCCGGTAGGTGAGGTTCGACCGGCCGCCCCCGATGGGGTGCAGGGTGCAGTGGAGCCAGCGCTCGTCGCCGAGCTCGTCGGCGAGCCAGCGGCCCACTGCGGAGGGGGCGGCCCCCGGCACCGGCGCGGGGCCGCTGCGCGCGCGCTCGTCGCGCTCGGGAGAGACAGCCACGGCGGGAACCCTAACCGCGCAGACGGACGCCACCTCCGGGCGACACGGGCAGGGGTGTGAACGCCCGCGGCCTGGGTTACCCTTCGGCGCCCCGAGGGGGAGCTCCACCATCGCGGGCGCGATAGCGCATCGCGACCGTGAGTGGGGCTGGGTTGAGACATGCGTCACAGAATTGCCGGGCACAAACCCCGGCCCCAGGGCGTTGTCCAGCCGCACGACGACGACATGTGTGTAAGAGGGTGGGAACGATGGCGACCGACTACGACGCGCCGCGGCGCAACGAGACCGACGACATGGCCGAGGACTCGCTCGACGAGCTGAAGGCCCGTCGCAACGAGGCCCAGTCGTCGGTCGTGGACGTCGACGAGTCGGACACGGCGGAGAGCTTCGAGCTGCCGGGCGCCGACCTGTCCGGCGAGGAGCTCACGGTCAAGGTGCTGCCCAAGCAGGCCGATGAGTTCACCTGCGCGAGCTGCTTCCTCGTCCACCACCGCAGCCGGCTCGCGTCCAGCAGCGGTGGGCAGTTCATCTGCCGCGACTGCGCGGCCTGATCCCCCCGGTCACCGGGGGGCGACGCCCCGAACCGCACGGCGGTTCGGGGCTGTGTCGTATCCGGGTCGTGTCCCGGGGCGCCCGTCAGCGTCCGAGCGCCGCGACCAGTGCGTCCGGGTCCCGCGTGCTGACGATCCAGTACGGCGTGTCGTCGGCCGGGTCGGTGACCTCGATCCGGACGACCGGGCCGATCCACGCGCGGTGCACCAGGTTGGCGGCGGGGTCGAGGTCGGGGCCCAGGGCCTGCTGCTTGTCCTCCCGCCGCACGACGTCCACCTGGCCGACGTAGCGCAGCGGCAGCCGCGCCTCGCCCGCGTGCAGCACGCCGTCGGCCACCCGCACCCGGATGTGCCCCAGCCAGAACAGCGCGCCGATGCAGAGCGGCACCGTGATCGCGTAGCCGATCCACGAGCGCACGCCCGGGTAGCCCATGTGCACCTCTGCGCCCAGCAGCACCGCGAGTCCGATGGCCGGCAGGTACCACCACAGCGGCACCGACAACCGCTCGTCGAACCGAGGGGTGCCGGACGTCGCATCGGGAGTGGTCGCCGGGTTCTCGCTCACAGGACCCGAGGGTAACGTCGCCCGTCGTGCCCGGCCCCGTCGATGCTCCCCACCGCGAGCCGCTCACCGCACCGTTCGTCCCGGCGCCCACCGTCGAGGTGCTCCTCACGCGGCTCGACCCCGAGCTGCCCGCGCCTTCCTACGCGCAGCCCGGCGACGCGGGCGCCGACCTGCGGTGCACCGAGGACGTGGTGCTCGGCCCCGGTGAGCGGGCCGTCGTCGGCACGGGTGTGGCGATCGCCCTCCCGTGGGGCTACGCGGGGTTCGTCCACCCGCGGTCCGGTCTCGCCGCCCGCACCGGGCTGTCGATCGTCAACGCTCCGGGCACCGTCGACGCCGGTTACCGCGGGGAGATCCGCGTCTGCCTGATCAACACCGACCCGCGCACCGAGGTGCGACTGCGCCGGGGTGACCGGATCGCGCAGCTCGTGGTGCAGAAGGTCGAGCACGCCCGGTTCGTCGAGGTGGAGGAACTGCCCCCCTCCGACCGCGGCGCCGGCGGGTACGGCTCCACGGGCGGACATGAGCGGTTGCACGCCGAGGACGGGACGTAGTGGCACGACGCGACCGGAGCGTCCGGCCCGAGGAGACGGCCGACGGGGGCGGGCTCGCGCTCGACACCGTGCACGCGCTCCCGCCCACCGGCCCGCACGACGGCGACGCCCTCGACCCCGAGGTCACCGATGCCGCCGGGCTCGTCGACTTCGGGTCGATCCGCGTGCCCGTGCCGCCCGAGGGCACCGTCACCGTCGAGCCCACGGCCGGCGGCCGGATGCAGGCCGTGCACATCGCCCTGCCCGAGGGGCGGCTGTCGGTGAGCGCGCTCGCCGCGCCGAAGACCTCCAAGCTGTGGCCCGAGCTGGCCGGCGAGATCGACGCGTCGCTGCGCGAGGGCGGTGCGCGGGTGCGGTCGTTCTCCGGCGACTGGGGCCGCGAGCTGCACGCCACCTCGGGCGGTGCCACCTCGGTGTTCATCGGCGTCGACGGCGCCCGCTGGATGCTGTACGGCGTGGCCACCGGGCCCACCGCCGACGCGGCCCCGCTGGACGCCGAGCTGCGCCGCATGCTGCGCGGCACGGTCGTGATGCGGGGCAAGCAGCCCTACCCGGTGCGCACGATCCTGCCGCTCTCCGTGCCGGACCACCTCGCCGCCGAGGCGGCCGCGGCCTCCGCGGTCACGGCGTCGCGGAAGCGGTCGGCCGGGAAGTCGGCACCCGGGAAGGCCGCGCCGGGCAAGACGGCCCCGCCGAAGTCGGACGTCAACACCGCTGCCGCGAAGAAGGCGGCGGCGCGCAGAGCAGCAGCCCGGAAGGCGGCCGCGGCCGCGGCGGTGAAGGCGGCGGCCGAGGCGCTCGTGGAGCAGGCGGCGGAGGAGCGGGCGGCCGCCCTCGGTGCCGACGAGGGTCCCGGTGCCCCCGGCACGATCGCCACCGGCCCCGCCCCGGACGCCCCGCTTCGCGAGCAGGCGCCGTCCGCGCGGCGGGCGGCGGCCGGGGCGTGGCGCACGCGGCCTGCGAAGCCCCGACGCGAGGCGCCGCCGGTGGAGGCGCCCCCGGTCACGGAGGCCCTGCCCGCGGCCGCTGCGGACCTGCCCCCCACGGAGGCGCTGCGTCTGGTCGAGCCGGGCTCGGGCGGCCGGCGGCGGCTGCGCGACGAGCCCCCGTCCCCGCCGGTGCCGCCGGGCGGGCGGCGCCACCTGCCGGAGCCTCCGCTCGGCGAGCCGGCCCCGGGCGGGCGGCGCAGGCTGCCCGAACCAGAGGGTGCGGTGGGGGCCACGGCGCCCTGGCAGGTCACCGAGCGGGACGGCGGCCGGCGGTCTCTGAGGGAGCCGGGCGCCGCGCCGCTCGGCGGGCCCGGGCCGGTCGCGGGCGATCCGCGGGACACCGGCGTCTCCGCCTCGGGCAGGCGGCGCCTGCACGAGCCGTGGGAGCCGGGCGGGGCCGTCGCCGACACCGGGGTCTCCGGCACCGGGCGGCGGCACCTGGGGCAACCGCGCGACGAACCCCCGGCGCCGCCCCGCGAGCAGGGCGGCCGGCGGGCGCTGCGGGAGCCGTGGGACGAGACCGGTGCCGGAGTGGCCGACACGGGCCGCCGGCGCCTGTACGAGCCCCGGGACACCGGGCCGGGCCGGCGCCCGGTCGACCCGATCGAGCCGTACGGGCCGGCCGGCAGCGGTCGGTGGGACGCGGCCGCCGACGCGGGTGTCTCCGCGAGCGGTCGGCGCCGGTTGCCGGAGCCCTTGGACGAGGCTGAGCGGCCCCGCCTGCGCGAGCCGGGTTCGGCGGCGGATTCCGGTGTGTCCGCGTCGGGGCGGCGCCGGCTGCAGGAGCCTTCGGAACGGGCGGAGCGGCCCCGCGTGCGGGAGCCGTTCGGTGAGCCGGGTGCGGCGGCAGACGCCGGTGTCTCCGCCAGCCGCCGGCCGCGGTTGCCGGACCCCTGGGAGAGCGCCCAGGACCCTCGGACTCCGGCTCCCGGTGCGGCGGTGGCGGGTCGGGATCGGTTGTCGGACTCGTGGGACGCCGCCGAGGGGTCCCGGATGCGAGGGCCGGGTCCGGTCGACGCGGCTGCCGGTGTCTCCGCGAGCGGCCGGCGGCACCTGCAGGAGCCCCGGGCCGACCTGTACGGGCAGTACGGTCCGACCGGCGGCGGGCGATGGGACGTGGCCGGCGACACCGGCGTCTCCGCGAGTGGTCGGCGCCGGTTGCAGGAGCCTGCGAACGGAACGGAGCGGCCCCGCGTGCGGGAGTCGTTCGGTGAGCCGGGTCCGGCTGTGTCAGACCCCTGGGACGGCGCCGGTCCGGCGGTGGCGGATTCCGGTGTGTCGGCGTCGGGTCGGCGGCGGTCGCTGGACTCGTGGGACGGGGCCGAGGGGCCTCGGGTGCGGGAGCCCGGTTCGGCGGTGGCCGACGCCGGCATCTCCGCGAGCGGCCGGCGGCGCCTGCAGGAGCCCCGGGACGCCGATCCGGGCCCGCGTTCGCCCGAGCCGGTGGAGCTGTACGGGTTGGCCGGCAACGCCCGGTGGGACGAGGCTGCCGACGCGGGCGTCTCCGCGAGCGGCCGGCGCCGGTTGCACGAGCCTCCGAATGGTGCTGACCGGCCCCGCGTGCGGGAGCCGTTCGGTGATGCGGGTCCGGCTGTGCCGGACACCGGGATCTCCGGGACCGGCCGGCGGCGGGTGCCCGACTCCTGGGAGAGCGCCGAGGGGCCGCGGGTTCCGGGTCCGGGCGGTCGGCGGCGGCTACCGGACCCCTCGGACGTTGCCGAGGCGCCTCGGGTGCGGGAGCCGTTCGCTGGGCCGGGTTCGGCTGTGCCGGACGCCGGTGTCTCCGCGAGCGGCAGGCGGCGGTTGCAGGACCTCTCGGACCGCGCCGAGAGCCCCCGGGCTCCGGGGCCGGCGGTGGCGGACCTCGGTGTGTCGGCGTCGGGTCGGCGGCGGTTGCCGGACCCGTGGGACGGTGCCGGCGAGCCCCGGGGACGCGACGCGTTCGGTGAGCCGGGTGCGGACCGGCAGCCGACCGGGTCGTGGGACCGGCGGGGAGCGGACACCGGTCCGAACCCGCTGGAGGCCGATCGCCCGGCCGCGGACACCGGCGTCTCCGCCTCCGGCAGGCGTCGGCTGCAGGACCCGTGGGACGAGGCGGGACCGGACCCGCAGGCGCCGGGCGGGCGCCGCCGGATGCGCGAGGGCGGGCCGGAGACCCAGCCGTGGCGCTACGGACCGCTCGATGCCGGCGCCGACGCTGACGAGCACGCCGAGCGGCGCGGCCGCGGCAGGCACGCCGGGGCGGGCGACGGGTCGCCCACCGTGCGGCTGGAGGCGCTGCTGGGTGAGCTGGACCCCAACCGCCCCCGGCGGCGCCACCGCCGTTCGAGCTGATCGGCGTCGCACCCCGAGCCGGAAGTTCAGGAAAGCCACATTCAAGGCCGGAGAGGCCCTGAATGTGGCTTTCCTGAACCACGGAGGCGCGGCGCCCGGGCCTGAGCGACCGTTCGTCGCAGCCTGGGCGCGGGCCCCGGCACGGAACGGACGGAACGGTCGATCCGGGCACTCCGACGGGCCCGGACGGCGCGATCGGGCGACCGCTCGGCGTGACCCCTCGACGAAGTGGCCCGTGAGGTCTGCGGAGTGGGTTTCATGCGGGTTACGCTGGGGATGTTCCGGCCTCACATGGAGGCGCCGAGCGAGCTGGGGGAGACATGACCAGCAGCGATGGCGGTGCGTTCCGCCGCATGCTTCGCCGGCTCACCAGTGATGTCGACGAGCTCGATGCCGATGATCTCGAAGCGGGTGCGCAGAAGTCCGGCGCGCAGTGCGCGGCCGAGGCCGCGTGCGGGCAGGAGGTCACGATGCTCGGCCGGTTGCGCAGCGTAGAGTTCCGGCCACAGGACGCCGAGGCGTCGCTGGAGGCCGAGCTGTTCGACGGCACCGACGGTGTCACGTTGATCTGGCTCGGCAGGCGTCGCATCCCCGGTATCGAGCCGGGGCGCACCATGCGGGTGCGCGGGCGGCTCGCCCTTCGGGACGGGCACAAGGTCCTCTACAACCCGTTCTACGAGATCTGCCCGGCCAACACCCCCTAGGAGCACCGTGACCCGAGGCCAGCCCCCAGGTCCCCCTCCTGAGTCCCCGGCCGACGGGTCGCACCCTGACGGCGCTGCGGCGGAGCCCGCGGTGCCCAGCCTGCTCGAGCAGATGGGCGGCGTGCAGGGCGTCGTCGCCTCCACCATCCCGGTCGCGGTCTTCGTCGTGGCGAACGTGGCGTTCGGGCTGCAGGCCGCGGTGATCGCGGCGCTCTCCGCGGGCGTCGCGGTGGCGGTGTGGCGGATCGCGCGCAAGCAGCCGCTGCAGCCGGCCGTGTCGGGCCTCTTCGGCGTGGGTATCGCGGCGTTCATCGCCTACCGCACCGGTGAGGCGCGCGGCTTCTACCTCCCCGGCCTGCTGTTCAGCGCGGGGTGCGGGCTGGCGTTCCTGGTGTCGATGTTCGTGCGGTGGCCGCTCGCCGGCGTGGTGTGGCACGCGGTCAACGGCGACGGGCAGTCGTGGCGCTCCGACCGGCGGCTGCTGCGCGCCTACACCTTCGCCACCGGGCTGTGGACGCTCGTGTTCGCCGCGCGCGTGGTGGTGCAGGGCTGGCTGTACAGCGCCGACGAGGAGACGTGGCTCGGGATCGCCCGGCTGGCGATGGGTTACCCGCTCGTCGGGCTCGCGCTGCTCGGCACGGTGTGGGTCGTGCGCCGGGCCCGTCGCGAGCCCGCCTCGGCCTGACGGGCCGCACGTCAGACGCCCAGCGCGGCCCGGATGTCCTCCTCCACGGCGGAGGTGGCGACGAACAGCAGCTCGTCACCGGGTTCGAGGCCGTCGTCGGCCTGCGGCACGATCACGCGCCCGCCGCGCAGGATCACCACGAGCGCGGAGTCGACGGGCAGTTCCAGCGACTTCACCGGCCGCCCGGCGAGCGGGGTGCCGTCGGGCAGCGTGACCTCCACGAGGTTGGCCTGGCCCTGGCGCAGCGTCAGCAGCCGCACCAGGTCGCCGACCGCCACGGCCTCCTCGACGAGCGCGGCGAGCAGCCGGGGGGTGGACACGGCGACGTCCACGCCCCAGTTCTCGCTGAACAGCCACTCGTTGCGGGGGTCGTTCACCCGGGCGACCACGCGGCGCACCGCGAACTCCGTCTTGGCGAGCAGCGACACGACGAGGTTGACCTTGTCGTCGCCGGTGGCGGCGATGACGACGTCGCAGCTCTCCAGGCCGGCTTCCTCGAGGGAGGCCAGCTCGCAGGCGTCGGCGTGCACCCACTCGGCGCGCTCGACGGCCTCCGGGTCGATGTTGGCGAGCTCGCGCTCGATGAGCATCACCTGGTGGTCGTTCTCCACCAGCTCCAGAGCGATGGACCGGCCGACGGCGCCCGCCCCCGCGATCGCGATGCGCATGCCTCAGCCCTCCTGGGGTGGCGCCGCGGCCGCCGCGGTGACGTCGCTGACGGTGCCGGACACGGCGGCGACGTAGACGGTGTCCTCGGCCTGCACGGCGGTGTCCGGGCCGGGCAGCACGCCGGTGCCGAACCGCACGATGAAGGCCACCCGGCAGCCTGCGGCGGCCTCCAGTTCGGTGACGAGGTGGCCCACCCACTCCTCGTGCACCGGCAGCGGCAGGATCGCGACCGTGCCGGTGGGTTCGCGCCACGCCGAGGCCACACCGTCGGGCAGCAGCATCCGCATCAGCCGATCGGTGCTCCACGGCACCGTGGCGACGGTGGGGATGCCGAGCCGTTCGTAGACGGCGGCGCGCTTGGCGTCGTAGATGCGGGCGACCACGCGCTCCACGCCGAAGGTCTCGCGTGCCACCCGCGCCGAGATGATGTTGGAGTTGTCGCCGCTCGAGACGGCGGCGAACGCCTGGGCGCGCTCGACCCCGGCCTCCACCAGCACCTCGCGGTGGTAGCCCTCGCCGACCACCTGCTTGCCGCGGAAGTCGGGGCTCAGCCTGCGGAACGCCTGCCGGTTGCGGTCGATCACCGCGACCTCGTGGCCGAGGCGGTCGAGCCCGGCGCACAAGGCTGCGCCGACCCGCCCACATCCCATGATCACGACGTACACCGAACTGCCCTCCAGGGATCGCCGGAACGCTATCGCGTGGGCCGTCGACGCACCGCATAGGCTTTCCCCGTGTCCAGGCTCGGCGTTGCGCTCAAACGTGTGCTCGTCGGGCGGCCGCAGCGCAGCGACCGTCTGTCCCAGACCCTGCTCCCGAAGCGGATCGCGTTGCCGGTGTTCGCCTCCGACGCGATGTCCTCTGTCGCCTACGCGCCCGAGGAGATCTTCCTGACGCTCTCGGTGGCGGGGCTGTCGGCGTACGCGTTCTCGCCGTGGGTGGGGCTCGCGGTCGTGGTGGTGCTGCTCACGGTGGTCACGAGCTACCGGCAGAACGTGCAGGCCTACCCGTCGGGTGGCGGCGACTACGAGGTGGTCACGGTCAACCTGGGTCGCCGGGCCGGGCTCACCGTCGCCAGCGCCCTGCTCGTGGACTACACGCTCACCGTGGCCGTGTCGATCTCCGCGGCCGCGGCCAACGTCGGTGCGCTGGTCCCGGTGGTGGCCGACAACAGGGTGTGGTTCTCGGTGGGGGCGATCCTGCTGCTCACCGCGCTGAACCTGCGCGGCGTGCGGGAGTCGGGGGTGGCCTTCGCGGTGCCGACCTACGCCTTCATGCTCGGGATCGGCACGATGATCGTCTGGGGTCTCACCCGGATCGTCGTGCTGGGCGAGGAGTTGCGCGCGCCGAGCGCCGACCTGGAGCTGCTGGCCCACGGCGACGCGCTCACCGGGCTCGCGCTCGCGATGCTGGTGCTGCGCTCGTTCACCCAGGGCTGCGCGGCGCTCACCGGCGTGGAGGCGATCAGCAACGGGGTGCCTGCGTTCCGCAAGCCGAAGGCCCGCAACGCCGCCACCACGCTCCTGATGCTCGGCATCGTGTCGGTGCTGATGTTCTCCGGGCTCATCGCCCTGGCCTTGCTCACCGGGGTGAAGATCGCCGAGCGGCCTGCGGAGCAGATCGTGGGCGCTCCGCCGGGCTACGTGCAGGAGACGTTGGTGGCCCAGCTGGCCGAGGCGGTGTTCGACGACTTCCGGCCCGGCTTCTTCTTCGTGGTGATCTTCACGGCGCTGATCCTCGTGCTGGCCGCCAACACCGCCTACAACGGCTTCCCGGTGCTCGGGTCGATCCTGTCCCAGGACCGCTTCCTGCCCCGGCAGCTGCACACCCGCGGCGACCGGCTGGCGTTCTCCAACGGCATCCTCGTGCTGGCCGCCGTGGCGATCGTGCTGGTGGTCGGCTTCGAGGCCGAGGTCACCCGCCTGATCGCGCTCTACACGGTGGGCGTGTTCACCTCGTTCACGCTCAGCCAGGCCGGCATGCTGCGACACTGGAACCGGCTGCTCGCCACCGAGACCGACCCGGCCGCGCGCAGGCGCATGATGCGCTCGCGGGCCATCAACGGATTCGGCGCGGGGCTGACGGGCACGGTGCTGCTGGTCGTGCTCATCACCAAGTTCACGCGGGGCGCCTGGATCGCGATCGCCGCGATGTTCGTGTTCTACGTGATGATGGAGGCGATCCGGCGCCACTACGACCGGGTGGCCGTCGAGCTCGTGGCGGGGGAGACCGACGCCGTGCTGCCCTCGCGCAACCACGCGATCGTGCTGGTCTCCACGCTGCACAAACCCACGCTGCGTGCGCTCGCGTACGCCCGGGCCACCCGCCCGGACCGGTTGGAGGCGGTCACGGTCAACGTCGACGACGCCGACACCAAGCGCCTGATGCGCGAGTGGGACAAGCGCAAGCTGCCGGTGCCGCTCAAGGTGATCGAGTCGCCGTACCGGGAGATCACCAAGCCGGTGCTGGACTACGTCAAGCGGATCCGCGGCGACAACCCGCGCGACGTGGTCACCGTGTTCATCCCGGAGTACGTCGTGGGCCACTGGTGGGAGCAGATCCTGCACAACCAGAGCGCGTTGCGGCTCAAGGGGCGGCTGCTGTTCCAGCCGGGGGTGATGGTCACGAGCGTGCCGTGGCAGCTGCGTTCGTCCGAGCGGGTCGTCACCCGCAAGCGGCGCCCGGAGAACGCGCCCGGTTCGTCGCGGCGCGGCTACGAACCGGTGGCCCGCGACGACGGCGCGTCGACACCGCCGAAGGCGGGGACGGGGCCGAGGCGACCGTGAAGACCGTGAAGGAACTCGACTGGACCGACCGGGTGCTCGAGCTCGAGGTCGGCCCGGTGGCGCACGGCGGCCACTGCGTGGCCCGGCACGAGGGCCGGGTGGTGTTCGTGCGGCACGCGCTGCCGGGGGAGCGGGTGCTCGCCGTGGTGGTGGAGGACGGCGGTGGCGGGTTCTGCCGCGCCGATGTCGTGGCGGTGCGGGAGGCGGCGCCGGGCCGGGTGCAGCCGCCGTGCGCGTGGGCGCGGGCGGGTGGGTGCGGCGGCTGCGACTTCCAGCACGCCGACCCCGCCGTCACGCGCGAGCTCAAGGCGGCGGTGCTCGCCGAGCAGCTGCGCAGGCTCGCCGGGATCGAGCGGGCGGTGGAGGTCGAGGAGCTGCCCGGCGGTGCGCTCGGCTGGCGCCACCGGGTGCGGCTCGCCGTCGACGAGCTGGGCAGGCCCGGCCTGCGCGCGCACCGCAGCCACGACGTCCTGCCCATCGCCGACTGCCCGATCGCGCCGGCCGGCGTGCTGCCCCCGGTGCTGGAGCACCGGTTCACCCCCGGTGCCGAGGTCGAGGTCGTCGTCGACGCCGACGGCGCCGTGCACGTCGGGGACGGGCCGGCCGTGCAGCGGGCCGCCGGGCGGGAGTGGCTGCTGTCCCCGGGGGTGTTCTGGCAGGTCCACCCGGCGCTGGCGGACGCGCTGGCCGCGGTCGTCGCCGAGTGGGCGGCCGCGCCGGCGGGCGGCACCGCGTGGGACCTCTACGGCGGGGTGGGCCTGTTCGCGTCGGTGCTCGCGGGGCTGGTGGGCCCGGACGGGGAGGTCGTCGTGGTCGAGTCCGCGGCCCGTGCCGTGGCGGACGGGCGGGCGGCGCTGGCCGACCTGCCGCAGGTGGGCTGGCGCACCGGGCGGGTCGAGCACGTGCTCCCGGGCCTGACCGGGCGCCCGGACGTCGTCGTGGCAGACCCGCCGCGGCGCGGGCTGGGCCGCGAGCTCGTGGACGCGCTCTGCGCGCGGGAGCCGGAACGCGTGGTGCACGTGGCGTGCGATCCGGCGGCGCTGGCCCGTGACGTAGCGCTCTTCGAGGCGCGGGGCTACCGGCTCGCCGAGCTGCGCGCCTTCGACGCGTTCCCGATGACCCACCACTTCGAGAGCGTCGCGCTCCTCATGCCGTGAGCACGGGCTCGAGCGCGTGCTCACGCACGTGGTCGAGGCTGCGCCGGACGGCCCCGAGCGCCACGGCGTCCCCGCCGAGCGTGGAGGCCAGCACGTGCGGGGGCGGGTCGCCGTGGGCGGCCAGGCGTTCCTCGAGCGTGGCGAGCAGCGGGCCGCAGGACGCCGCCACCCGGCCCGCGATGATCACCCGCTCGGTGTCGACCAGGCTGGCCAGCGTGGCGATCACCCGGGCCATCCGCTCGGCGATCCGGTCCACCACGTCCGCGGCGAGGGCGTCGCCCGCGGTGGCCGCGGCGAACACGTCGGCCGCCCCGGCGCCGGTGGCCAGCGTGGACCGGGCGCCCGGCGAGGCGAGTGCGTCGCGGGCCCACTCGCGGGCGATCCGCTCGATGCCGTCGGGCGACCCGACGCCGTCGACCAGGTCGAGGAAGCGCATCTCGCCCGCCCCGCCCCGCGCGCCTCGTACGAGCCGTCCGTCCTCGACGATGCCTGCGCCGAGCCGCTCGCCCGCCAGCAGCGCCACGAAGTGCCGCACGTCGCGGCCGTGGCCGCGCCAGCCCTCGGCGAGCGCGGCGAGATTGGCGTCGTTGTCGACGATCGCCTGCCAGCCGTGCCGGGCACGCAGCCGGACGGCGAGGTCCGGGTTCATCGACTCCCAGTACGGGTTGCCCCGGAACGCCGTGCGGCCGCCGGCGTCGACGGGCGCGGGAACGCCGACGGTGACGGCCAGCACCCGCTCGGAGGGCACGCCCGCCGCGCCGAGCGCGGCCGTGATCGCGCCGGCCACGGCGGCGATCCGCTCGGCGGGGTCGCCGCGCCCGCTGCGGGGCCTGCCGCTGTGCCTGCCCAGCTCGACACCGCGCAGGTCGGTGACGAGCGCGTCGACGCGGTGCTGGTCGGCGTCGATGCCGACGACCACGCCGGCGAGCGGGTCGAAGGCGTAACGGCGGGCGGGGCGGCCCTTGCGGTAGCCGCCGTGCTCGCGCTGGTTGGCGATCTCGCGTACCCAGCCGCGGGCGATGAGCTCCTCGCAGACGTCGTGGACGGTGGCGCGCGACAGGCCGGTGGCGGCCATCAGGTCGGAGCCGGTGACCGGCGGCGATTGCCACATGTGGTGCAGCACGAGCCGGGCGCTCGCCTCCCGCACCATCCGCGAGGACGGCGCGGTCGTCCGCTGCGGCTCCACCGGCCCAGCCTAGGTTCGGGCCGGCTGCGGGCCGAGCGCACGCAGCGCGAGGTCGGTGACGGTGTCGGCGTAGGCCTCGGTGAGCGGGGCGGTGCGCAGCAGCCACCGGTGGTAGAGCGGTCCGACGAGCAGCTCGACGGCCACGGCGAGGTCCAGGTCGGCGCGCAGCTGGCCGGCGTCCTGGGCGGCGCGCAGGCGGTCGGCGATGGCCCGCATCTGCGGCGCGAGGATCCGGTCGCGAGCGGTGTCGGCGAGCTCGACGTCCTCCTGCATCTCGATCATCAGGGCGCGCGAGACCCCCGAGAGGTCCGGATCGGCGAGCTCGGCGACGATCGCGCGGACGACGCCGCGCAGGTCGGCGGCGACATCGCCGGTGTCGGGCAGCGAGAGGTCGTCCGGGTCCTCGTTCACCGCGGCGAGGAAGCCGTCGAGCACCACGGCGCCCTTCGACGGCCACCACCGGTAGATCGTCTGCTTGCCGACGCCCGCGCGGGCGGCGATCGCCTCGATCGTCAGCTTCCGGTAGCCGACCTCGCGCAGCAGGTCCACGGCCGCGGTGAGGATCGCCTGGCGCGAGCGCTCGCTGCGCCGGGAGGGGTCAGGTGGCACGGGTCGATCATAGGGGTCAACGAGACGAGACGCACCGTCTTGACAGAGGCGCGACAATCCTGCATGCTCAGATCGGCGAGACGAACCGTCTCGTCACGGTACGACGAGAGGGGCCCGATGGCGCACATCGCCATGGTCAGCATCCCGGCACCCGGGCACGTCAACCCCAGCCTGGAGCTGATCCGGGAGCTGGTGGCGCGCGGCCACCGCGTCACCTACGCCAACGACGCGGCGTGGGCCGACACCGTGCGCGAGGTCGGAGCCGAGCTCGTGCCGTACCGGTCGACGCTGCCGTTCCACCAGGAGGAGGCCTGGGACGGCGACGCCATCGACGCGCTGCGGCTCTTCCTCGACGACGCGATCGCGATGCTCCCGCAGCTGCGTGCGGCGTACGAGCACGACCGGCCCGACCTGTTCCTCTACGACATCGCAGGCGGACCCGCCCGCATCCTCGGTGCGCAGTGGGGCGTCCCGACCGTGCAGCTCTCGCCCACCTACGTGGCCTGGAAGGGCTACGAGGACGACATGCGGGCGATGACCGACGAGTGGAAGGCCGACCCGCGCGGGGCCGACTACTACCGCACGCTGCTGGACTGGCTCACCGAGAACGGGGTGCCGGCCGACGAGACGTGGATGGGGCGGCCCGAGCGCGGCCTCGTGCTGATCCCGCGGGTGCTGCAGCCCAACGCCGACCGCGTGGGCCCGGAGTTCACGTTCGTGGGCCCGTGCCTCGCCCCGCGCCCGGCGCAGGGGGAGTGGGCCCGGCCCGCGGACGCGGAGAAGGTGCTCCTGGTGTCGCTCGGTTCGGCGTTCACCGATCAGCCGGACTTCTACCGCCGCTGCGTCGCCGCCTTCGGCGACCTGCCCGGCTGGCACGTCGTCCTGCAGATCGGCAAGCACGTCGACCCGGCCGTGCTCGGGGACGTCCCGGCGTCGGTGGAACTGCACCCCTGGGTGCCGCAGCTGGCCATCCTCGAGCAGGCCGACGCGTTCCTCACCCACGCCGGGATGGGCGGCTCGGTCGAGGGGCTGTGGACGGGCACGCCGATGATCGCGGCCCCGCAGGCCGTGGACCAGTTCGGCAACGCCGACGCGCTCGTGGCGGCCGGGGTGGCCCGGCGCGTCGACTCCGACACGGTCACCGCCGAGGAGCTGCGTGCCGCGCTGCTGGAGCTCACCGGCTCGGCCGAGGTGGCCGCGCGCTGCGCGGAGATCCGCCGGGAGCTGCGCGAGGAGGGCGGCACGGCGGGCGCGGCGGACCTGGTGGAGCGTGAGCTCGGCTGAGGACCCACCCCTCGGCGCGGCGCCGCGGGCCTACCGGGACGATGTGCGGGTGACCAGCACGTCGCTCTCGACCCCGCAGCAGTCCGGGCCGCCCGCGCCCCACTCGATCCCGAACCGCATCGCCGACGAGCTCGGCGTGCGACCGCACCAGGTGACGGCCGCGGTCGACCTGCTGGACGGTGGCGCCACGGTGCCGTTCATCGCCCGGTACCGCAAGGAGGCCACCGGCGCCCTCGACGACGCCCAGCTGCGCACGCTCGAGGAGCGGTTGCGCTACCTGCGCGAGCTGGAGGAGCGGCGCACCGTCGTCCTCGAGGAGATCCGCAAGCAGGGCAAGCTGGACGAGGCCCTCGAGGCGCGGATCCTGGCCGCGGAGTCGAAGGCGCGGCTGGAGGACATCTACCTGCCCTACAAGCCGAAGCGCCGCACCAAGGCGATGATCGCGCGGGAGAACGGCCTCGAGCCGCTCGCCGACACGCTGCTCGCCGACCCGGCGCAGGACCCGGACGCGGTCGCGGAGGGGTACCTGAACGAGCAGGTCGCCGACGTCGCGGCCGCGCTGGAGGGCGCCCGCGCGATCCTCGTCGAGCGGTTCGCGGAGGACGCCGACCTCATCGGCGGGCTGCGCGAGCGGATGTGGACGCGCGGGCGGCTCGTCACGAAGGTCCGGGAGGGGAAGGAGACGGAGGGCGCGAAGTTCGCCGACTACTTCGACTTCTCCGAGCCGTTCACGAAGCTGCCCAGCCACCGGATCCTCGCGGCGTTCCGCGGGGAGAAGGAGGAGGTGCTCGACGTCGCGCTGGAGCCCGACACCGAGCCGGCGGAGCCGGGCGTCGTCACCGACTACGAGCGCACGATCGCCGCGGCCTTCGGCATCGCCGACCAGGGCCGGCCCGCCGACAAGTGGCTCTCCGACACGGTGCGGTGGGCATGGCGCACCCGGATCCTCATGCACCTGTCGATCGACATCCGGGTGCGGCTTCGCACGGTGGCCGAGGAGGGCGCCATCGGCGTCTTCGCCGCCAACCTGCGTGACCTGCTGCTCGCGGCGCCCGCGGGCACCCGCACGACGATGGGCCTCGACCCTGGCCTGCGCACCGGCGTGAAGGTCGCGATCGTCGACGCCACCGGCAAGGTCGTCGCCACCGACACGATCTACCCGCACGCCCCGCGCAACGACTGGGAGGGCGCGCTCGCGAAGCTCACGAAGCTGGCCACCGCCCACGACGTCGAGCTGATCGCGATCGGCAACGGCACCGCGTCGCGCGAGACCGACAAGCTCGCGGGTGAGCTGGTGTCCCGCAACCCCGGGCTCAAGCTCACCAAGGTGATGGTCAGCGAAGCCGGGGCATCGGTGTACTCGGCGTCGGCGTTCGCCTCGGCCGAGCTGCCGGAGCTCGACGTGTCGCTGCGCGGCGCGGTCTCGATCGCCCGGCGGCTCCAGGACCCGCTCGCCGAGCTGGTGAAGATCGACCCGAAGTCGATCGGTGTGGGCCAGTACCAGCACGACCTCGCCGAGTCGGCGCTGAGCCGCTCGCTGGACGCCGTGGTCGAGGACTGCGTGAACGCGGTCGGCGTCGACGTCAACACCGCGTCGGTGCCGCTGCTGCGCCGCGTCTCGGGCATCACCGAGGGCCTCGCCACCCAGATCGTGCAGCACCGCGACGCCAACGGCCCGTTCCGCACCCGCACCGCCCTCGCGGACGTCCCGCGGCTCGGCCCGAAGGCGTTCGAGCAGTGCGCGGGCTTCCTGCGCATCCGCGGCGGCGAGAACCCGCTCGACGTCTCCGGCGTGCACCCGGAGTCCTACCCGGTCGTGCACCGGATCCTGGACCGCGCGAAGACCGACATCGGGTCGCTGATCGGCAACACCCAGAAGATCAAGTCGCTCAAGCCGCACGAGTTCGTCGACGCGCAGTTCGGGCTGCCCACCGTCACCGACATCCTCGCCGAGCTGGAGAAGCCCGGCCGCGACCCGCGCCCGGCGTTCCGCACCGCCACGTTCGCCGAGGGGGTCCACAAGGTCTCGGACCTGAAGCCGGGCATGCTGCTGGAGGGCGTGGTCACCAACGTGGCCGCCTTCGGCGCGTTCGTCGACGTCGGCGTGCACCAGGACGGCCTCGTGCACGTCTCGGCGATGTCGAACCAGTTCGTGTCCGACCCGCGCGACGTCGTGAAGTCCGGCGACGTGGTGCGCGTCAAGGTCCTCGAGGTCGACGAGGCGCGCAAGCGCATCTCGCTCACGCTGCGCCTCGACGACGAGCCGGGCGCGGGGAAGAACCGCGGCGGGCCGCGCGAGGACCGCAAGGGTGCCCCGCGCGACCGCAAGGGCGGCGGCGGGCAGCAGCGCGCCCAGAACCAGCGGGGCGGGGACAGCCGTGGTGGGGACAAGCGTGGTGGGGACAAGCGCGGTGGGGACAAGCGCGGTGGGGACAGGCGGGGCGGCGGCCAGCGCCAGGGCGCCCCGGCCCCGACGAACAGCGCGATGGCTGACGCCCTGCGCCGGGCCGGCTTGACCCGCTAGGGGACGAGCGAATGCCAGCAAGGTGGCTTTACTGGCGTAATACGCCAGTAGAGCCACCTTGCTGGCGCGCCGAAGCAGCGAGTGGCCTCAGCCGCCCCAGATGTCCTCCACGAATCGACCGGCGCCGCGCAGGCCCGTGAGCCAGGCGGCGGCGTCGGCCTCGCTCGTGCCGGTCCGGTCGCGGAAGATCTTGTGGAGCGCGTCCCGCGTGGCCGGCGCCATGGTGTTGGCGTTGCCGCACACCAGCACCACGCCGTCGGCCTGCAGGAGCTCCCACACCTCGTCGGCGCTGTCGAGGATCGCGTCCTGCACGTAGCGGCAGCGCGCGTCGGAGCGGGAGAACGCGTTCTCCACCCGCACGACGCCCCGCTCCTCGTAGCCTCGCAGTTCGTCGGCGTAGAGGTAGTCGCTGTCGGGGTGGCGGCAGCCGAAGAACAGCAGCGAGCGGGCCACGGGCACGCCCTGGGCCTGCTGCGCCGCCCGTTCCTGTAGGAACCCCCGGAACGGGGCGAGCCCGGTCCCCGCCCCGACCATGATCATCGGGACGTGCGGGTTGTCCGGCGGCCGGAACGGGATCGTGGGCTTGCGCACGAACACGAACAGCGTGCCGTCCTCGGGCACGAGCGGCAGGTAGCCGGAGCAGACGCCGGTGAACGTGCCCACCCCGGACCGCGCGGGGCCGCGCAGCACCCCGGCGGTGATGCTGCAGGCACCCGGGCCCACCAGCGGTGACGACGAGATCGAGTAGTAGCGCGGGCGCAGCGGCGGCAGCATCTCGAGGAACACCTCGAACGGCACGGCGCAGGCCGGGAACTCCTCGAGCAGGTCCAGCACCGAGCGGTTGGCCCGCCCCACCTGCTCGGCGTACCGGGCGCGCGACGCGTCGTCGTCCCCGATGAGGGACTCGAGCAGCTCCTTCTGGCCCGGGTCGTCGGTGTGGCGGGCGAGGATGGCGATGTTCGACCGTGTGGCCGTGTCCTGCAGCTCCACGCAGCAGCCCAGCACGCCCAGCAGCGGCGTGGGCTCGTCGATCGGCAGGTGGGTGGGCCCGCCCCGGCGCGGGATGATCGTCGCGTACTGCCCCGCGTCGAGGCCGAAGCGCCGCATCACGCGGCTGATCTGGTCGATGCTGTTGCGCGGCAGCACGCCCAGGTGGTCGCCTGCGGCATAGCTGGTGTCGGCGGGCAGCGCGATCTCGATGTGCCGGGTGGACCGCTCGGGCGGCTTGCCGTTGCTGCCTGCGATCAGCTCGCGGTTGGCCGTGACCCGGGCCGGCCGGGCCTGGTAGGAGACGATCACCGGGTTGGTCAGCTGCCGGTTGGTGAGCGTGACCGACAGCTGCGGCCCGGTGTCGACCGCGGCGCCGACCTCGGCCGGCAGCCCCATCGCCGCCGCGAGATCCGGCCACAGGCCGGCGTGCCAGTCGCGGTACGCCGCGTCGAAGTCCCCGGCGGCGTCGCCCGCCCCGCGCGGGTGCACCCGCCGCCCGCCGTGCGCCTCGAGCTCGGTGTCGAGCAGCGTGGGCACGGCCTGGTAGGTGCTCGCCCACTCGGTGCTGCCGCACCCGAACACCGTGTAGGCCACGCCGTCGGCGGCCTTCGGGTCGGCCGCGGCGATCCACCGGCAGAACGCAGCGGCGTTGTCGGGCGGCGTGCCGTTGTACGACGACGACACGACGATCGCGGCACTGTCGGGCAGGTCGTCGACGTGGTCGTCGAGCGCGCCGAGCGTGACGCTGAAGCCGCGTTCGGTGCCCTCCTGGGCGAGCTGCGTGGCGATGGACTCGGCAGCGCCGAGGTTGGAGCCGAACAGCACCGACAGCGGGGTGCCGTGGGCGGCGACGAGCGGTGCGCCCGTGTCCTGTGGGAGCGCTCGGGCCGGCGCCTCGGTCGCCGGCGCCGGCGCCGCGGCGTCGAGCTGGAAGCCGGCGCGCGGCCGGACCTGGATCCGGAACGCGTCGGGCTTGATCGTCAGCGTCGTCTTCGTCTTCAGCTGGTAGTCGAGGTGGTCGACGAAGTCGAAGCGCTGCACGAGCATGCCGAGCACGAGCGTGGCCTCCTGCAGCGCGAACTGCCTGCCGATGCAGGCGCGCTGCCCCGTGCCGAACGGCTTGTAGGCGTTCGGCGGCAGCGCCGCGACGCGCTCGGCTGCCATGTGGTCGGGGTTGAACTCGGCGGCGTCGGGCCCCCACACGGACGTCTGCCGGTGCAGCGCCTGGATCAGCACGGTGACCGGGGTGCGGGCGGGGATCGCGTAGCGTCCGCCGATCACGGTGTCCTCGAACGGGTAGCGGGTGAACCCCGGCGCCGTCGGCCACAGCCGCAGCGCCTCGTCGAGCACCTGGCGGACGTAGCGCAAGCGGTGCACCTGCTCGAACGTCGGCGTCGCCGTGCTGCCGAACACCTCGTCGACCTCGGCCCGGGCCCGCGCCATGACCTCGGGGTTCTTCAGCAGGTAGTAGATGGCGAACGACAGCAGGCCCGACGTCGTCTCGTGCCCGGCGATGAGGAACGTGACGCACTGGGCACGGATGTTGTCATCGGGCAGCTGCTCGCCGGTCTGCTTGTCGACACCGGTGACCATGCGCCCGAGCAGGTCGGAGTTGTCGGCGGCGTCGCCCTGCGCGCGCCGCTCCTCCACCAGCTTGCCGACCAGGCCGTCCATGAACGCCTGGTCCGCCTCCACCTGCCGCTGCGCGCGGATGTCGAGGCGGTTGCGGATCGGCAACCTCCGGGCCTGCGCCTGCGCCGCCACCAGCGTCCGCACCATCGCCTCGACGAACGGGTGCGGCGTCTCGCGGTAGAACGAGTTGAACCGGTACCCGAACCCGCAGAGCGCGATCGTGTCGAGCGTCAGCCGGGTCATGTCCGCGGGCACGTCGACGTCCTCGTCCGGGTTGAGCCGCGACCACTTCTCCACGAGCTGCTCGGCGACGTCGAGCATCTTCGGCACGTAGTCGCGCATCGACTGCAGGCTGAACGGCGCCATCAGGATGTTGTGGGCGCGGTGCCACAGCGGGTCGTCGGTGTCGGCGGTGAAGAGCCCGACGCTGAGCGCGCTCCCGCGCAGGTTCGACAGCCCGCCGCTGACGAGCTTGTCGAACCGGGCGTCGTCGCACACCTCGTCGACGAGGTCGGGGCCGGACACGAGCAGCCGCGTCCCGCTGGGCATCGTGATCCGGTAGATCGGCCCGTACTCCTCGGCCATCTGGGCCAGGTGCTCCAACGGGTGGTGCACGTCGATGTCGAAGACGTTCCCCACGAGCGGCAGACCCCGCGGTCCGGGGAGTTCGTCGATGCCGATGGGCGCGTTCATGGGTGACCTCCCTTGTCGCTGGGGTTCCAGCGGGATCGAGGGGGCACCGGCGCGCTGGGGACGCGTCGTCCCCCGCCGTTCCTAGGACGGGGGCGGTTTCGGGTCAACGGCCCGCCGGGGAAGTTGCGCCGTCGGGCGGCGGGCGGGTGGCGACGGACGTCGCAGCGGGGCGGCCCGACTGCCGGGCGGCGGTCGCGCGGGCGGCTGCGCGCATGCGGGTCGGGATCGCGGGTAGTGAAGCGGTATGGCGAGCATCGGCTACTTCCTGTCCTGCGAGCAGTTCGGCCCGAAGGAGCTCATCGACCAGGCCAAGCGCGCCGAGGCGGCGGGGTTCGAGCGGCTCTGGATCTCCGACCACTTCCACCCCTGGAACGACGAGCAGGGCCAGAGCCCCTTCGTGTGGGGTGTGATCGGCGCGTTGTCGGAGGCGGCGTCACTGCCCGTCACGACGGCGGTGACCTGCCCGACGTTCCGCATCCACCCCGCGATCATCGCCCAGGCCGCCGCGACGGCCGCCGTGCAGCTGAACGGGAGGTTCGTGCTCGGCGTCGGCAGCGGCGAGGCGCTCAACGAGCACGTGCTGGCCGACCACTGGCCCTCCGTCGGCGTGCGGCTGGAGATGCTGGAGGAGGCGGTCGAGCTGATCCGGAAGCTGCACGCGGGCGAGGAGATCAGCTTCCACGGCACCTATTACGAGGTGCAGGAGGCGCGGATCTACACCCTGCCCGCCGAGACCGTGCCGATCTACGTGTCCGGGTTCGGCCCGCAGGCCACCGAGCTGGCCGGCCGCATCGGCGACGGCTACATCACGACGACGCCCGACGCCGACCTCATCCGGGTGTTCCGGGAAGCGGGTGGTGAGGGCAAGCCGGTTCAGGCGGGCACCAAGGTGTGCTGGGACCGCGACGCCGAGCGCGCCCTCGACATCGCCCACCGCACCTGGGGCAACCAGGGCCTGCCCGGCCAGCTCGCCCAGACGCTTCCCCGGCCGCGCGACTTCATGGACGCCCAGACGCTCGTCCCCCGCGAGAGCACGGCGAAGGCCGTGGCGTGCGGCGACGACGTCGACGCGCAGGTGGCGCAGGCGCGCTCGTACCTGGAGGCCGGGGTCGACGAGCTCTACGTCTCCCAGATGGGCCACGACATGGAGGGATTCTTCACCGCGTGGGAGAAGGACGTGCTCCCGGCGCTGCGCTGAGGGCCCCCGGTTCCGGCGTGACCGCGATCACCTGGGACTATGTGTGATCGGTGGTGTGTTGAACCACCTGAGACCGCACCGGCCAGGTAGTAGTTGTGCCGAAGGCCCCGCGGGCTCATCCCGCGGGAGCGCCGTCCGTGCTCCCGTCCCTGCGACGGAAGACGATTCTTGATCCACAACGAGCAACCGCTCGACCAGCCCCACTTCTCCGACCTGCCGCTGCGCGCCGAGCTGCTGCGGGAGGTCGAGGAGCTGGGCTATGAGAACCCCAGCCCCATCCAGGCCCAGTCGATCACCCCGTTGGTCGAGGGCCGCGACCTGCTCGGGCAGGCCGCCACCGGCACCGGCAAGACCGCCGCGTTCGCCCTGCCGATCCTGGAGCGCCTTGCCGCGCAGCGGCCCGAGCGCACCAAGGGCGACGCCCCGTTCGGGCTCGTCCTCGCCCCGACCCGCGAGCTCGCCCTCCAGGTGGCCGAGGCCGTCACCCGCTACGGGCGCGGTCTCGGCGCGCGCGTCGTCACCGTGTACGGCGGTGCGCCGGTCGGCCCGCAGTGGCGGGCGCTGCAGCAGGGCGTCGACGTGGTCGTGGCCACCCCGGGCCGCGCGATCGACCTGCTCAACCGCGGCGCCCTGCGCCTCGACGAGCTCGAGACCGTCGTGCTCGACGAGGCCGACGAGATGCTCGACATGGGCTTCGTCGAGGACATCGAGACGCTGCTCGACGCCACCCCGGACACCCGGCAGGCCGTGCTGTTCTCGGCCACCATGCCGCGGCGCATCGAGACGCTCGCGCAGAAGTACCTGCGGGAGCCGGTCACGGTCCGGATCCGGCGCGAGGCCGTGCCGGAGGGCGAGGCCCCGAAGGTGCGCCAGACCGCGTACCTGGTGCCGCGCAGCCACACCACCGCCGCCCTCGGGCGCGTGCTGGAGGCGGAGCGGCCCACGGCGGCCATCGTGTTCTGCCGCACCCGGCTCGACGTCGACGCCGTCACCGAGACGCTCACCGCCCGCGGCCTGCGCGCCGAGGCGCTGCACGGCGGCATGGACCAGGAGCACCGCACGCGCGTGGTCGAGCGGCTGCGCAGCGGGCGCACCGAGCTGCTCGTCGCCACCGACGTGGCGGCCCGCGGCCTGGACATCGACCTGCTCACCCACGTGGTCAACCACGACGTGCCCCAGTCGTCGGAGGCGTACGTGCACCGGATCGGCCGCGTCGGCCGGGCCGGGCGCGAGGGCGTGGCGATCACGCTCGTGCCGCCGTCGAAGGTCCACGCGATGCGGGCCGTGGAGCGGCTCACCGGGCAGCCGATCGAGTTCGCCCCCGTGCCCACGGCGGCCGACCTGCGTGCGGCCCGGCTGGAGCGCACCTCCCTCGCCCTGCACGAGCGGATCGTGGGGGACCTGCGCGACGAGGAGTCCGGCGACGGCGTCCGGGAGATGCTCGCCGGGCTCACGTCCGAGTTCGACCCGCTCGACGTCGCCGCGGCGGCGGTCCGGCTCCTGCAGGCGGCCACCGGTGCCCCGGACGACGCCGAGGACATCCCGGTCGTGTCGCCGCGTGCCGCCGAACGTCGCGAGCCCCGCGGCCGCGGCGGTGCTGCCGGCACCCGGCCGCCGAAGGCGGGCACCACGCGCCTGTTCGTCAACGCGGGCCGCTCCAACGGCGTGCGCCCGCAGGACATCGTGGGCGCGCTGGCCAACGAGTCGAGCCTGTCCGGGCGCGACATCGGCGCCATCCAGATCCACGAGCGCCACGCGTTGGTGGAGATCCCCGAGCACGCCGCCGACGACGTGCTGCGCAGCCTCCGCGGCGGCACCACGCTCAAGGGCAGGCGCACCAACATCCGCCGCGACCGGGGCTTCGCCACGGCGGGCCGCGGGCGTCGCGACTGATCCACCTGCACGAACGGCACCCTCGTACCGCTCTATCGGACGAGGGTGCCGTTCGTACTTCGGGGTAGCCGCGGGTTGGCGGGGTTGGCGCGGTTCTCGGGCGCGCCTCGCGTCGGCCTGGCGGAGACGGGCTGCAGCTGGCCTCGGCGCACCGTCGGGCCCGTCACGGAGACATCCGTTGGCATGTGGCGCGTTGCGCGGTGCGGTGATCGACGGGGCCGGGTCGAGGGGTACGGATCCTGTGGGCGCTCTGCGAGATGCTCGGCTCGCCTCCCGGACCTGGGTATGAGCCTTCACCTCGGGGAGCGGGTCGACTCGCTGCATGATCGCTGCGAGATCCTACGGAGCGCCGTTGTGGGGGCTGGGTCGCGCATCTGGGAACGATCAGCGGGTCCGTCCGGGGTCGGGGCCCGGCGAGCGCACCCGTCGGACGAGCGGCACACTCGTCCCGCTCTATCGGACGAGGGTGCCGTTCGTACGGGTCAGGTCAGGTGCTCCAGAGACATGATCGCTGCGAGACCACGCTGAGCGCCCTCGCGAGGGCGCATCTCCTCATCTCGGATGGATCATGGGGCTTGATCGCTGCGAGATCCCGCGGCGCGCCCTTGTGGGGGCTGGGTCGCGCATTTGGGAACGATCAGCGGGTCCGTCCGGGGTCGGGGCCCGGCGAGCGCACCCGTCGGACGAGCGGCACACTCGTCCCGCTCTATCGGACGAGAGTGCCGTTCGTCGCATTGCGGTCCTGATCTTGATCGGACGCGCGCGGCCGGGTTAGCTCTGGTCCTCAGATGAGCTCGAGGAGGAGCGATGGCGGACGCGCCGCAGGACGAGGTCGTGTCGGGGGCCGTGCGCAGGGCCATGTGGCGACTGCTGCCGTTCCTCGGGTTGTGCTACCTGCTCAACTACCTCGACCGCGTCAACGTCGGGTTCGCCGCGCTCACGATGAACGCCGACCTCGGCCTCTCCGCGGCCGCGTACGGCCTTGGCGCGGGGTTGTTCTTCATCGGCTACTTCTTCTTCGAGGTGCCGAGCAACGTCATCCTGCACAAGGTCGGCGCCCGGCTCTGGATCGCGCGGATCATGGTCACGTGGGGGGTCGTCGCTTCGGCCACCGCGTTCGTGCAGGGTGAGATCAGCTTCTACATCGTGCGGTTCCTGCTGGGTGTGGCCGAGGCCGGCTTCTTTCCCGGGATCATCCTGTACCTGACGTACTGGTTCCCGCGGGTGCAGCGGGCCAAGGTCGTGGCGCTGTTCTTCCTGGCCGTCCCGGTCTCGTCCGTGCTGGGCTCGCCGATCTCCACGCTGCTGCTCCAGTACGGCGGGGGAGCCCTCGGTTTCGACGCCTCGTGGCGGTTCATGTTCTTCGTGGAGGGCCTGCCGTCGATCGTCGTCGGCCTCCTGGTGCTCGTGCTGCTCCCGGACCGGCCGACGAAGGCGAAGTGGCTCTCGGCCACCGAGGGGGAGGCCCTCGAGAGCCGCATCGCGTCGGAGGACGCGGCGCAGGTGCCGCACGGCACCGGGCTGCGCGAGGGCCTGCGCGACTCGCGCGTTGTGGGGTTGGCCTTCGTGTACTTCGGGATCGTGTTCGGCCTGTACGTGCTGGCGTTCTTCCTGCCGCAGGTCATCTCGGACCTGCAGGAGCGGTTCGGGGTGGAGTTCTCGATCGCCCAGATCGGCCTGATCAACGCGATCCCGTACGTCTTCGCGTGCGTCGTGATGGTGCTCAACGCCCGGCACTCGGACCGCACCGGCGAGCGCAGGTGGCATGTGGCGATCCCGTCGTTCGTGGGCGCGGCCGGCGTCGCCGTGGCGCTGTTCATGGAGTCGCCCTACCTCGTGATCGCCGCCATGGCGCTCTGCGCGATCGGGGTCAACTCGGCGATCCCGGTGTTCTGGCAGCTGCCCAGCACGTTCCTCACGGGCGTGGGCGCGGCGGCCGGGATCGCGCTGATCAACTCGTTCGGCAACATCGGCGGCTTCGCCGGGCCGTACCTGACGGGTTGGCTGCTCGACCTCACGGGCAGCAACAAGGCAGGCATGTTCGTGGTGGCCGCGTTCATGGTGATGGCCGGGATCGTGGTGCTGGTCGTCGGGCGCGACCGGGAGCGCGTGAGCGACCCGGCCGTGCCTGGCGTCGCCCAGCAGGAACCGCGCTGACGCGCCGCCGGGATCAGACGCTGCAGGAGCCGTCGGCGCAGCCGTCCGCGTCGCCCGCGGGGGTGAGGACCTGCAGCGGGTGGGCCTCGGCCCACGCCTTGTCCAGCACCTGAAGCAGCGTCTCCGGCGGCTGGGCGCCCGGCACGCCGTACTTGCGGTCGACCACGAAGAACGGCACGGCGCTGATCCCGTAGGCCCGGGCCTGCTGCTCGTCGGCGCGCACCGCGTCGGCGTACCGGTCGGACGCCAGCACCGCGGCGGCCTCCTCGGCGTCGAGCCCTGCCTCGGCGCCCAGCCGGACGAGCGTGGCGTGGTCGGCGATGTGCTCGCCCTCGGTGAAGTAGCCGCGGAACAGGCGTTCCTTCACCGCCTCCTGAACGCCCCGCTCGGCCGCGAGGTGCAACAGGCGGTGGGCGTCGAACGTGTTGCCGCGGCGGGCGCGCTCGAAGTGGAAGTCCCAGCCGTCGGCGGCGGCCATCTCGGTCATCTGCTGGTGCCGTGCCTCCGCCTCGGCCCGGGACATGCCGTACTTCGACGCGAGGTGGTCGTGCAGGTCGCCCTCCTGCTCGTGGGGTGCCTCCGGGTCGAGTTCGAAGCTGTGGAAGCTCACCTCGACCTCGTCGCGGTGGTCGAACCGGGAGAGGGCCTTCTCGAACCGGCGCTTGCCGACCGCGCACCACGGACACACGACGTCGGACCAGATCTCCACCTTCACGATCACGACAACCGCGGGCGCCGGCGCCGTGTTCCCGGGGTCTGCCCGCCGAACAGGAGCGAACCGGCCCGCTGCCCGCGCCACAGGTGCGGCCGCCACCGCTGCACGGCCTCGCCGACCGGCACGTCCTGCCCCTGCCCGTCCCCGAGGGGCACGACCCACCGCCGCTCTTCCGTTGGGGCCCGCAGCTGCCCGAGGTCCCAGGCCCACCTCAGCTCCGGGTGCCGCGCCACGGCCGCGGCGTCCGCCGGGAACAGCTCCAGCCAGATCGGCGCCAGGACGACCCGGCGGCTCACCCAGGGCACGGGGTCGGCGTCCGCCTGCCGCGTCCGGCGCGAGCGAGCGACCTCGTTCGTCATCAGCCCCACGCCGGACAGCTCCGTCCACGCCAGGCGCACGACGACCTTCCCGCGCCCGTCCCACACCCGGATGCCCTCGTGGTCCACCAGGAGCCGGTGGGGTCGCCTGCGACGGCTGGGCACGGCCCCCGCGTAGACGAGCACGATCAGCAGCCCGACGGCCCCGGCGATGAACCGGACGGCCGTGGTCTCCGGCCCCGCGACGAGGGAGGCGAGGCAGGCCGCGGCCACCAACAGGGTGACCGTGTGCACGATCGCCCGCGCGACGTGCGTCGACCGGGTGCGGGCGGTCAGGTCGATCGGGTCCCTCATGTCCGGGGAGCCTGGCAGCCGGGAGGGCGGCCGGGGGAGGAAGAGTTCTTCCGGATCGGCATAGCCTGGCTGCGTGCCCGACCTACCCGACGACTGGAGCAGCTGGCGCGCGCAGGAGGGCCCGGCGCAGTACGACGAGCGCTTCCGGCGCCTCGCCGCGGCCGGCGGGAACCCGCACGGGGAGGCCGACCTCGTGGCCTCCTACGCCCCGGCCACGGTGCTCGACGCGGGCTGCGGCACGGGGCGCGTCGCGATCGAGCTGGCGCGGCGGGGGATCGCGGTGCTGGGGGTGGACTCGGACGCCGACATGACCGCCGCCGCCCGCGCCAAGGCGCCCGGGCTGGAGTGGGTCACCGCGGACCTCGCCGACCTCGACCGCCCGGAGCGGTTCGACGTGGTGGTGCTCGCGGGCAACGTCGTGCCGTACGTGGTGCCCGAGCGCCGTGCGGCGGCGGTGGCGGCGTGCGCGGGGCACCTCGCGCCGGGCGGCCGGCTCGTCGCGGGCTTCCGGTTGCGGCCGGGCTGGCCCACGCCGGACGACTACGACGGGTGGTGCACCGCGGCCGGGCTCGTGGCCGAGGACCGGTTCGCCGGCTGGGACCGCGCCCCGTACGACGGAGGGGACTACGTGGTGGCGGTGCACCGGCGTGCTCAGGGCACGGCGGCGACCTGATCGTCGCGCGGCCCGAGCAGCAGGGTGGACGGCCGCGTGGAGAAGGAGTGCTCGAGCACGAGGCACCCGGCGCCGATCGCGCCGACGTCCGGCCCCAGCGAGCTGCTCAGCGCGGTGACCGGGTGCACGTGGCGGGCCTCGGTGGTGGTGAGCAGCGTGTCGCGCAGGAGCGGGAGGAAGACGCCTGCGATCCGGTCCCAGATCGGGCCGCCGAACACGACCGCGCGCACGTCGAGCAGGTTCGCGATCGTGGCGGCGCCGCGGGCCAGCCGCGACGCGCTCCGCTCCAGGATCGCCCGGGCCGCGCCGTCGTGGGCGGCCCGCGCGCACAGCCGGGTGAACAGCTCGTCGATCTCGCGGTCGGCCGCTCCCGGCGTGGGCCGGGGGAGCAGGCCGGCGTCGGCGGCCTCGGTCACCAGCTCCCGCGGGGAGCAGGCCACCCCGACGCACCCGCGCTGGCCGCACCGGCAGGCCGGCCCGTCGGCGTCGACGATGAGGTGGCCGATCTCGCCCGCGTTGTGCGTGCTCCCGCCGAGCAGTTCGCCGCCGGTGACGAGACCCGCGCCGATCCCGGTGCCCAGGTAGAGGAAGACGAAGTCGCGCAGGCTGGTGGCCGCCCCGCGCCACAGCTCGGCGAGCGCGCCCGCGGCCGCGTCCTTGTGCAGCACCACCGGGTGGCCGGTGGCCTCGTGCACCAGTTCGCGCAGCCGCACCCGGTTCCACTCCGGCAGCAGCGGCGGCTCCAGCACCACGCCGGTGCCCGGGTCGAACGGGCCCGGGGCGGCGATGCCCAGGCCCAGCACGCGGCCCGCGTCGACCCCGGTGGACGCGATCAGCCCCGCGGCGGCGTCGGTGATCGCGTCGACCAGCTCCGGGGGAGTGGTCGCCGACGCGGGCAGGGTGCGGACCGACGCCACGACGTCGCCCACGAGGTCGAGCAGCGCCACCGTGGTGACCGTCGGGTCGACGTGCACGCCGACGGCGAAGTGCCCGGTGCGGTGCAGCCGCAGCAGCGTGCGCGGCTTGCCCCGGCCGGCCGGGAGCGTGCCCGCCTCGGTGATGAGCTCGCGGTCGAGCAGGCGGCGGGTGATGTTGGAGACGGCCTGTGCCGACAGGCCGGTGAGCTCGGCGAGCTCCACCCGGGACAACCCGTCGGGGGCGTGCCGGACGGCGTCGAGGATGACGGCCTGGTTGAAGTCGGCCACGCGCGGCAGGTTGGTGCCGCGCCTGCCCTCCATGGGCGGAATCGTAGTCTCAGGCGCGGGCCGCGACGGCGGCGTCGAGGGCCTCTCGCATGGCCGCGACCGGCGGCGTCAGCCCCGTCATCAGCTCCACCTGCGCCACCGCCTGGTGCAGCAGCATCTCCAGCCCGCTGACGACGCGCGCGCCCGCCGCCTCGGCGCCCGCGGCGAACGCGGTGGGCCACGGCGCGTAGACCACGTCGAGCACCACGGCGCCGGGCCGGACCCCGGTGAGGCCGTCGGCAGCGCCCTTCGGGAGCGTGGACACCACCACGTCGGCCCGGGCGAGCGCGGCCCGGGCGCGCGCCGGGTCGAGCAGGGCGTCGGTGACGTCGGGCGCGACGCCGAGCCGGTCGGCCGCGGCGCGCAGCTCGCCCGCCCGTGCCGTGGAGCGCACGAGCACGTCGACGTCGCGGATCCCGAGCCGGGGCAGCGCGGCGAGCGTGGCCTGCGCCGTGCCGCCCGCGCCGAGCACGACCGCGCGCCCCGCGGGCGGCGCCCCGGCACCCCGCAGCGCCTCGACGATGCCCGCGACGTCGGTGTTGTCGGCGTAGCGCCTGCCACCCGTGAGCACGAGCGTGTTGGCCGCCCCGGTGGCGGTGACCAGCGGGGAGACCTCACGCGCGACGTCGAGCGCCACCCGCTTCAACGGCATCGTCAGCGACAGGCCCGCCCACTCCGGCCCCAGCCCGTCGACGAACCGGGCCAGGCCGGCCTCGTCGCACTCGCGCGCGTCGTAGTGCCAGTCGCCGAGCCCGAGCGCGGCGTAGGCGGCGGAGTGCAGAACCGGGGACAGCGAGTGGGCAACCGGACTCCCCAGCACCGCGGCACGCATGCCGACCAGTATGGATCCTGTGCGAGTCTTCCCCGCATGGGGGAGACGGTGCTGGTGCTCGGCGGCCGCAGCGAGATCGGGCTGGCGGTGGCCCGCCGCCTCGCCGCGGGCAACACGCTGGTGCTCGCAGCGAGGCGCAAGGACGAGCTCGATGCCGAGGAGGAGTCGCTGCGCGCGGCCGGGGCCGCTGCCGTGGACCGCGTCGAGTTCGACGCCGACGCCCTCGACGCCCACCGCGCCGTGCTGCTGGACGTGGTGCGCCGCCACGGCCGCCTCGACGTCGTGGTGGTCGCGTTCGGGGTGCTCGGCGACCAGGCCCGCGCCGAGCGCGACCCGGCGCACGCCGTGCAGATCGTGCACACCGACTACGTCGCGCACGTCGCGGTGCTCCTGCACCTCGCCGCGATCCTGCGCGAGCAGGGCAGCGGCACCCTGGTGGTGTTCTCCTCCGTGGCCGGGGCGCGGGTGCGGCGCGCCAACTTCGTCTACGGCTCGGCGAAGGCGGGCCTCGACGGGTTCGCGAGCGGGCTCGCCGATTCCCTGCACGGCAGCGGCGTGCGGTTGCTGCTGGTCCGCCCGGGTTTCGTGATCGGCCGGATGACCGAGGGCATGTCGCCTGCGCCGTTCTCGTCCACCCCGGACCAGGTCGCCGACGCCACGGTCGCCGCCCTGCGCTCCGGGCGGGGCGAGGTGTGGGTGCCGTGGGTGTTGCGGCCGGTCTTCGCGGTGCTGCGCCACGCCCCCCGGGCCCTGTGGCGGCGCATGCCCCGGTGACCAGTCCCGGTGATCAGCGCCGGCGATCAGTGTCCTGGATCACCTTGCCCGAGGCGGCCTCCGCGGATTAGCACTCTTAGGTAGAGAGTGCCAACCGATCCGGTTCCGACGATTCGGGAGGAAGCCTTGAACCGGGTGCCGTCCGCAGGTACCGCCATCGATCGTCCTCTCTCCACCGCCCGGCCCCTCCGGGTCGCGCTGATCGCACCGCCCTACTTCGACGTCCCGCCTGCCGCCTACGGCGGGGTCGAGGCCGTGGTCGGCGACCTGGCGGATGCCCTCGTCGCGCGCGGGCACACCGTCACCGTGGTCGGCGCGGGGACGCCGGGCACCGCCGCCCGCTTCGTGCCGCTGTGGGAACGCACCGTGCCCGAACGCCTCGGTGAGCCCTACCCCGAGGTCATGCACGCGGTGGCCACCCGCAGGGCCGTGGAGCGCCTCGCCCTCACCGGTTCCGTCGACGTCGTGCACGACCACACGCTCGCGGGCCCGCTCAACGCGCCCGCTTACGCGGCGCTCGGGCTGCCCACCGTCGTCACCGTCCACGGCCCCGTCGACGACGACCTGCGCCGCTACTACCGGGAGCTGGGCGACGACGTGCACCTCGTGGCCATCAGCGACCGCCAGCGCGCGCTCGCCCCCGAGCTGAACTGGACGGCCACGGTGCACAACGCGCTGCGCCTCGACGACTGGCCGTTCCAGGAGCAGAAGTGCGACTACGCGCTCTTCCTCGGGCGGTTCCACCCGGACAAGGCGCCGCACCTCGCCCTGGACGCCGCCCACGCGGCGGGGCTGCGCCTCGTGCTGGCGGGCAAGTGCGCGGAGCCGATCGAGAAGGAGTACTTCGAGCGGGAGGTCCGGCCCCGGCTCACCGACCGCGACCACGTGTACGGGGTGGCCGACGCCACCGCCAAGCGCGAACTGCTCGCCGGCGCGCGCTGCCTGCTGTTCCCGGTGCGGTGGGAGGAGCCGTTCGGGATGGTCATGATCGAGGCGATGGCCTGCGGCACGCCGGTGGTGGCCCTGCGCGGCGGCGCCGTGCCCGAGGTGGTCGTCGACGGCGTCACCGGCATCGTGCGCGACGACCCCGCCGACCTGGCCCAGGCCCTGGAGGACGTGCGGGCGATCTCCCCGGCGGACTGTAGGCGCCACGTCGCCCAGCACTTCGACGTCGACCGGCTCGCCGCCGGGTACGAGAACGCCTACCGCACGGCGCTGGGTGCCGAGCGACCGGCCGCGGCCGGGGTGCGCAACTCCCTCGACCTGCTGCGCCGCGACTACGCCGGGCTCGACTCCGCGCTCGACTCGACGCTGGACTCGACGCTGGACTCGGCGCTGGACTCGGCCTTCGACCAGGACACACCCGACCGCGGTGACCACGACGGGCCCGCGGTCCCGGTCTCCGGGGGCCGGACGTGACCGAGGCACCCGCGCCCCTCAACGCGGGCGAACCCGCGACCGTCGCCACGGCGGGCGGCACCGTCGCCCTCGTCGAGGGCAGCACGTTCTGCCTCTCCGACAGCTCGGGCGACGTCCGCTCCGGCACCACGCACGGCTTCTTCTTCCGCGACGCGCGCATGCTGTCGCGCTGGGAGCTGCGGCTGGACGGGCGGGCGCCGCACGCGCTGTCGGTGATCACCCCGGAGGCGTTCACGGCGCGGTTCGTCCTGCGCAGGCCCCCGAAGGCGGGCCACGCCGACAGCACGCTGCTCGTGGTGCGCGAACGGCTGGTCGGCGACGGCCTGCGGGAGACGATCACGCTGGAGAACATGGGCCGGGAGGCCACGGCCGTCGGCCTCGAGCTGCTCGTCGAGGCCGACTTCGCCGACCTGTTCGCCGTGAAGGAGGGGCGGGCCGCACCCGGCGGCGTGGACGCGACGGTGGCGGGCACCGATCTGCTGCTGCGCGACCGTTCCGACGGGGTCCGGGGCCTGTCGATCAGCGCGTCCGCGGAGCCCGCGGTGGTGCCGGGCGTGCTGAGCTGGCGCGTGGTCGTGCCGGCCGGCGGGCGGTGGACCACCGAGATCATGGTGCAGCCGACCCTCGCGGGGCGTCTCGTCCAGCCGCAGTTCCACCGCGGGGAGCTGGCCGCGAGCACCGGCCCGGCGCGCAAGATCGAGGCGTGGCGCAGCGCGAGCACCGAGGTGGAGGTCGACGACGTGCCCCTCACCGCGGTGCTGCGGCGCACCGAGAGCGACCTCGGCGCGCTGCAGATCCACGACCCCGCCCGCGGTGGCCGGCCGTTCGTCGCCGCGGGCGCCCCGTGGTTCATGACGCTCTTCGGGCGCGACAGCCTGCTCACGGCGTGGATGGCCCTGCCGCTGGACGTCGGGCTCGCCCTCGGCACCCTGCAGACCCTCGCCGAGCTGCAGGGCCGGGAGGTCGACCCGCTCACGGAGGAGGAGCCGGGCCGGATCCTGCACGAGCTGCGCATGGGCCCGGACAGCGCACGCGTGCTCGGCGGCAACCACTACTACGGCACCGCCGATGCCACCCCGCTGTTCGTGATGCTGCTCGCCGAGTGCTGGCGCTGGGGTGCCGACGAGGCCACCGTGCGGGGGCTGCTGCCCGCGGCCGAGGCGGCGGTGCGCTGGATCGACGAGTACGGCGACCGCGACGGCGACGGGTTCGTCGAGTACCGGCGGGCCACCGACCGCGGCCTGGTCAACCAGGGGTGGAAGGACAGCTTCGACGGGATCAACGACGCCCGCGGCCGCCTCGCCGAGGGCCCGATCGCGCTCTGCGAGGTGCAGGGGTACGCCTACGCGGCCCGGCTCGCGCTCGCCGAGCTCACCGAGGCGTTCGGCGACCCGGCCGCCGCGCAGCGCCACCGCTCCCGCGCCGAGGAGCTGCGCGCCCGGTTCGACGAGGCGTTCTGGCTGCCCGACCGGGGCTGGTACGCGGTGGCGCTCGACGGGAGCAAGACCCCGGTCGACGCGCTCACCAGCAACGCGGCGCACTGCCTGTGGGCCGGCATCGCCGCCGACGAGCGCGTCGCCACGCTGGTGGAGCGGCTCGGCTCGCCCGAGATGGACAGCGGGTTCGGCCTGCGCACGCTCGCCGCCTCGATGGGGGCCTACAACCCGATGAGCTACCACAACGGGTCCGTCTGGCCCCACGACACCGCGATCGCGGTGGCCGGTCTGCTGCGCTACGCCCACGTCCCGGGAGCGGTGGAGCTCGCCCAGCGGCTCGCGGGCGGGCTGCTCGACGCCGCGGCCGCGTTCGGCGGCAGGCTGCCCGAGCTGTTCTGCGGCTTCGGGCGGGCCGACTTCGACCCGCCGGTGCCCTACCCGACCTCCTGCTCGCCGCAGGCCTGGGCGGCCGCGGCCCCGCTGCTGCTGGTGCGGGCGTTCCTCGGCCTCCAGCCGCACGTGCCGCACCGCACCCTCACGGTGGCGCCGCACCTGCCCGCGCACTGGGGACAGTTGCGGCTGCGGCAGCTGCGTCTCGGACCGGTGACCGCGGACGTCACCGCCACGGGCGCCGAGGCCGAGGTCGAGGGGCTCCCGGAGGACTGGACGTGGTCGGGCAAGGCGGGCTGAGGCCGCCACCGGACCCGGCGCATCCCCTATTGGGAACGCGCTCGTAACGCTACCGTCATGCCCTGCTCAGAGGATCACCCGGTCTGAGGGGAGCACGGGATGGTCGGTCGGGCGCGGGGGGTCGTCACCGCAGTGGTGGCGTTCGCGCTGCTGGTGCTCCTGTGGGAGCTGGCGAAGCTCGTGCTGCCCGACGACGGCGTGCTGGTGGGCGGCACCCGCGTGCTGCCCCGCACCGACGACGCGGCCATGCCGCACGTCTGGACGGTCCTCGGGCGGCTCGTCGAGCCGGAGGTGGCCGGGGCGGCCACCACGCGCACGGTGGGGGCTGCCGTCGCCTCCGGCGCGCTGTTCACGCTCGGCCTCGCGCTGGGCGGGCTCGTCCTCGGCGGCGTGCTCGGGATGGTGCTGGCCCTGGCGATGCAGCGGTTCGGGCTCCTGGAGCGCGCGGCCCTGCCCTACGTCGTGGCGTCGCAGACGGTGCCGCTGATCGCGATCGCCCCGCTCGTCGTGGGCTGGGGCGGCAAGATCGCGATCGCGGGGTGGACGTGGCAGCCGTGGGCCAGCGTCATGGTGATCGCGTCGTACCTGGCGTTCTTCCCGGTGGCGGTCGGGATGCTGCGGGGCCTGAACTCGCCCGCGAAGGCTGACGTCGAGCTGTTCCGCACCCTCGCGGCGAGCTGGTGGACCACCCTGCTGCGCCTGCGGCTGCCCGCGTCCGTGCCGTTCCTGCTCCCGGCCGTGCGGCTCGCGGCCGCGGCCTCGGTGGTGGGCGCGATCGTCGCCGAGATCTCCACCGGCACGCGCGGCGGGATCGGCCGCCTGATCATCGAGTACGCGCAGTCGGCCACCGGCGACCCGTCCCGGCTCTACACCGCGATCCTCGGCGCCGCCGTACTCGGGCTGGTCGCGGCGGGCGCGGTGGGCCTGCTGGACATCGGCCTGCGCCGCTACCGGGGGAGTGTCCGATGACCGCAGTGGAGCTCGCCGACCTGCAGAAGCGCTTCGGCGACGGCGACACCGCCGTGCACGCCCTGGACGGCATCGACCTGGAGGTCGGGGCGGGGGAGTTCGTTTCGCTCATCGGGCCCTCCGGGTGCGGCAAGTCCACCCTGCTGCGCGTGGTGGCCGACCTCGAGCAGCCCACGTCGGGCACCGTGCTCGTGGGCGGCAAGACCCCGCACCAGGCCCGGCTCGACCAGGACTACGGGATCGCCTTCCAGCAGGCGGGCCTGCTGGAGTGGCGCAGCGTGGTGGAGAACGTCGAGCTGCCGCTGCACGTCCACGGGATCGACAAGGCCGAGCGCCGGGCCCGGGCCGTCGAGCTGCTGGAGCTGGTCGGGCTGGGCGAGTTCGCGGGCGCGCGGCCCAGCGAGCTGTCCGGCGGCATGCAGCAGCGGGTGGCGATCGCCCGCGCGCTGGCGCCGCGCCCGCGGCTGTTGCTGATGGACGAGCCGTTCGGCGCGCTCGACGAGATGACGCGTGAGCGGATGCAGGCCGAGCTGCTGCGCATCGCGCGCGAGACCGAGGCCGCCGTCCTGTTCGTCACGCACTCGATCCCCGAGGCGGTGGTGCTGTCCGACCGGGTGGTCGTGATGTCGCCGCGGCCCGGGCGGATCACCGAGGTGGTCACCGGGGAACGACCCGGCGCCGACCGGCACGTCGACGACGTCCGCGAGTCGAGCGCGTTCTTCACCGCGATCACGGCCGTGCGCGAGGCGCTGCGCAAGGGGCACCCGTGACCAGGGCGGTGCCCGGCGCCGCCGGGATCGACGCCGGCCCGCGCGGCTCGTCGGGCGCGTGGCCGCCGGTCGTGTTCGGGATCGGGCTGCTCGTGCTGTGGGAGCTGGTGGTCCGGGTCGCCGGCGTGCCCGCGTTCCTGCTGCCCGCGCCGAGCGCGATCGCCGAGGAGATCGGCACCCAGTTCTCGGTGATCCTCTCCACGGCCGCGATCACCGGCGGCAACGCGCTCGTCGGCCTCGTCGCCGGCTTCGTGTTCGGCGTGGCGCTGGCCCTGCTCGCCACCTGGTCGCGCCTGGTGGGGGAGCTCGTCACGCCGGTCGTGCTCGCCGCGAGCGCCGTGCCGATCGTGGCGCTGGCACCCGTGTTCACCACGATGTTCGGCTCGGCCACCGAGATCCCGCGCCGGCTCGTCGTGACGGTGGTGGTCACGGTGCCGGTGTTCGTCGCGAGCGCCCGCGGGCTGCGCCAGGTGCGCCCGGTGCACGCCGAGCTCATGACGGCACTGGCCGCCACCCCTTGGCAGCACGCGCGGTTCGTGCGCCTGCCCGGCGCGGTGCCCCACATCATGACCGGCCTGCGGCTCGCGGCTCCTGCCGCGGTGATCGCCTCGATCGTCGCCGAGTACTTCGGCGGCCCGCAGAACGGGCTGGGCAGCCGCATCACCGCGGCCGCCGCCAACACCGCCTACGCCCGCGCGTGGGCGTTCGTCGCCGCCTCGATCGCACTGGGGCTGCTGTTCCACCTGGCCGGGTTGCTCGTCGAGCGCCTGGTGACCCGCGGTCGCACCGCCTGACACCGGAGGTCCCCATGCCGCGCTTCCCCGTCCGCCGTCTCGCGCTGGCCGCCGCCTTCCTCCTCGCGGCCACCGCCTGCAGCGTCACGCCCGAGGGCGGTGGCGAGCCGCCACCCGGCGAGGGCCCCCAGCCGGTGCGGCTGCAGCTGCAGTGGTTCAAGCAGGGCCAGTTCGCGGGCTACATCGCCGCCGTCGAGCAGGGCTTCTACGCCGAGCGGGGGCTCGACGTGGAGATCCTGGAGGGCGGGGTCGACATCGTCCCGCAGACCGTGCTCGCGCAGGGCCAGGCCGACTTCGCCATCGCGTGGGTGCCGAAGGCGCTCGCGTCGCGCGAGCAGGGCGCGGGGATCACCGACGTCGCGCAGGTCTTCCAGCGCTCCGGCACCTACCAGGTGTCGTTCGCCGACAAGGGCATCGCAACTGCCGCCGACCTGCGCGGCAAGAAGGTCGGCAACTGGGGCTTCGGCAACGAGTTCGAGCTGTTCGCCGGCATGACCGAGGCCGGGCTCACCCCGGCCACCGACGTCACGCTGGTGCAGCAGCAGTTCGACATGCAGGCGCTGCTGTCCGGCGAGATCGACGCCGCGCAGGCCATGTCGTACAACGAGTACGCGCAGGTGCTCGAGGCGGAGAACCCGGCCACCGGGCAGCTCTACCAACCCAGCGACTTCACGGTGATCGACTGGAACGAGACGGGCACCGCGATGCTCCAGGACGCGATCTGGGCGAGCACCGACCGGCTGGAGGACCCCGCCTACCAGGACCTCACCACCCGGTTCATCGCCGGCTCGCTCGAGGGCTGGGCCTACTGCCGCGACAACGTCGAGTCCTGCCGCGACATGGTGGTGGCCGCCGGGTCGACCCTGGGCGCCAGCCACCAGCTGTGGCAGGTCAACGAGGTCAACAAGCTGATCTGGCCGTCCCCCTCGGGTGCGGGCGTGATCGACGAGGCCGCGTGGGCCCAGACGGTGCAGGTGGCCCGCACCGCCGTCAACGCCGACGGGCAGACCGTGCTCACCCGCGACCCCGACCCCGAGGCGTTCACCAACGACTACGTGGAGCGGGCGCTCGAGAGCCTGCGCGCCGAAGGCGTCGACGTCACCGGTGAGGACTACGCGCCGATCGAGGTCACGCTCAACCCCGGCGGCGCGTAGTCAGGGAGCGAGCAGCTCGTACCAGACGCCGTCGTCGAGCGTGCGGTCCGCGCCGACGCCGACGACGGCGTCCTGGTGCACCTCGCCGACCAGGGCGAACCCGGCCCGCTCGGCCACGCGCCTGCTCGCCGCGTTGTCCTTCGAGGCGCCGATCTGCAGCCGGTGGCGGCCCAGCCCGCCCTCGGCGCGGGGCGCGAACGCGTGGCCCACCACGAGGCCGACCGCTTCGCTGACGACGCCGCGGCCGCGGGCGTCCGGGTGGGCCCAGTAACCGATCTCGCCGCCGGTGGGGTTCATCGCGTCGTCGAGCCGGAAGACGGAGACGTTCGCGAGCAGCCGGTCGTCGGCGCGGTCGGCCACCGCCCAGGTCACCTTCTCCCCGAGGGACTCGGCGAGCCGGCAGCCCAGCACGAACCCGTGCGCCGACTCGGCCGTGTAGGGGTGCGGGAGCGTCGGGAGCCAGTGCCGGGTGCGGGGGTCCGAGCACGCCTCGGCGATCCGCGGCACGTCGGCGTCGGTGTGCGGGCGCAGCCGCACGCGCTCGCCGACGAGTTCGGGAACCGGCCACCAGGTCGTGCGCGGGGTGGGTTCCTCCTCGGCGGTGAGCGAGGCGAACCACCCGTCGACCAGCCGGTCGCCCCGGCGCACCGCCTGGCGCCGGGTGCCCTCGAACGTGAACCCGCACGCGTGCGCCACGCGCCACGACGCCAGGTTGCCCACCTCGGCCCACCAGTGCAGCACCGGCCGTCCTGCCTGCGTGAACGCCCAGCGGGCGGCCAGGCGCAGCGCCCGCGACATGAGGCCGCGGCCGCGCGCGGTGGGCACCAGGCCGAACCCGATGAACGGTGGCCGGTCGAGGTGCACGTCCACCTGCCCGGCGAACCGGCCGTCCTCCTCCACCACCCACCGGGCCACGGTGCCGTCGCGCCACCCGGCCGGCACGGTGTTCTCGATCCACCGCCGAGCCTCGGCAGGGCCGTACGGCTGCGGGATCGCCGTCCAGCGCCGCGTCTCGGTGTCGGCCGCGAGCGTCAGCAACCCGTCGACGTCGGACGGGCCGTGGGCGCGCAGCGTCACGACGCCGTCGGTGAGGGTGGGGGCGAATGCGGGGAGGGGCACCCGCCGATGATCGCCCAGCGTCGCGGTGGGCCGCATGTCGATACCGCCGGACGGGGATCTTCGGGATGATGCGGCCATGTGCGCCGCCCTCCCCGCCTACCTCGACCGCATCGGCTCGCCGGAGGTCACCGGTGCCGACCTGCCCACGCTGCGCCGCATCGTGGCCGCCCACGCACGCTCGATCGCGTTCGAGAACCTCGACGCGTTCACCGGGCGGGAGGTGGCGCTCGACCCGGAGGCGCTCGACGCCAAGATCGTGCGCGGCGGCCGCGGCGGCTGGTGCTTCGAGCAGAACCTGCTGCTCCGCGGGGCGCTCGACGCGATCGGCTACACCACCACGGGCCTCGCCGCGCGCGTGATGTGGACCCGCCCGGCCGACGCACCGCCCGTGCCGCGCAGCCACATGCTGCTGCGCGTCGACCTACCGGAGGGCCCGCACCTGGTCGACGTCGGCTTCGGCGGGCTCACCCTCACCGGCGTGCTCACACTGCAGCCCGACGTCGAGCAGCCCACCCCGCACGAGACGTTCCGGCTGGTGCCTGCCGAGCGCGACGGGTACGTGATGCAGGCGCGGCTGGGCGCCGAGTGGCGGCCGCTGTACTGGTTCGACCTCACCGAGCAGCTCGCGCCCGACTACGAGGTGTCGAACTGGTACCTCTGCCACCACCCGCAGTCGCACTTCCGCAGCGGGATCATGATCGCCCGCCCCGAGCCCGACCGGCGCTACGCCCTGAGCGGCACCCGTCTGTCCGTGCACCACCTCGACGGCCCCGCCGAACGCCACGACCTGGAGACGCCCGCGGAGATCCGCAAGGCGATCGAGGAGACGTTCCTCATCGACACGACCGGCCTCCCCGACCTGGAGGCACAGCTCGGCAGGCTCGTCGAGAGCTAGCGATATCGTGAGCGCGTGACCGAGCGCGTCGTGGAGATCTACACCGACGGCGCGTGCAGCGGGAACCCCGGCCCGGGCGGCTGGGGCGCGGTGCTGCGCTACGGCACCGTCGAGAAGGAGCTCCACGGCGGCGACGCCGGCCCCACCACGAACAACCGCATGGAGCTGATGGCGCCGATCCGGGCGCTCGAGTCGTTGACGCGCCCCGTCGCGGTGCGCATCTACACCGACAGCACGTACGTCCGCAACGGGATCCTCAGCTGGTTGCCCCGCTGGAAGTCCAACGGCTGGACCACGTCGGCCCGCACCCCGGTGAAGAACGCGGACCTCTGGCGCAGGCTCGACGAGGCCGCCGCTCGGCACCAGGTCGAGTGGCACTGGGTGAAGGGCCACGCCGGGCACCCGGAGAACGAGCGCGCCGACCGGCTCGCCGTGCGCGGGGTGGCCGAGGCGGTGGCTATCCCCGCAGCCGGGGCCGCAGATCCCGCTCGTTGAGGCGGCCGAGGCCGTCGCGTTCGATCCGCCGGGCCAGCTTCTCGGCGTGGGCCTGCAGCCCGGCGATGTCCAGGCCGGCCGGCGCGGGCGCGGCCCAGCAGCCGATCCGGTGCGCCGCGCGATCCAGCAGCGCCGCCGCGCCGCGAGCGTTGCCGCGCTGGGCGTGCACCAGCCCGACGGCGAGCTGGGCGAGCCCCCGCCACAGCTCGCGCTCGCTGTCCGGGGCGGACTTCCAGACGGCCTCCAGCACGTCGTGCGCCGGGAACGGCAGGCCCTCGTCGAGGAGGCGCTGGGCCTCGGTGACGCCCTCGTCCGCGTCGAGCACCAGGTCGTCGGGCACCCGCTCCACACCCTCGGCGCCGCGGGGGAGGGGCCGCCCCGCCGCGTCGCGGGGGCGGGCGTTGCGGGGCCGTCCGGCCTCGTCGCGGTCTCGCGCGATGTTCACGACGCCACGGTAGTGACGCCCACGGCGGTGGACGGGAGGATGGCCGCGTGGATCACCTCGCCCGCGCCGAGGCGCTGCTCACCTCCACCCCGCTCGTCGACGGGCACAACGACCTGCCGTGGGCGTTGCGCGTCGCCGGTGGGGACCCGGCGGCCGCCGACCTCGCGGGCGGGCTGCCCGCGCTGCACACGGATCTCCCGCGGTTGCGGGCGGGGCGGGTCGGGGTGCAGTTCTGGTCGGTCTACGTGCCCTGCGAGCTCGCCGGCGCAGACGCCGTCACGGCCGTGCTCGAGCAGGTGGACCTCGTGCACCGGCTCGCCGAGCGCCACCCGGCCGACCTGCGGCTGGTCACCACCGCCGACGACGCCGAGGCCGCGTTCGCGGCCGGGAAGGTGGCGTCGTTGCTCGGGGCCGAGGGCGGGCACGCGATCGACGGCTCCCTCGGAGTGCTGCGGGCGCTGCGGCGGCTCGGCGTGCGCTACCTGACGCTCACGCACAACCGCGCCACGGCGTGGGCCGACGCGGCCACCGACGAGCCGGTCCACGGCGGGCTCACCGGCTTCGGGCGCGCCGTGGTGCGGGAGATGAACCGGATCGGGATGGTCGTCGACCTCTCCCACGTCGCGGCCACCACGATGCGCGACGCCCTCGCCACGACCGCCGCTCCCGTCCTGTTCACGCACTCGTCCTGCCGCGTCGTCACCGACCACCCGCGCAACGTCCCCGACGACGTCCTCGCCGCCCTACCGGCCAACGGCGGCGCCTGCATGCTCACGTTCGTGCCGTCGTTCGTGTCCGGGGACGTCGCGCGCTGGGACGCCCGGCTGCGGGAGGCGATGACGGCGGCAGGCCGGGATCACCGCGACGTGGCGGCGCGGGAGGCGTTCGCCGCCGCGTGGGACGGCCCGCCGCGCCCGCGCGCCACCCTCGCCGACGTGGTGGCCCACGTCGAGCACGCCCGGGAGGTGGCGGGCGTCGACCACATCGGCCTCGGCGGCGACTACGACGGCACCGCCGAGCTGCCCGCCGGCCTCGAGGACGTCTCGCGCTACCCCGCGCTGTTCGCGGCGCTGCTCGAGCGCGGCTGGAGCGAGCCGGACCTGGCCAAGCTCGCCGGGCGCAACGCGCTGCGCGTGCTGCGTGCCGCGGAGGAGGTCGCAGCCGGAGGCTGAGCCGTCTCCGGTGCCGCCCGTCTCCGGGCGGAACGTCAGAGCACGGCGAGGCGGTCCACCAGCAGCTCCACCCTCGCCCCCGTGTGCTCCGGGGGCAGCCGCCCGGCGCGGGTCAGGGTCACCAGGCCGTGCAGGGACGCCCAGAACACCTCGGTGAAAAGACCCGCGCCGACGCCGTCCCCCGCGACCTCGCCCAGGCTCTCCAGCAGCGCGGCGAAGGCGTCCTTGAGGGGTTCCGGGGTGTCCTCCCGTGCGTACGCGAGACCGCCTTCGAGCTGGAAGATGGCGTCGTAGACCGCCGGATTGCGGTCGGCGAAGTCGAGGTAGGCGCGCGCGAGGGCGTGCACCCGGGCGCGGGGGCCGTCCGCGGCGGCGGTGGCGGCCCGCACCGCCGCGGCCATCTCGGTGGCGCCCTGGAGGGCGACGGCACCGATGATCTCGCGCTTGCCGCGGAAGTGGCCGTACAGCACGGGCTGGCTGTACTCGATGCGGTCGGCGAGGCGGCGGGTGGTGACCGCGTCCCAGCCGTCCTGTTCGGCGATCTCACGAGCCGTCGCCACGATGAGCCGCTCGCGCTCCGCACGTTCGCGCTGCTTGCGTTCCTGCACCGACATGTGACGAGTCTAGCACTGCTAGACAAGAGAGCGGCAGCAGTACTAGCGTTGCCTCGTCAGCTAGCAGCGCTAGATAGAAGGCGGGTCGTCATGCTCAACGCAGTCCAGGTCGTCACCACCGTGGTCGTCGGCGTGATGGTGGGGGTCGAGTTCTCCGTCGCCTTCGTCATGAGCCGGATCCTCGACGCCCTCCCCGGGGACAGCGGCCAGCTCGGCCACGCCCACGGGGGCCGGATGCTCGGCGCCGTGATGCCGTTCTGGTACATCGGCTCGGTGGTCCTCGCCGGCATCTGGGCCATCGCCGGGTGGCAGCACCCCGGCAACGGCCTCGTCGTCGCCGCCGGCGCGCTGCTGATCCTCAGCGTGGTGATGTCGATCCTGCTGCTCGTCCCGATCAACAACCGGAACAAGACGTGGACCCCCGACAACCGGCCCGCCGACTGGAAGCAGCAGCTGGACCGCTGGAACCGCTGGCACTACGTCCGCGTCGCCGTCCTCATCGCCGCCTTCGCCCTGCTGGTCACCGCCCTCACGTGAGCCGGTCGGCCGACCCGCCCCGCAGCAGCTGCTCGAACGGCACCGGCTCGTCGAACGGGTCCGGCGCGGCCGCGGGCTGAGGGGGCACCCGGAACCACACGTGCGTCGCGAGCGGTGAGGCGCCGACGTCGATCCGCTCCAGCGGCACCGGCACACCCCCGGGGCGCTCGAAGAGCCGCACCCCGTCGCCGAGCAGCACCGGCGCGATGAAGACCAGCACCTCGTCGAGCTCGCCCGCCTCCAGGCAGGACCGCGCGGTCGCGGCGCCCAGGACGTTCACGTACCCCTCGCCCGCCGCGGCCCGCGCCGCGGAGACGGCCTCGTGGAGGTCGGTCAGGAACGTCGTGCCGGGCACGGGATCGGCCGGCGGCGTGCGGGTGAGCACGAACTGCGGCCCCTCCCAGCCGCCGCCGAACACCTCGCCCTCGCCCTCGGTGCCCGCGTACGGGTCGGCCCCGCGGAACGTGCGCCCGCCGACCAGGCACGCGCCCACGCGGGTGATCAGCTCGTCGACGGCAGGGTCCGGTTCGAGGTAGGGGGTGAGCCAGGACATGTCCCCGCCCGGGCCCGCGATGAACCCGTCGAGCGACGTGGTGGCCGAGTACAGCAATGTCGCCATGTCATGGAGACGGTGCGGCCCCGGGAACGTCATCGGTGAGCACGGCGGGCAGCCCGAACGCGGCGAACAGGTGCGTGTCGTGGAACGCCACCACGTCGGTGACGAGACCGCGGTCGACGCGCAGCACCGAGACCGCGAACGCGCGGTGGTGCCGGTCGTCCCCGGTCCGCAGCCACGTCGCCACCGCGGGCTGCCCGTTCGCCCCCGGTGGGCCGCATCCGGAAGCGGTACCCCAGCCCGCCGGCGGCCCAGCTCTCGCACAGCGCCGCCACCACCGCGTCCCGCCCGCGCAACCACATCGGCCACGGCGGCATCGCGGTGCGCACGTCCTCGGCGAGCACCGCGGCCAGCGCGCCGGGGTCGGCGCTCTCCATCGCGGCCACGTAGCGGCGCAGCACCGCGCGCTCCTGCGCCGTCGGCGGGGCGGAGGGCGCCCAGTCGGCACGGCGGGCCGGGAGGTGCTCGCGCACCGTCACCCGTGCCCGCTGCAGGGCGCTGTTGACCGACGCCACGCTGGCTTCGAGCGCACCCGCGATCTCGCCCGGCCGCCAGCCGAGCACGTCCCGCAGCAGGAACGCCGCCCGCTGCCGGGACGGCAGGTGCTGCACGGCCACGAGGAAGGCCAGCTCGATCGTCTCCCGCTCGACGGCGGCGTCCCCGGCGTCCCCGGCGTCCCCGGGCAGGAGCCGGTCCGGGAACGGCTGCAGCCACGGGACGTCCGTGCGGGCCGGCAGCGCGGTGCCCGCGTCGGACGGCGGGCGCAGGTCGTAGGGCAGCACGCGGCGCGCCCGGCCGTCGAGCGCGTCGAGGCAGGCGTTCGTGGCGATCCGGTACAGCCACGCGCGCACGCTCGCGCGCCCCTCGAACGCGTCGACCGCTTTCCAGGCCCGCAGGAACGTCTCCTGCACCAGGTCCTCGGCCTCGTCGAACGAGCCGAGCATGCGGTAGCAGTGCACGCGCAACTCGCGGCGGTGGCGTTCCACCACCGCCGCGAACTCCTCGTGCGCGAGCGTCATCCGCCGTGCAGCAGCTGCTCGAACGGCACCGGTTCGTCGAACGGGTCCGGCGCGGCCGCGGCGGGCCGGCCGGCCACGAGGTCGGCCAGCTCACCCGCGGCCCGCGCGATGCGCCGGTCCAGCGCAGGCACGCCCGCGGCTCCGCCCGCCCAGTCCTCCGGGGCGGCGAAGACCGCGGTGGGCACCACCACCGCGCGCAGGTACGCCATCAGCGGGCGCACCGCGTGCTCCAGGGCGAGCGAGTGCCTGCCGGTGCCACCTGTCGCGCCGATCACCGTCGGCTTCCCGTCCAGGGTGCCGTCCTCCAGCGCGTCGAAGAACAGCTTGAACAGGCCGTTGTAGGACGCCGAGAACGTCGGCGTCACCGCGATCAGCGCGTCGGCGCCCACCACCGCGTCCACGGCCGGGCGCAGGCCCGCCGCGACGAACCCGGTGAGCACGGCGTCCACCAGCTCGTGGGCGTGCTCGCGCAGCTCCACGACCGTGACCTCGGCGGTCTCGCCGCGCTCCGCCAGCGCATCGGTGGTGGCCGCGGCGAGGCGGTCGGCGAGCAGCCGGCTGGAGGACGGGACGCCGATCCCCGCGCTGACGACAGCGATCTTCCGGGTGGTCATGCGGACACCTCCTCCTGCTCCCGTGCCGCCTTCAGGCTCTCGTGCGTCGGGGCGTCCGGGACGTGCTCCGGCGTGCGCGCGGCGAACTCCTTGCGCAGCACGGGGATGACCTCCTCACCCAGCATGTCCAGCTGCTCGAGCACCGTCTTCAGCGGCAGGCCCGCGTGGTCCATGAGGAAAAGCTGGCGCTGGTAGTCACCCGCCATCTCGCGGAACGTCAGCGTCTTGTCGATGACCTGCTGCGGGCTGCCCACCGTGAGCGCGGTCAGCTCGGAGAAGTCCTCGAGCGACGGGCCGTGGCCGTACACCGGCGCGTTGTCGAAGTACGGCCGGAACTCGCGCACGGCGTCCTGCGAGTTCCTGCGCATGAACACCTGCCCGCCGAGCCCGACGATCGCCCGGTCGGCCGGCCCGTGGCCGTAGTGCTCGAACCGGCGCCGGTACAGCTCCACCATCCGCCGGACGTGCCCCGCGTCCCAGAAGATGTTGTTGTGGAAGAAGCCGTCGCCGTAGTAGGCGGCCTGCTCCGCGATCTCCGGGCTGCGGATCGACGCGTGCCAGACGAACGGCGGCACCCCGTCGAGGGGCCGCGGCGTGGAGGTGAAGCCCTGCAGCGGCGTGCGGAACCGGCCCTCCCAGTCCACGACGTCCTCGTGCCAGAGCCTGCGCAGCAGCGCGTAGTTCTCCACGGCCAGCGGGATCCCGTCGCGGATGTCCTTGCCGAACCAGGGGTAGACGGGACCGGTGTTTCCGCGGCCCAGCATCAGGTCCACCCGCCCGTCGGACAGGTGCTGCAGCATCGCGTAGTCCTCGGCGATCTTCACCGGGTCGTTCGTGGTGATGAGCGTGGTGGCCGTCGACAGCTGCAGCCGCGTGGTCCGCGCGGCGATGTAGCCGAGCAACGTGGTGGGGGAGGACGGCACGAACGGCGGGTTGTGGTGCTCGCCCGTCGCGAAGACGTCCATGCCCACCTCCTCCGTCTTCAGGGCGATGGCGACCATCGCCTTGATCCGCTCGGCCTCGGTGGGCGTGCGACCGTTCGTCGGGTCCGGCGTGACGTCGCCGACGGAGAAGACGCCGAACTGCATCTCGATCCCTGCCTCAGGTAGTTGCACTCGCAATCACCCTGCCCAACGCACGGGCCGCCGGGTTCATGCCCGGACGGTGCTCGGCGCCACACCCCGCTCCCGCTTGAAGGCGGCGCTGAACGTGAACGCGTCCGCGTAGCCGACCCGCCGCGCCACGGCACCCACCGTGACCTGCGGGTCGGCGAGGTACTCGGTGGCGAGCGTCATCCGCCAGCTGCGCAGGTAGGACAGGGGAGCGACCCCCACGAGCTCGCGGAACCGCTTCGCGAAGGCCGCCCGCCCGGCCCCGCCCCGCACCGCGAGGTCCTCCACGGTCCAGCGCCGGGCCGGCTCCGCGTGCAGCGCCTCGAGAGCGGGCCCCACCACCGGGTCCGCGAGCGCGGCGAACCAACCCGGCCGCTCCGCCCGGGCCGCGAACCACGCGTGCAACGTGCAGGTGAGCAGCCAGTCCAGGAGGCGGTCCCGCACCACGGCCGGCCCGTCGCACCCGCGTTCGAGCAGCTCCAGCAGCGTCACGCAGTCGGGCTCGTCGGGCGGCACGACGGCGGCAGGCGGCAGGGCGCTCGTCAGCCGGATGCCGCTGCCCCGCGACCGGTACCCGCAGACCAGCAGCGCCGCCCCCGCACCACCCGCGCGCACGGTCACGGTGGCACCCGGCTGCACCATCGCGACCCCGCCCGCGGCGAGCGGCTCGCCCGCCACCACGACCTCGCCGGAGACCACACCGCACAGCACGAGCGGCGAGCCGACCGGCACCGGGTACACCTCGCCCGCGTCGAGCCGGACGCGGAGCACCGCGCCCTCGTGGGTCCGGATGCCGCGGAGCAGGGTCTCCAGGACCGTCACCCCGCGGAGCATAGACGGCGGCGCATCCTCCGCGGACGCCCGAACATGGCCGTCGCCGGGGCCCGGGAGATCCACTGGACGACATGAACCCGAACGACATGAACGCGGACATCTCGGTGACGGCGGCGAGCGGCAAGTCCGGCCGCCGCGTGGTGGCGGCCCTGCGGGCCGCCGGGCACCCGGTGCGGGCCGCATCCCGGTCCGCCCAGGTCCGCTTCGACTGGGAGGACGCGCGGACGTGGCCCGCCGTGGTCCAGGGGGCGCGGGCGGTCTACCTCGTAGCGCCCGAGGACTCCGCCCCGCTCCCGGCGTTCGTCGACCTCGTGCACGACGCAGGCGTCAAGCGCGTCGTGCTGCTCTCGGGCCGCGGCCGCGGCCGCGACACGTGGAACGGCCGGTTCGGCCACGCCATGGCCGCGGCCGAGGACGTCGTGCGCGCCAGCGGCCTGAGCTGGACGATCCTGGCCGCGAACAACTTCATGCAGAACTTCACCGAGGAGCTGTGGCACGCCCCCCTGCTCGCCGGCCGGCTCGGCCTGCCCACCGGCGGGGTGCCCGAGCCGTTCGTCGACCTCGACGACGTGGCCGCGGTCGCGGCCCGCCTGCTCGTCGCCGACGACCACGCGGGGCGGACCCTCGAGCTGACCGGCCCCACCGCCATCACCTTCGCCGATGCGGTGGCCACCATCGCGGCCGCCGCGGGCCGCCCGATCCGCTTCGACGACATCACCCCGGCCGACTACGCCGCCGACCTGCGCTCCGCCGGTCTCACGCAGGAGTGGATCACCGAGCTGAACGGCCTGTTCGAGGTCATGCGGGAGGGTCGCATCGCGGCTCCCGCCACCGGGGTCGAGGACGTCCTCGGCCGCCCGCCCCGCTCGTTCGCGGCCTGGGTGGCGCACATCGCACCCACCGGGGCGTGGGCCGCCTGATCTCTGTCGGTGCGTGCAGGCATGATGCCCCCCGGACGAGTGAGGGGAGGCGCGGATGACGGACGCACCGCAGCCGCTTTCGGAGCAGGACCTGACGGCTGCGCGCGCGGAGCTCGCGGAGGGCCGGCTGTACCCGGTGTGGTTCACCGCGGCCGCCGTCGGCGTCCCGGTGGGCGGGTCGGCCAAGATCGTGTCGATCGGCGAGCCAGCCGAGGGCGACTTCATCGAGGTCCGGCCCACCGGCACCAAGGACACGGTGTTCTGCTCGCCCAACGAGCTCACGGCCACCCGCCCGCCGCGGAAGCGCGCGAAGAAGCAGGCCGAGCCCGCACCCGAGCCCGCGCCGACCCCGGCCCGCCCGCAGGCCACCGCCCCGGCGCGGGAGGTGCCGGCCCGTGCCCCCGCAGCCCCGCCGGCCGCCACACCCGCGCCGGCCGCCGCTGCGAAGAAGCCCGCGCGCCCGCGGCCCGCGGCGCGCCCGGTCGAGGTCACCGTCACGCTGAACAGCACCGCCGAGGGCGAGTGGACGGTGGAGGTCACCGCAGGCCGCAAGCGCACCGTGCGCCCCACCCCGGTGCAGCCCGGAGAGGTGGCCAAGGCCGCCCGTTCGCTCCCGGCCGCCGTCGCCGAGGCGATCGAGTCGTCGCTGGAGGCCGCCCGGCAGCGGCAGGCCGAGCGGGTGGAGCGGCTGCGCGCCGAGCTCGATGCCGCCCAACGCGCCCTCCAGGAGCTCTCCGGCTGAGCCCTCGCTGCCGGCCCGGGGGCGCTCGCACACCGGCATTGGTGCTGGCACACCGATTGCAGCTGATGTGTGAGCACCGAAGTCGATGTGTGGTCGGCGCGGAGGCGGCGCTCGGCGTGGGTGGCCGAGCCCATGATCACGGGTTCGGCGCGAATCCGGGCGTTTTCGACCCGGGAATGCGCCGACTCCGTGATCATGGGCGTGGGGCGGCCCCGTCAGGGCATGATCGCTGATCCGGCGCGTGTCCCGACACCTCGCGTCGGAAAACGCGCCAGACCAGCGATCAAGGGGAGATGGTCGCTGGTTGATCTCCAGGTGCGACCATCTGCCCGTGGTCGACGCGGGGCCTCGGCCGCACAGGGATGACCGCCTCCTGGTGGCGCCGCGCGCCAACGGGGCAGGCCCCTGGCCTGCCGCGAAGCCTGCCGTAGGGGCCGCAGAGGCTCGCAGGTCAGGTCCGCGCAGCGGATCGCGAAGCGACGCGGAGCGCCCTTGACCTGTGAGGGGCGGCCCCGCACGATGCGCGGCGCCACCACGAGGCCGTAGGCCTGACAAACGGGACCTGGTGCTCGCACATCGGTTGCAGTCGGTGTGTGAGCACCAGTCTCGGTGTGTCGCCGGCGAGGCCGCGGCGTGGCGTGGACTCGCACACCGGTTGTGGTGCTGGCACGTCGGTTGCAGTCGGTGTGTGGGTGCCTGGGGTTGTGTGTGAGCGCTCGGGGCGGCTGGCGCACCGGTTGTGGTGCTGGCACATCGGTTGCAGTCGGTGTGCGGGTGCCCGAGGTTGTGTGTGAGCGGCCCCCGGGGCCTCAGGCGTGCGGCGCCGTCGGCTTGCGGAGCACGTCGCCCTGGTCGCGGCCCTTGCCGGCCAGCCGGGCCGCGGCGCGCAGGGTGCGCCTCGGGAGCTCGAGCACGTCCACCACGGCCCGGTAGCGCCAGCCGGGGACCGACAGGGTGCGGCCCTTCGCGAGGTCGGCGAGGCAGGTGTCGACCACCGCGGCGGGGTCGAGGCCGTCGCGGGAGGCGTCGGGGGGTGCGGGGACCATCGCGTTGCGCAGCTGCCCCGCCACGAGAGCGATCATTCGGACGCCGGTGCCCGCGAGCGAGGCCGCCACGGTGTCGCTGAACGAGATCACCCACGCCTTGCTGGCGGCGTAGGCGTCGCCGCGTCCGGCGAGGTAGCCGGCGAAGCTCGCCACGTTGATGATCGCGCCGCGGTGCCGCTCGATCATGCCGGGTACCGCCGCGCGGGTGAGCCGCATCAGGGCCGTGATGTTGATGTCGATCTCGGCCTGCAGCTTGCCCATGTCGGCCTGGGTGAACTCGGTCTCGCCGCTGACGCCCGCGTTGTTGACGAGCAGGTCGATCGGGCGCTCGGCGTCCTCGACCCTGGCCTGGACGGCGGCCAGCCCCTTGTCCTCGGCCAGGTCGGCCACCAGCACCTCGACCGACCGGCCGGTGCTGCGGATGAACTCCGCGACACGCTCGACGCCGGCCTGGTCGCGGTCGACGAGCACGAGGTCGTGGCCGTCGCGGGCGAGCCGTCCGGCGAAGGCGGCACCGAGCCCGCGGCTGGCACCGGTGACGAGGGCGATAGGCATGCCCCGGAGGCTAGCGAGCCGCGGAATGCCGCCCGTGGTGCCCCCGGTGGGATTCGAACCCACACTGGACGCTGTTTGAGAGCGCGGCCTCTGCCGTTGGGCTACGGGGGCGAGCTGGTTGGAAACCTTAGCGTGCGCGGCGTCGTGTCGCTCTCACCGGTCGTGGGGATCGGCGGGATCACAGTTCGGCACCGCGACCTGCCGGTATTCTGAATCCTTCCGGTACAACCCCTCCGGCGAAGGAGTGCAGCCCTGTGAGCCAGCAGGTTTCCGAGCAGCAGGACGCGGACGAGGCCCGACCGGCCACGGGCCTGCGTGTGCTCGTGGTGGAGGACGAGGCCCTCATCCGCCTCGACCTCACCGAGATGCTGACCGAGGAAGGCTACGTCATCGCCGGTGAGGCCGGCGACGGCGAGCAGGCCGTCGATCTCGCCCGCGAGCTGCGGCCCGACCTCGTCATCATGGACGTCAAGATGCCGAAGGTCGACGGGATCGCGGCTGCCGGTTCGATCGTCGAGGAGAAGATCGCTCCGGTCGTCATGCTCACGGCGTTCAGCCAGCGCGACCTCATCGAGCAGGCGCGGGACGCGGGTGCGATGGCCTACCTGGTGAAGCCGTTCGCCCGCCACGAGCTGGTGCCCGCCATCGAGCTGGCGGTGTCCCGGTTCGCGGAGAAGCGGGCGCTCGAGGACGAGGTCGCCACCCTCACCGACCGCCTCGAGACCCGCAAGATCGTCGACCGCGCCAAGGGCCTGCTCATGACGCGGCAGAACATGTCCGAGCCCGACGCCTTCCGGTGGATCCAGCGCACGGCGATGGACCGCAGGACCACGATGAAGGCGGTCGCCGAGGCGATCGTCGACGGGCTCGCCGCTCCCAAGTCCTGACGCGCCTTCCTGCCACGTCCCCGGCTCACGCTGTGCCGCTGCCACGACCACGATGTGCGGCGACCAACGTTGCGGTCCGGTAAAGGACGCGCCGTCGATGATGACGGTGTCGCTCCGTTTCCCTTAACGTCCGCCCGTCTCCCACAACGGGGGGAGTGCGTGGGCGGTCCCGCGGGGAGCCCCGGGGCGGTAGGGAAGGACATAGAGATGAGTCGGAAGCGGAAGGTGCTCGCGCTCGCCGCGACACTTGCCGGGGCCATGGTTCTCGCGGCGTGCGGTGGCGGCGGTGGCGGTGGTGAGACCGGCGGCGCCGCCCCGACCCAGCAGCGTGCTGAGCCGACGCAGGCGCCGTTCACGCCGCCGGCGGACGCCCAGCTGCCGGCCGGCGACGGCCAGGGGCAGTGCAGCGGCAACCCGGCGATCGCGTACATCGGCACGATCGCCGGCGCGAACGCGGGTCTCGGCATCGCGATCAAGCAGGCCGTCGAGCTCGCCGTCGAGGAGCACAACGAGGCCAACCCCGGGTGCCAGGTCTCCTACAAGGAGTTCGACACCGGCGGCTCCCCGCAGACGGCGCTCGCGCCCACCGTGGCGGCCATCAACGACCCGTCGATCCTCGGCGTCGTGGGCCTGCCGTTCTCGGGTGAGTCCGAGGCCGTCGGCCCGGCCCTGACGGAGGCGGGTCTCGTCGGCGTCACCCCGTCGGCCACGCGCCCGGACCTGTCGCAGAAGGGCTGGACGCACTTCTTCCGCGGCCTGGGCAACGACTCGGTGCAGGGCCCGGCCGCGGCCCGGTTCATCACCGGCACCCTCGGCGCGCAGACCGTCTGCGTCATCCGCGACGACAGCGCGTACGGCCAGGGTCTGGCCACCGAGGTGACCAACGCCCTCGGTGACGCCGCCGCGTGCGACGAGGAGATCAAGACCGGCCAGACGGAGTTCTCGGCCGCGATCGGCACGATCGAGTCGGCGAACCCCGACGCGATCTTCTTCGCCGGTTACTACGCCGAGGGCGCACCGTTCGCCCAGCAGCTGCGCGACGCCGGCGTCGAGGCCGACCTCGTCGTGCCGGACGGCGTCAAGGACCCGATCTTCGTGCAGAACGCGGGCGAGGCGTCCGAGGGTGTCTACATGACCTGCCCGTGCCTGCCCGGTGACGTGTTCCCGGAGTTCACCGAGGCCTACCAGGCGCGGTGGAACGTCGAGCCGCAGACGTACTCGGCGGAGGCGTACGACGCCACCACGGTGCTGCTGCGCGGTCTCGACCAGGGCATCTCGGACCGGGCCGGTCTGCTCGACCACGTGCGCAACTACCAGGGGCAGGGCCTGACCAAGATGTTCGCGTGGAACGAGCAGGGTGAGCTCAACGAGACGCCGGTGTGGAGCTACGTCGTGAAGGACGGCCAGATCGAGCGGCTCTCGCCGATCGACTGAGAAGAGGAAGTCAGGCGCCAACAACGGTGATGGCGAGCGCGGTCCCGGGCGAGGCCCGGGGCCGCGCCGTCGTCACGTGAAGACGGGAAACACCCTGTGATCACCCACGTCACGAGCGTGCTCGCGCAGGACGGCCTGATCGACTTCAACTTCGAGTTGCTGGTCGACCGGTTCTGGGCCAACACCATCGACGGCCTGTCCTACGGCTCCATCTACGCCCTGGTGGCCATCGGCTACACGCTGGTCTACGGCGTGCTGAAGCTGATCAACTTCGCGCACAGCGAGATCTTCGTCATCGGCATCTTCGCCGCCTACTTCACGTTCCTCGGCCTGGGCTTCGCGCCCGGCGAGACCGCCGACCTCGGGTTGGCCGCCCTGATCGGGTCGCTGTTGCTCGCCGGCGTGGTGGCGATGGTGGCCTCGGGCGGCGCCGCGGTGCTGCTCGAACGGGTCGCCTATCGCCCGCTGCGCAAGCGGGGAGCACCCCGCCTGGTCTTCCTGATCACGGCGATCGGTGCGTCGTTCGCCATCCAGCAGCTGTTCCTGATCTTCCTCGGCGGCAACGCGCAGCCCTCGATCCGGCTGCTGCGGCCCACCGAGGCGTTCGAGGTGTTCGGCGCCCGGGTCACGAACATCCAGATCATGACGGTCGTCGCCGCGATCGTGTTGATGGTCATCGCCGAGACGTTCGTCAACCGCACCCGCCTCGGGCGGGGGGTCCGGGCGGTGTCCCAGGACCCCGACACCGCCACGCTGATGGGCGTCAACCGGGAGCGGATCTTCATGCTGACGTTCCTGCTCGGCGGCGTGCTGGCCGGGGCGGCGGCGCTGTTCTACCTGATGACGATCCCGGCGGCCGCGATCTACAACGGTGGCTTCCTGCTCGGCATCAAGGCGTTCACGGCCGCGGTGCTCGGCGGCATCGGCAACCTGCGGGGCGCCCTGCTCGGCGGGCTGCTGCTGGGCGTCGTGGAGAACTACGGCCAGTCCTTCTTCGGGGGCGAGTGGCGCGACGTCATCGCGTTCGTGCTGCTGATCGTCGTGCTGATGTTCCGGCCGACGGGCATCCTCGGAGAGTCGCTCGAGAGGGCACGCGCATGAGCACCGCAACGGCTGCCGAGGGCGTCACCGTCCCGTTCGGCGCGCGCCTGCGGAACTGGTGGGGATCGCTCGACCGCTGGCAGCAGTGGGGCGTCCTCATCCCGCTCGTCGCGCTGATCTACCTGCTCCCGGTGCTCAACCCGCCGCTGCTCACCACCGAGCCGGGCACCGACTTCCAGATCACGCTGTTCAACGCGGCGCGGATCGCGCTGATCGCGATCGGCCTGAACATCGTGGTCGGGCAGGCGGGCCTGCTGGACCTCGGGTACGTCGGCTTCTTCGCGGTGGGTGCCTACACCACGGCGGTGCTCTCGAGCCCGGACTCGTTCCTGACCACGCAGTACCCGTGGCTGGTCTGCGTGCCGATCGCCATGTTCGTCACCGCGGTGTCCGGGCTCGTCATCGGCGCGCCGACGCTGCGATTGCGCGGTGACTACCTGGCCATCGTGACTCTCGGGTTCGGCGAGATCGTGCGCCTTCTCGCCGACAACCTCGACCCGTTGCGCGGCCAGCGCGGCTTCGCCGACGTCCCCGGCCCCGAGGTCACCCGCGCGGACGGCTCGGCCGTGTTCACCTCGTCGGACGGCACGCCGTGGTACTGGCTCACCGTCACGGTGATCATCATCGTGCTGATGCTCGTCGGGAACCTGGAGCGCAGCCGCGTCGGCCGGGCGTGGGTGGCGATCCGGGAGGACGAGGACGCCGCCGAGGCCATGGGCGTGCCGACGTTCCGGTTCAAGCTGTGGGCGTTCGCGATGGGCGCCGCGGTGGGCGGGCTGTCCGGCTCGATCTACGCGGGCCAGGTCGGGTACATCAACAGCCAGGGCTTCGACGTCATCACGTCGATCCTGTTCCTCGCCGCGGTGGTGCTGGGCGGGTCGGGCAACAAGGTCGGGGTGATCCTCGGCGCGTTCCTCATCGTCTACATCCCGGACCGTTTCCAGGTGATCGCCCAGTACCGCTTCCTGATCTTCGGTATCGCCATCATGGTGCTGATGGTCTTCCGCCCGCAGGGGCTCCTCGGTGCCCGCCAGCGGCTGCTGACCTACGGGCGCCAGGCCTACCAGCGCCTCATCGGCAAGGGGGAGCAGATCAGCAGCGAGAGCGCGCTGCAGAAGCACGGGAACGGGGTGGCGCAGTGAACCCCCAGGAACCGCCGACCGACGAGATGCGGCCACAGGATCCGGTCACCGAGCAGCTCGGCGTGGTGCCGCCCGAGGGCGGGCTCGTCGCCGAGCTCGAGCGGATGAGCCCCGAGGAGCGCGCGAAGCACGAGGCGCAGGTGGCCGCAGCCGCCGCCACCGACCGGGAGATCACGGTCGGCGTCGGCGACACGCTGCTGGAGCTGCGCGACCTCACCATGCGGTTCGGTGGCCTCGTCGCGCTCGACTCCGTGTCGTTCTCGATCCGCCGGGGCGAGATCCTCGGGCTGATCGGGCCGAACGGCGCGGGGAAGACCACCTGCTTCAACGCGATGACCGGGGTCTACCGCCCGTCGTCCGGCGACGTCCTGCTGGAGGGGCAGTCCCTCGGCAAGCGCAAGCGGTTCGACATCACGCGGGCCGGCATCGCGCGCACGTTCCAGAACATCCGCCTCTTCGGTGAGATGACCGCGCTCGAGAACGTGATGGTGGGCACCGACGCCCGGCACCGCACGAGCGTGCCGGGCGCGGTCCTGCGCCTGCCCCGGCACTACGCCGAGGAGCGGGCGGGCACCGACAAGGCGATGGCGCTGCTCGAGTTCGTCGGGATCGCCGACCGCGCCGCCGACAAGGCCCGCAACCTTCCCTACGGCTACCAGCGCCGGCTGGAGATCGCCCGCGCGCTGGCCACCGAGCCCAAGCTGCTGTGCCTCGACGAGCCGGCGGCGGGCTTCAACCCCGCGGAGAAGGACGACCTCGTCGCCCTGATCCGCAAGATCAGGGAGGACGGGTACACGGTGCTCGTCATCGAACACGACATGCGGGTCGTCATGGGTGTCACCGACCGCATCGTCGTCCTGGAGTTCGGACGCAAGATCGCCGACGGCAAACCGGAGGCGATCCGCGAGGACCCCGCCGTCGTGGCGGCGTACCTGGGGGTGCCCGATGGCTCTGCTTGAGCTGGACGGCGTGGCCGTCCACTACGGGCGCATCCAGGCGCTCTCGGGTGTGTCGGTCACCGTGGAGGAAGGCGAGATCGTCGCGCTGATCGGCGCGAACGGCGCCGGCAAGACCACCACGATGCGCGCGATCTCCGGGGTGCGCCCGGTGAGCGAGGGCCGGGTGGTCTTCGACGGCGACGACATCACCCGGCTCCGGGCCGACCTGCGGGTCCAGCGCGGGATCTGCCAGGCGCCGGAGGGCCGGGGCGTGTTCCCGGGCCTCACGGTGCTGGAGAACCTCGACATGGGGGCCTACACCCGCAAGGACCGGCGCTCGGCGGCGTACCGCGAGGACCTCGACAACGTGTTCGAGTTGTTCCCCCGCCTCGCGGAGCGGCGCAACCAGCCCGGCGGCACCCTGTCCGGCGGTGAGCAGCAGATGGTGGCCATCGGCCGCGCGCTGATGGCGCGTCCCCGGCTGCTGCTGCTCGACGAGCCGTCGATGGGGCTCGCCCCGCAGATCATCCAGCAGATCTTCCGGATCATCGACAACATCAACTCCGAGCAGGGCACCACGGTGCTGCTGGTGGAGCAGAACGCCAGCCAGGCGCTCGCGCTCGCCCACCGGGCCTACGTGCTGGAGACCGGGCGGGTGGTGCAGCACGGCACCGGCCGCGAGCTGCTGGAGGACCCGGCCGTCCGCAACGCCTACCTCGGCGTGGCCTGAGGCTGCTCCGCCGGGCCACCTGCCGGTCGGGTGTCGCGGTGCAGGCAGGTGAGCTTGGCGGTGCAGGTGCGCCTGCCTGCCGCGTCGGTGATGACGATCTCGGTGGTGGACGTGGTGCGGCCGACGTGGATCGGCCGCGCCACCCCGGTGACGAGCCCCTCGGTGGCCGAGCGGTGGTGGGTGCAGGACAGCTCCAGGCCCACCGGGAACCGGTCGGGCAGGGCGTGCAGGGCCGCGAGCGTGGAGCCGAGCGTCTCGGCGAGCACGGCGTTGGCCCCGCCGTGCAGCAGGCCGAACGGCTGCCGGTTGCCCGCCACCGGCATGGTGCCGACCACCTCGTCGAGGCCGAGCGACACGAACTCGATGCCCATCAGCTTGGGCAGCTGCTCGGGCGGGTCCAGGAGCGGCAGGTCGGCGGGGTCGATGGGCACCCCGGGACTCTATGCCAGCCGTGGACGAGGCCCCGACGTACGCCAGCAAGGTGGCTTTACTGGCGCAATATGTCAGTAAAGCCACCTTGCTGGCATTCGGCTCCGGCCCCGCTCGCCGCCTACGCCTTGTGCGTCACGAAGATCGCCGTGCCGGGGAACAGACGGCCCCGCAGCGGCGACCACTGGCCCCAGACGGTCTCCCGGTCCTCGGGCCACTCCGGCTCCACGAGGTCGTCGAGCACGAGCCCGGCTGCGACGAGGTCGCGCACGCGGTCGCCCAGCGTCCGGTGGTGCTCGACGTAGGTGGCGTGGCCCGCGGCGTCGACCTCGACGTAGGGGGTGCGGTCGAAGTACGACTGCTGGACGGTGAGCCCGTCCGGGCCGGGGTCGTCGGAGAACATCCAGCGCATGGGGTGGTTCACCGCGAACGCGAACGTGCCGCCGGGGCGCAGCACCCGGGCCACCTCGCGCATCACGCGTTCCGGCTCCGCCACGAACGGGACGGCGCCGAACGCGGAGCAGGCGGCGTCGAACGAGGCGTCGGCGAACGGCAGGCGCTCGGCGCCCGCCTGCACGAGCGGCACCGGGAGGCCGGTGGCGGCACCGAGCGTGGCGGCGTGGCGCAGCATCGCGGCGGACAGGTCGAGCGCCACGGGGCGGGCGCCCTGGGCGGCGAGCCACCGCGCGCACGGCGCCGAGCCGCAGCCGACCTCGAGGACGCGCTTGCCCGTGACGTCGCCGAGCAGCCCGGCGTCGGCCTCGCGCAGGCCCTCGGGGCACCAGACGAAATCGGCGTCGCCGATGTCACCGCCGTGTTCGGCCAGGTAGTCGTCGGCGTCGGCGTCCCACCAGCGCCGGCTGGCGCGCTCCGACTCCGTGCTGTCGACGGATCGGCGGGCCACGCCCGTCGTCCCGAGGACCTCTTCGGCGCTCATCGGAAGGCCCCGCCCGCGTCCGCTCCCCGCCGCTCGTCCACCGGGGAATCATCCTGCAGGCCGAGCGGTTGATCAGGGGGTACCCGCATTGCCCGGCTGATCCGGCGGGGCGTAGCATGATACCCGCGGTGTGGTCCACGTCGCGGGCACGACTCGCACTTGATCCGGCCAGGCATCGCGATGTTCTTCACGATCCACGAGTAAAGGTGACAGCACCACGTCACGAGACGTACCCCACACAGACCGCACCACCAGCCCATCCACCACCGGAGCACCCCACTACATGTCCACCGACACCACCGCCGCCCCGACCACGCCGCAGGTCGCCGTCAACGACATCGGGTCGGAGGAGGATTTCCTCGCCGCCATCGACCAGACGATCAAGTACTTCAACGATGGCGACATCGTCGAAGGCACCATCGTCAAGGTCGACCGTGACGAGGTCCTGCTCGACATCGGCTACAAGACCGAGGGTGTCATCCCCTCGCGCGAGCTCTCCATCAAGCACGATGTCGACCCCGCTGAGGTCGTGTCGGTCGGTGAGTACGTCGAGGCCCTCGTTCTCCAGAAGGAGGACAAGGAAGGCCGCCTGATCCTCTCCAAGAAGCGCGCCCAGTACGAGCGCGCCTGGGGCACGATCGAGGCCCTCAAGGAGGCCGACGAGCCGGTCGAGGGCACGGTCATCGAGGTCGTCAAGGGCGGCCTGATCCTCGACATCGGGCTCCGGGGCTTCCTGCCCGCCTCGCTGGTCGAGATGCGCCGCGTCCGCGACCTGCAGCCCTACGTGGGCCGCAAGATCGAGGCCAAGATCATCGAGCTCGACAAGAACCGCAACAACGTGGTCCTGTCGCGCCGCGCCTGGCTGGAGCAGACCCAGTCCGAGGTCCGCAGCGAGTTCCTCAACCAGCTCAAGCAGGGCCAGGTCCGCAAGGGCGTGGTCTCCTCGGTGGTCAACTTCGGTGCGTTCGTCGACCTGGGCGGGGTCGACGGCCTGGTGCACGTCTCCGAGCTGTCCTGGAAGCACATCGACCACCCCAGCGAGGTCGTCGAGGTCGGCCAGGAGGTCACGGTCGAGGTCCTGTCGGTCGAGATGGACCGCGAGCGCGTCTCGCTGTCCCTCAAGGCCACGCAGGAAGACCCGTGGCGGCTGTACGCCCGCACCCACGCGATCGGCCAGATCGTGCCGGGCAAGGTCACCAAGCTCGTCCCCTTCGGTGCGTTCGTGCGCGTCGAGGAGGGCATCGAGGGCCTGGTGCACATCTCCGAGCTGGCCGAGCGCCACGTGGAGATCCCGGAGCAGGTCGTGCAGGTCGGCGACGACTGCATGGTCAAGGTCATCGACATCGACCTCGACCGGCGGCGCATCTCGCTGTCGCTCAAGCAGGCCAACGAGGGCATGACGGTCGACACCGAGTTCGACCCCACCCGCTACGGCATGGCCGCCGAGTACGACGACCAGGGCAACTACATCTACCCCGAGGGCTTCGACGTCGAGACCGGGGAGTGGAAGGAAGGCTTCGAGGCGCAGCGCGAGGCCTGGGAGCGCGAGTACGCCGAGGCGCACGCCCGCTACGAGCAGCACATCGCGCAGATCCGCAAGACCGCCGAGGCCGAGGCCGAGGCAGCTGCCGACGGTGGAGCGGCCAACTACTCGTCCCAGGGTGGGGGTGCCCCGGCCGAGTCCGGCGGCTCGCTCGCCAGCGACGAGCAGCTGGCGGCGCTGCGGGAGAAGCTGTCCGGCGGAGCCTGACAGGCGAGTAGCAGTCCGAGCGGACAGCCCCGGTGACCACAGGTCACCGGGGCTGTCCCGTGTCCGGGGGATGCGATGTCACGGTTCGGTGAGCGAGCGGGCGCGTCGGGTGATATCCCCACCGTTCCGATCTACCGTGGAGCCATGCGCGGGGCGGGAGGAGGCCGACGCGGCCGTGGGGCCCGGCGCGCCGCGGGCGCGCTGCTGGCGGCCGCTGTCGTGCTGCTGTCCGCCGCGTGCGGCACGTCCGACCTCGAGCCCACCGCCGTGCCCACGTTCTCGGCGGCCGCCGACACCGGCCCGGCCAGCACGGCGGCCGACGACGGGCGCGTCATCCCCGCCGACTGCGGGCGCATCCTCGCCACCTCCGACCTCGAGGCCGTGATGGGGCTGCCGCTCGGCTCGGTCGCCGTGCGCACCACCATCGGCGTGGCCCAGCCCGCGGTGTCGCGCACCGAGCGGGTCTCCTGCCGGTACACGCGCGTCGGCGAGAACCGCGGCCCGCTGCTGGACATCAACGCCAGCGCCTACATCGACGCCGCGGCCGCCTCCAAGCAGTGGAAGGTCAACGTCGAGGCCGAGTCGGGGGAGCGGCGCGACATGTCGCTGGGCACCGCCCCGGCCGCGCTCTTCGAGAAGCAGGGCAAGGCGGCCCTGATGCTCGCCCACTCCACGAGCAACCTCACGCTCGTGCTGCCCGACCAGCCGCTGCCCGGCGACAAGACCCGCGCCGACGCCCTGGTCGACCTCGCGCTGAGGGTGCTCCCGTCCGTCTCGATCGTGCCGAGCAGCACGGCGCCCCCGGCGCAGGCCCCGCACACCGGGCCGGTGTCGCAGGCCGGCGCCGCACGGTGATCTAGGCTCTCCCGTCGTGCTACGGGTGGGGCTCACGGGGGGAATCGGGTCGGGCAAGTCCACGGTCGCGCGCCGGCTCGTGGCCCGAGGCGCGGTCCTGGTCGATTCCGACGTGCTCGCCCGCGAGGTGGTGGCCCCCGGCACGGAGGGGCTCGCCGAGGTGGTCGACGCGTTCGGCCCGGACGTCCTCGACCCGTCCGGCGCGCTGGACCGGCCCGCGCTCGCCGCCGTCGTCTTCGGCGACCCGGCCGCCCGCGCCCTTCTCAACGCGATCATCCATCCACGGGTGCGGGAGCGGTCCGCCGAGCTGATCGCCGCCGCCCCGGCGGACGCCGTGGTGGTGCAGGACATCCCGCTGCTCGTCGAGAGCGGGATGGCGCCGCAGTTCTCGCTGGTGGTCGTCGTGCACGCCGACGTGGAGGAGCGGGTGCGCCGGCTCGCGCTGCGCGGCACCCCGGAGGCCGACGCGCGGTCGCGGATCGCGGCGCAGGCGAGCGACGCCGACCGCCGGGCCGCCGCCGACGTGTGGCTGTCCAACGACGGTTCGCAGGCCGAGCTCGAGGCGGCGGTCGACGCGCTGTGGGAACGGCGGCTGGTCCCGTTCGAGGTGAACCTGCGGGAGCGGCGGATCGCGCAGGGCGCGCCGGGACTCGTCGCGCCGGACCCGGAGTGGGCCGCCGCGGGGGAGCGGCTGCGGGCGCGCGTCGCCGCGGCCGCCGGGTCGCTGGGACGCGGGGTGGCGCACGTCGGGCCCACGGCCGTGCCGGGGCTGCCCGCCGCGGACGTGATCGACCTGCAGCTGGGCGTCGGCTCCCTCGACGACGCCGACGCGGTGCGCGACGCCCTGCAGGACACCGGCTTCCCGCAGCACCCGTCCGTCGGCCACGACCCGGTCCGGCCGGAACGGCTCCACGGGAGCGCCGACCCGGGTCGCCCGGTCGCCCTGCACGTTCGGGTGGTGGATTCACCCGGGTGGCGCGAGGCGCTGCTCCTGCGCGACTGGCTGCGGGCGGACGCGGACGCCCGCGCGGAGTACGTCGCGCGCACCCGAACGGCGGCTGGGGCTGCCACCGGCGACACCGCCGCCGACCGGGCTGCTGAGCTGCAGGAGCCCTGGTCGCGTACCGCATCCGAGCGAGCTGAATCCTGGGCCGCAACTTCCGCATGGGTCCCGTCGTTGGACTGAACGGAGGATGCTCGCGGTAACAGACCGGAGCATCCGGCGATGGAGGAGGCAGAGCGATCTCCGTTCGGGTGAAGGACGAGTTGTCGGGGAGGGCCGAGGAGTGACCACGTCGGTCTCCCGGGCTGATCTCGACGACGTGTCGGACGGCGCCGAGCTGGTGCACAGGCCTGCCGTGAACTCCCCGGCCGAGCTGCGGGTCGACTTCGGGGCCCACCTCGAGGCCAACTACCAGCGCCTGGTCGCCCAGCTGTACGCCATCACGCTCAACCCCGGCGAGGCCCACAACGTCGTGCAGGACGCGTACTCGCGGGCCTGGCGCAGCTGGGCGGCGCTCGGGCGCACCCCCGACCCGAGCGCGTGGATCCGCCGGGTCGCGGTGCGGTCCACCATCCGCAGCTGGCGCGGTGCGATGGCCCGCTTCGGCATCGGCCGTCCACGCCCGATCGGTTCCGGTGCCGACGAGCGCACCCGCGCCATCCTCCGGTCGCTCGCCCGGCTCTCGCCCGCCGAACGACGCGCGATCGTGCTGTTCCACATGGCGGGCACCTCCGTCGAGGAGATCGCGGCGATCGAACAGGCCTCCGAGACCCTCGTCCACGCCCGGCTGACCCGCGGCCGGCACGTCGTCACGGAAGGGATGGCCGACGTGCTCCCGGACGTGCTGGGCGACGAGGCGGCCACCGGATACGCCCCCGGCTACGGGCTCGACGGCCCCGGTTCCGGGTCCTACGGGAGCGCGCAGGGATCCGACGACTACGGGCTCGACGACGACGCCCGCGACTACGAGGGAGGTCGGCGGTGACGGACGGCCACGAGCGCATCACCGACGAACTGCGGCGACTCGACGACGAGCTGGCTGCGGCCGTCTCGCTCCCGTCGGTCGACACCGTGATCCGCCGGGCGAGCACGCTCACCCGCGCCAGCACCGCCGCGGCCGCCGCCGTGCTCACGGTCGGCGCCCTCGGCGCCACCACGGCGGTCGCGCAGCTCACGGCGCCGAGCCCGGTGGTCGACACGGCCGCCGCGGTCACCGACGACCCGCGCCCGTCGAGCCGGGTCGGGGCCGGGGCGTCGCTGCCGATCTCCGAGGAGCTCCCCTCCTCCACGGAGGACTCCACCGAGGAGGAGCCGCCGCCCGTCGACGAGCCCGTCCGCGACCCCGCGCCGGCCCCCGACCCCGGGCTCGCCGCGCCGCCGCCCGCGCCCCCGGTCCCGCCCGCGCCGATCGTGGAGCCGACGACCGAGCGCCCCACCACCACCACGCGCACGCGGCCCAACGACGAGGGCGACCAGGACCACGACGACGACAAGCCCGACAAGCCGACGAAGACCACCACCCGCACCACCGACCCCGAGCCAGACCCGGAGCCGACGGAGCCCGACAAGCCCACGGAGCCGACCAAGCCCACCGAGCCCACCGACCCGGGTGACGGCGGCGGCGACGGAGACGGCGACTCGACCAGCTCGCGGTCGTCCTCCTAGGGGCTCCCGGAAGTTCAGGAAAGCCACATTCAAGGCCTCTCCGGCCCTGAATGTGGCTTTCCTGTACCCGGGGGAGGCCTACCCGGGCTCCTGCAGCGGGACGCCCGGGCGCTCCTTCCAGGACAGCGTGATCCCCAGCGTGGCCAGCCAGGCGTCCAGGTCGTGGCCGTGGCTGGCCAGGCCGTCCACGGCGCGGTAGGCGGTGTGCATCGCCGACTCGGCCGCGGCGGTGGGCAGCAGCCCGAGTGCCACCGCCGCCACGAACTCGTCCACGTCCACGACGGTGGCGTCGCGGCCGGTGCGCACGACGAGGTCGAGGTAGTGGTCGGTGAGGACCCAGCGCTCGCCCTCGCGGACGATCTCGCAGACGTCGAGGTAGAAGTCCTGCTCCCGCTCGTGGCCGGGGTTCCACCACCAGTCGGTGACGCACAGGCCCAGGTCCGGCAGCAGCCATGACTGCACCCAGTGCGCCGTGGGCCTGCCGATCATCGGGCGGCTCATGTAGAGCCCGAAGGGGGTCTCGCGGTACTCGTCGACCGCGCGCCGGACACCTTTGGTGTCGGTGTTGACGCGGGCCGGGACGTCGAAGGTGGCGATCTTCGGCGGGTGCACCCGCCTGATGCTCCCAGAGAATGTCGGTGCGGCTCGTACCCTGGAGTCGTGGCATTCGCGACTGAGGTACCCGGCAGCGCGGCGCTCCCGGACGTTCCGGTGGCGCACTCGGAGTTCCGCCCGGTCGGGGAGATCCCCCGCACCGGTGGCCGCTTCGAGGTCGTCAGCCCGTACCAGCCCGCGGGCGACCAGCCCGCGGCCATCGACGAGCTGGAGCGCCGGATCAAGGCGGGCGAGCAGGACGTCGTGCTGCTCGGCGCCACCGGCACCGGCAAGTCGGCCACCACCGCGTGGCTGATCGAGCGGGTGCAGCGGCCCACGCTCGTGATGGCGCCCAACAAGACCCTCGCGGCGCAGCTGGCCAACGAGCTGCGCGAGATGTTGCCGCACAACGCCGTCGAGTACTTCGTCTCGTACTACGACTACTACCAGCCCGAGGCGTACATCGCGCAGACCGACACCTACATCGAGAAGGACTCCTCGATCAACGAGGACGTCGAGCGGCTGCGCCACTCCGCCACGATGAGCCTGCTGTCGCGGCGCGACGTCGTGGTGGTCGCGTCGGTGTCCTGCATCTACGGCCTGGGCACGCCGCAGTCCTACCTCGACCGGTCCGTCAAGCTCGAGGTGGGCGGCAGCGTCGAGCGCGACGCGCTGCTGCGCGCGCTGGTCGACGTCCAGTACACGCGCAACGACCTCGCGTTCAACCGCGGCACGTTCCGGGTGCGCGGCGACACCGTCGAGATCATCCCGGCCTACGAGGAGCTCGCGGTCCGCATCGAGTTCTTCGGCGACGAGATCGAGGCGCTCTACTACCTCCACCCGCTCACCGGCGACGTCATCCGGCAGGTCGACGAGGTGCGCATCTTCCCGGCCACCCATTACGTCGCCGGGCCCGACCGCATGGAGCGCGCGGTCCGCGACATCGAGGCCGAGCTGGAGGAGCGGCTCGCCGAGCTGGAGCGCCAGGGCAAGATGCTCGAGGCGCAGCGGCTGCGCATGCGCACCCAGTACGACATCGAGATGATCCGCCAGGTCGGGTTCTGCTCGGGCATCGAGAACTACTCGCGCCACATCGACGGCCGCGCCGCAGGCTCCGCGCCCGCCACGCTGCTCGACTACTTCCCCGACGACTTCCTGCTGGTCATCGACGAGTCCCACCAGACCGTCCCGCAGATCGGCGGCATGTACGAGGGCGACATGTCGCGCAAGCGCAACCTCGTCGAGTTCGGGTTCCGGCTGCCGTCCGCGGTCGACAACCGGCCGCTCACGTGGGAGGAGTTCGCCGACCGGATCGGGCAGACGATCTACCTGTCCGCCACGCCCGGCCCTTACGAGCTGTCCCGCACGGGCGGCGAGTTCGTCGAGCAGGTCATCCGGCCCACCGGGCTGGTCGACCCCAAGGTGGTGGTGAAGCCGACCAAGGGCCAGATCGACGACCTGGTCCACGAGATCCGCGAGCGCAGCGAGCGCGACGAGCGGGTGCTGGTCACCACCCTCACCAAGAAGATGGCGGAGGACCTCACCGACTACCTGCTCGAGCTGGGCATCCGGGTGCGGTACCTGCACTCCGAGGTCGACACGCTGCGCCGGGTGGAGCTGCTGCGGCAGCTACGGCTGGGCGAGTACGACGTGCTGGTGGGCATCAACCTGCTCCGCGAGGGCCTCGATCTGCCCGAGGTCTCCCTGGTCGCCATCCTCGACGCCGACAAGGAGGGCTTCCTGCGCTCCGGCACCTCGCTGATCCAGACGATCGGCCGCGCGGCCCGCAACGTGTCGGGCGAGGTGCACATGTACGCCGACACGATCACCGAGTCGATGCAGTACGCCATCGACGAGACCGACCGTCGTCGCGCCAAGCAGATCGCCTACAACGAGGCCCACGGGATCGACCCGCAGCCGCTGCGCAAGAAGATCGCCGACATCCTCGACCAGGTCTACCGGGAGGCCGAGGAGGTGCCCGTCGGCGGTTCGGGGCGCAATCAGTCGCGGGGCAAGCGCGCCGCGGGCGAGCCGGGGCGCGCCCCGGCGGCCGCGAGCTCGGGCATCGTCGCGCGGCGCGACACCACCAACATGCCCCGCGCCGAGCTGGCCGACCTGGTGCAGCAGCTCTCCGACCAGATGCTCGCCGCCGCCCGCGACCTGCAGTTCGAGCTCGCCGCCCGCCTGCGCGACGAGATCGCGGACCTCAAGAAGGAGCTGCGGGGGATGGACGCGGCCGGCATCCGCTGAGAGCCTGCCGCCGGTCGCGGCGGGCACCGGCCCGGCTCCCGAGGTCAGGGCTGAGGTCTGTGCCGGCGGGCGCTGCGGGCGGACCTGGGCCCATCCGGCCTGAGGTCACATGATCAGAGTCTGTGGTCGTGAGGCCGCAGCGGTGCGATTCTCTGACCGCACGTGGTGATCATGGCCGGGCCGAGTGGGCCGGTGCCGGTCTGGGGCGCCGAGCTCGGGGTCGCGGCCTGGACCCACGCTCTGCCTTCGGGTGGGCGGGGCCGTGCGGCCGGCCCGAGCGACATGATCAGCGTCTGCGGTCGTAAGGCCGCATGTGTGCGGTTCTGTGACCGCACACGGTGATCATGGCCGGGGCCGCTGCCGGAGGGCAGGCCTGTGTGCTCTGCAGTGGAGCCGGGCCCATCCGGCCCGAGTCACATGATCGGCGTCTGCGGTTGTGAGGCTGCAGGGGTGCGGTTCGGTGACCGCACACGGTGATCACGGCCGGGCCGGTGCAGGCGGGGCAGGCCGGTGGGTCGATGCAGGCGGGCCCAGGCCGGTCCGGCCCGAGGTCACATGATCAGCGCCAGCGGTTGCGCGGCCGCACCTGTGCGGTTCTGCGACCGCAAGCGGTGATGATGGCCAGGGTGGTGCCGGGTCGTGCGGCCGGTGCCGGCCGGGCGGAGGCGGCGGCCCCGAGGCCCGGGGCGAGGGGCCGGGGGCGTCGGGTCGTGCTGTCGCCGTCGGCCGGTCCGGAGGCGCCATGATCACCGTCTGCGGTTGTGAGGCCGCACCTGTGCGGCTCTGCGACCACACATGGTGATCATGGCCGGGGCCGGTGCAGGCTGGGCAGGCCGGTGGGCCGCTGCAGGCGGCCCGGGCCCGTCCGGCCCGAGGTCACATGATCACCGTCTGCGGTCGTGGGGCCACACCTGTGCGGCTCTGCCACCGCACACGGTGATCATGGGCGATCCCCGGCCCCGACAGCCGGGGATGATCACGGCTTCGGCGCGAAAGCGGGCGAATCCGACCCGGGAATGCGCCAGCTCCGCGATCACGGGCCGACGGTCCGGGCGATGGCGGCGGGGCGGCTCCCCGGGGTGGGGGGTCGTGCGGCCCCACGGTCGGGCTACCGTGGGGTGAGCCAACAGGGGAGGGTTGCGGCGTGACGGTTGTCGGCGCGTCGGGCACGCGCACGCCGGCTGCTCCGCGGTTGCTCCAGGTGCTCCGCAGCCCGTCGCGGGTCCTGCCGGTCACGGTGCCGCTGCTGGCGCTGGTGCTGGCCGCGGTCGTGGCCCACACCGGTGGCAGGCACATCGACCTGGAGGTCTACCGGTTCGGGGTGCAGGCCTGGCTGGCCGGGGGCGACATGTACGGCTCCCTGCCGGAGACGTCGGGCCACATCGCGCTGCCGTTCATCTACCCGCCGTTCGCCGCGCTGGTGATGGTGCCGCTCGCGGTGGTGCCGTGGGTCGTCGCGTGGGCGGCGCTGCTGGGGCTGTCCACGCTGGCGCTGGGCGTCACGCTCTACGCGTTCGCGCGGCGGTTGTGGCCGTCCGGGGGCCGGGGTGGGGCGCTGTCGGTCGCCTCGATCGCGTTGCCCCTCGCGATGGCGGTCGAGCCGGGGCGGGCCATCGACTTCGACCACCCCGTCGAGGGGCGGCCCGCGTTCGGGCTCGAGCCGGTGCTGCAGACCATCGAGTTCGGGCAGATCAACCTCGTGCTGATGGCTCTGGTCGCCCTCGACTGCCTCGTCACCCGGCCGAGGTGGCCGCGCGGCGCGCTGATCGGCATCGCCGCGGCCATCAAGCTGACGCCCGCGGTGTTCGTCCTGTTCTTCCTGCTGCGCCGCGACTACCGCGCCGCCGCCACCGCGGCGATCTCCGGCGTCCTCGCCACGGCGCTCGGGTTCCTCGTGGCGCCGGCGCAGTCGTGGGAGTTCTGGTCCGACCCGGCGGGCGGGGTGAGCGGGTCGCCGTTCTTCACCAACCAGACGTTCGAGGCGATCCTCGTGCGGGCGGGCGTCGACGGGCTGCCGCGCACGGTCGCCTGGCTGCTGCTGTCGGCCGCGCTGTTCGCGCTCGCTGTGCCCGCGATCCGGCGGGCCCCCGCCCCGCTCGCCCTGGTCACGCTCGCGGCCGTCGGGCTGCTCGTCTCCCCGACGTCCTGGTCGCACCACTGGGTGTGGATCGCCCCCGCGCTGCTGGTGGCGGCGGCCACCGCGTGGGCGAAGCGGTCGGCGGTGTGGGCCGCGGTCACGGTCGCGATGGCCGCCGTGTTCGTGGTGGCCCCCCACCAGTTCGTCCACCCCCGCGGCGGGGAGCAGGAGCTCACCTGGACGCCGTTGCAGCAGTTCGTCGACAGCACCTACGTCTGGTTCACGGTGCTCCTGATCGTCCTGCTCTGGACGGCCCGCCGCTCGTGGCCGGGCGCCGCACGTTCCTAGGGCTCATGCCGTGGGGCTCATGTGCTCCTTCGCCCACGTCTCGAAGCTGGTGAGCGGGATGCCGAGCTTGCGCGCGAACTCGGGGCGCCCCGGCTGAGGGGCCACGTTCAACCACTCGTGCGTGGCGCCCATCGGGAGCATCCCGGCGGCGAACGCCTCGTCCTCGGTCATGTCGGGTGCGGTCAGCGGCGTGCCCAGGGCGCGGGAGAGCACCGCGGCGATCTCGGTCATCGACAGGTGGTCGCTCGCGAGCTCCAGCTCGACCCCGTCGAACCGCTCGGGATCCGCGACGGCCGCGGCGGCGGCCCGCCCGATGTCGTCCACGGCGACGAGTGACAGTCGCGTGTGCGGGTGCAGGACGCTGACCAGGCCGCCCTCGACCCCGCGTGGGAACAGGAACCCCAACGACGGGCGGAAGTTGTCCATGAAGAATCCCGGCTTCAGGATCGTCCAGTGCGGGAAGCCGGCCGCGCGTACCCGGTCCTGGATCGCGGCCTTGGCGCCGAGGGCGGGTTCGACGGCCCAGCGGCCCGGCTCCCACGCGGGGTGCTGCGTGTGCCGGCCCGCGCCGGTGACGGAGGTGTGCACGAACTGCGGCACCCCGGCGGCCTTCGCGCCCTCGATGAGGTTGACGCCCTGGGTCACCTCGCCGTCGAAGTCGAACCTGTCGCCGGTGAAGGCGGGCATCTGCACGGAGAAGACGGCGCGGACGCCGTCGGCGGCCCGGGCCACGGAGTCGCGGTCGAGGAGGTCGCCCTCGACCAGCTCGGCGCCGAGTGCCGCGACCGCCTCGGCCCGCGGGGAGCTCGGGTCGCGCACGAGCGCGCGGACGGGGACGCCCGCCGCGAGGAGGGCACGGGTGGTGGCGCCGCCCTGCTTGCCGGTGGCGCCGGTGACGAGGACGGGTGGGGACTGCGTGGGCACGACGTTCTCCTCGGATCGGCAAAACGGCGGGGTCCGCCGTTTCTGCTCCGCTACGATATGGCGGGCCCCGCCGCTTGGCAAACCTGGAGGTGACGCGATGGCCGTGCGGCAGCGCGCCGACGCGCGGCGCAACTACGCGCGGATCCTCGCCGTGGCCGAGGAGGAGGTCGCCGCCCACGGCGCAGCCGCCTCGCTCGAGCAGATCGCGCGCGTCGCCGGGGTCGGGTCGGCCACGGTCCGCAGGCACTTCCCCACCCGGTACGCGCTGCTGGAGGCGGTGTCCCGCAAGCGGATCGAGGCACTCGCGGAGCGGGCCCGCGTGCTCGCGGCCCGGGACGACAGCCGGGCGGCGCTCCTCGAGTGGCTCGGCGAGGTGGTCACCTACTGCATCTCCGTGCGCGGGCTCGCGGCCGTCCTCACCGACGACGGCGGCCCCGGCCCGGCGCCCGAGAACGCCTGCTCGACCGCCTTGGAGGAGGCGGCGGGCCCGTTGCTGCGCCGGGCGGTGCGGGACGGCGCGGTGGCGGCGGACGTCGGCGTCGGTGACCTGATCGCGCTGGCCGTCGGTGTCGTCCTCGCCACCGAGCACCAGCCCGACCACGCCGCACGGGCGCACCGGCTCTTCCGCCTGGCGGTGGAGGGACTGAGCCCGTTGCCGCGCCCTCTGCCGCGATGACCGGCAGGATGCAGCCATGGCGATCCCCATCCAGATCACTGTGGACGCACGAGACCCCGGTCGCCTCGCCGCGTTCTGGGCGATGGCCCTCGGCTACGTGCTGCAGTCGCCGCGTCCCGGTTACCTCGTGAGCGGCGGCGAGGAGCACTACACCGCGATCGTGGACCCGGCCGGATTCGGGCCGCGGCTGCTGTTCCAGCGCGTCCCGGAGCTGAAGGCCGGGAAGAACCGCGTGCACCTCGACGTCAACGCGGGCCACGGCGCCACGGACCGGCGGGCCACGGTGCGGGCGCGCGCGTCGCAGCTGGTGGCAGCGGGCGCCACGATCGTGCGGGAGATGCAGGAGGAGAGCGGCTGGTGGATCGTGCTCACCGATCCCGAGGGGAACGAGTTCTGCCTGCAGTGACCGCGCCGGTGATCGCGGTGGCCTCGGCGCGCAGCGCGTCGAGCACCGTGGCGACGGCCGGGCGCTCCGCCGTGGTGGAGCGCATCACGGCCTCGACGAGCCGCGCGGCGCGCACCCCGGTGAGCGGGCGGCACACGAGCCTCCCGCCGCGGTCGTCGGTGGAATAGCGCGGCAGCAGCGCGATCCCGTGCCCCGAGGCCACGAGTTCCTCGGTGACGCTGAAGTCGTTGATCCGCTGCACCACCCGCGGCGTGGCCCCGGTGGCGAGGGCGAGCGACCGCAGCACGTCGTCGACGGGCCAGCCGACCCCCACGCTGATCCAGGCCTCGTCGGCGAGCTCCTCGAGGCGCAGCGACGGGCGCCGGGCGAGCGGGTGGTCCGGCGGCAGCGCCACGTCGAGTGGCTCGCGCATCAGCGGGACGACGCGCCACCGGCTGGTGGGCGACGCGGGTGCCGTCTCGTCGCGGTGGTTGATCACGATGTCGAAGTCGGCGGCGAGCGCAGGCACGTCGGAGGGCGTCAGGTCGATGTCGCGGCACTGCAGGTCGACGCCGGGCACGGCGTCCATCCGGCGCAGCAGGCCCGGCAGCAGCATCCGGGCCCCGGACGGGAACAGCGCCAACCGCACCGGGCCGCGGGGTTCGGTGCGCAGCCGCTCCACCGCAGCCTCGGCGCGGGCGAGCGCGGCGAGCACCGCCTCGGACTCCGCGACGAGGGCGTGGCCCGCGTCGGTGAGGCGCAGGCCGCGGCCCGCCGGCTCGGTGAGCGGCACCCCGACCTCGTCGGCGAGCGTCTTGAGCTGCTGCGAGATCGCGGACGGGGTGAAGGAGAGGGCCGCGGCGACCGCGGTGACCGAGCCCCGGTCCGCCAGCTCGCGCAGCACCCGCAGCCGCCGGACATCCATTCAGCGATACTAAACAGTCGCTTCACAACATTTCGCTGGTCTTTGTGGTCCGCGCCCCGAAGACTGGCATGACGTGACCACCCGCGATCGCCTGCTCGCCGGCTTCGTCGCCGTCCTGTGGGGCGGCAACTTCCTCGCAATCCACTTCGGGCTCGAGCACTTCCCGCCGCTGTTCCTGGCGGCGGTGCGGTTCGTGGTGCTCGCCGTGCCCACGCTGCTGCTCGTGCCCCGGCCGCAGGTGCCGCTGCGCTGGCTGCTCGCGTACGGCGTCGGGTTCGGCACCGTGCAGTTCATCTTCCTGTTCATCGCGATGGACATCGGGATGCCCACCGGCCTCGCGTCGCTGGTGCTGCAGGCGTCCGCCCCGTTCACAGTGCTGCTGGGGGCCCTGCTGCTGCGCGAACGGATCTCGGCCCGCCAGGGCGCCGGCATCGCGATCGCGATGCTCGGCCTCGCCGCCATCGCCGTGTCCCGCGCCCAGGTGGCCGCGGTCCTCCCGGTGCTGCTCACGCTCCTGGGCGCCCTGTCGTGGGCGTTCGGCAACCTCGCGGGCCGGCTCGCCAAGGCGCCGAACCCGATGCACCTGACGCTCTGGATGACCGTGGTGCCCCCGATCCCGCTGCTGGCGATGTCGCTGGTGTGGGAGGGGCCCGCGGCCGGGTGGGAGGCGCTGCAGGCCACCGCCACCCCTGCCGGCCTGGTCGGCGTCGCAGCCGTCGCGTACATCGCCCTGCTCGGCACCCTCGTCGGCTCGGGGATCTGGGTCGGGCTGATGCGGCGCCACCCCGCGGGTGTCGTGGCGCCGTACTCGCTGCTCGTGCCGGTGGTCGGGATGGGGCTGGCCGCACTGGTACTGGGGGAGCTGCCGACCGTGGTGGAGCTGGTGGCGGCGGCCGTGATCGTCGGCGGGGTGCTCCTGGGCACCCCGCGACCGGCCCCGGCCCACGTATCGACGAAGGGCGCTGTCGCTGCATAGTGTGGCAACGGGTGATGCTGATGACGGACGAAGGCGTCTGCGCGGTCCGGCCGGGCACGGACATCGGCAGGTACGCCCGCGTGCTCTCCCGGGTCCACGATGCACTGCTCTCCGGTGACCGGCCGCCCGCGCGGCCCCGCCGGCTCGTGGCGCGGTCGTGGGAGCGGGTGCGGGCGCAAGGCGTCGACCCCGACGTCGGGCGGCCCGCGGCCCCGCTCCCGGCCACCGAGGTGGAACGACGGCGGGCCGGCAGCCCGCTGAACCGGGTGCTGCCCGAGCTGCGTGCCGCGCTCACGTCCGTAGCCGACGACGCCGCGCACATCATGGTCATCACCGACGCCCAGGGCAGGCTGCTGTGGCGGGAGGGGTCGGCGCGGGTGTGCCACCGCGCCGACGGGCTCGGCTTCACCGAGGGCGCCGACTGGTCGGAGGGCAGCGTCGGCAGCAACGCGATCGGCACCGCGCTGGCCGAGGCCACCCCCGTGCAGATGTTCGCGGCCGAGCACTACGTGCGCACCCACCACGGCTGGACCTGCACCGCCTGCCCCGTGCACGACCCGCGCTCGGGTGAGCTGCTGGGCGTCGTCGACGTCAGCGGGCCCGCCCACACCGTGCACCCCACCACCGTGGCGCTCGTCGGCACCGCGGTGAAGCTCGCCGAGGCGAGCCTGTGGCGTCAGCACGAGGGTCGCCTCGAGGCGCTGCGCGGGGTGGCGGCCCCGATCCTGTCCGGGCTGCGCGGCGCGGGGCTCGTGGTCGACGAGCACGGGTGGGTCGCCGCCGTCACCGGCATGCCCGGCGTGGAGCGGGTGGCGGTGCCGCGCCCGGACCGTCCGGTCTCGGTGCACGGCGTCGGCGTGTTCCAGCCGGAGCCGGTGCCGGGCGGCTGGCTCCTGCGGGTGGAGGACACGTCGCGGATCACGCTCACCCTCGACCTGGACGGCATGCCGCCGCGTGCGGTCGTCGTCGGGTCGGCGCGCTGGGTGTACCCGCTGTCCAAGCGGCACGCCGAGGTGCTCGCGCTGCTGGCCGCCGCCGGTGCCGCGGGCATGGACGCGGGCGCTCTGTCGGTGGCGCTGTTCGGCGACCGCGACCACCTCGTCACCGTCCGCGCCGAGATGTCACGCCTGCGCCGGTCGCTGGGCGGGCTGCTGCTGGCCAGGCCCTACCGGATCGCCCCGGACGTCGAGGTGTCGGCGCCCGACCCCGCCGCCTCGGCGCTCCTGCGCCGCTCCACCGCCCCGGGGGTGCGCCGGCTCGTGGGAGGCCGCTGATCAGCCGTTCAGCACCTGGGCCACGGCAGCACCCGCGTTGGCGACGTGGCGCCTGCAGGCGCGCCCGGCCCCGTCGGCGTCGCCCGCCTCGATGGCGGCCATGATCTCGCGGAGCTCCTGCACGCTCTCGGCCGCGCGCCCCGGCAGCGACAGCGACAGCGACCGCAACGTGCGCACCCGGGCGTGCAACCCGCTCGCCGTCTGGTGGAGCACGGCGTTGCCCGCCCCCGCGAACAGGATCTCGTAGAACCGGTCCTTCGCCTCGAGGACCGAGGCGCCGCGGGCCGCGCGCCGCTCGATCGTGTCCATCGCCTTCTGCAGCGCGCGCCGGTCGGCGTCGCCCGCGTTCGCGACGAACAGCTCGCCCGCCAGCCCCTCGAGCACCGAGCGCACCTGGTAGAGCTGGTGCGCCTCGTCGGCGGTGACCGTGGCCACGACCGTGCCCTTGTTCGGGACGGTGGTGACCAGGCCCTCGGCCGCGAGCGCTCGCAGCGCCTCGCGGATGCTGGTGCGCGACACCCCCGTGAGCTCCACGAGCTCGCGCTCGATCAGGTGCTGCCCGGGTTCGAAGCGCCGGTCGAGGATCGCCTGCCGCAGGTTGTCGAGCACCTGCGTGCGCACGGGAGCGGGCCGCCGCTCCACCCGCAACGACGGGGTGTTCGTCATGGTGGTGTCGCCTCTCCACGGTTCCGCGGCTTGCGGAGGATTGTCGGACAAGCATACAGTCGCGGAGGCGATCCGAGGGGAGTGGGCATGTCCGACGGGGGGCTCGAGGTCGTCCAGGTCAAGTACGGGGAGCGGATGGTCGAGCGCAGCGTCGTGTTCCACGACTACGGCCAGTACGGCCTGCCCGACGCGCAGCTGCACATGGAGTACAACTTCTGGGTCATCCGCGACGGGCAGACCGTGGTGCTGTTCGACACCGGCTACGACATCCCCGAGCGCGACTGGCTCGGCGAGATCCCCGTCGTGTCCACGCCCGACGGCCTGGCCATGCTCGGCATCGACCCCGCCGACGTCTCGATGGTGATCACGTCCCACTTCCACTACGACCACATCGGTTACCTGCGGCTGTTCACCAACGCGCGGGTCGTCAGCGGTCAGGCGGAGTACGACTACTGGTTCGGCAAGTGGGAGCGCGACGAGCTCGAGGGCGAGTTCACCATCGCCGAGCACCTTGAACCGGTGCGGCGCGCCCGGGACGAGGGCAGGCTCTGGCTGGTGGGCGAGAAGACCGACGTCCATCCCGGGATCAGCGTGTACCCGGTGGGCGGGCACTGCCCCGGTGAGCTGCTGACCACGGTGCAGAGCCGCTCCGGCCCGCTCATCCTGGCGGCGGACGCGGCCCACTTCTACGAGCAGATCGAGAACGAGTGGCCTTTCTTCGCCTTCACCGACCTGCAGGAGATGCGCTCGGCCCTGCGGTTCATCAACCAGCTCGCCGCCGAGACCGGCGCGACGGTCGTCCCGGCCACGACGGCCGGGTGCGAGACAGGTTCCCCGCGGTCGAGGGCGAGGCGGCCCGCATCGCCACCGTGCTCGGCTGACCCCGATATCCACGACGAGGAGACCGACCATGACGTTGACCGCGGAGCAGGAAGCGCTCAAGAAGGAGTTCATCGAGGTGCGCGGCACCTGGGGTGAGCCCTGGGAGGGCATGCTGCGGCTGCACCCGGAGTTCCTGCGCTCGTACCTGAACTTCTCCGCCGTCCCGTGGCGCAAGAACCACCTCGACGACAAGACCAAGGCGTTCATCTACATCGCGGTCGACGCCGCCGCCACCCACATGTACCTGCCGGGCGTGCGGCAGCACATCAAGTCCGCGCTGAAGTACGGCGCCACCCCGCAGGAGATCATGGAGGTGCTCGAGCTCACCAGCACGCTGGGCATCCACGCGATGAACATCGGCGTGCCGATCCTGGTGGAGGTGCTCGAGGAGAAGGGCCTGCGCACGGGTGCGGCGGAGCTGGACGAGTACCAGGAACGGCTCAAGGCCGAGTTCACGAAGACGCGCGGCTACTGGCACGCGTTCTGGGACGAGATGCTCGAGCTCGACCCCGAGATCTTCGACGCCTACACCGAGTTCAGCTCCGTCCCGTGGCGCAGCGGCACGCTCGAGCCGAAGATCAAGGAGTTCGTCTACATCGCCTTCGACACGGCGGCCACCCACCTGTACGTCAAGGGGCTCAAGCTGCACATCGAGAACGCGATCGGCTACGGCGCCACGCCCCAGGAGATCCTCGAGATCATGGAGATCGCCTCGGTGATCGGCATCCACGCCGCCACCTCGGCCGTGCCGATCCTGCTCGAGGAGATGGAGGCCGCCGGGCTGCCGCTGCCCGACGCCGAATCCTGACCCACCGCGAACGGGGGAGCGGAACCGATGGTGGATCGGCTGAAGGGCAAGGTCGCGCTCATCACCGGCGCGGCCCGCGGCCAGGGCCGGGAGATGGCCGAGCTGTTCATGCGGGAGGGCGCGAAGGCCGTCGTCTCGGGCGACGTCCTCGACGCCGCCGACACCGAGGACAGCAAGGTCACCTTCGTGAAGATGGACGTCACGCAGGCCGACCGGTGGAAGTCGGTCGTCGCCGAGCACGGCCGCATCGACATCCTCATAAACAACGCGCGGTGTGCGAGTACGAACCGATCCTCGAGACCACCGAGGAGCAGTACGACCGCCTGCTCGACATCGACCTGAAGAGCATCTTCCTCGGCATGCGCGAGGTGCTGCCGCACATGATCCGGCAGAAGGCGGGCTCGATCATCAACGTCTCGTCCATCTGGGGCCTGGCCGGCGTGCCCAACTCGTACGCCTACCAGGCTGCGAAGGGGGCGATCCTCAACGTCAGCAAGAACGTGGCGGCCACCCACGGGAAGGACGGGGTGGGCTGCAACTCCCTGCACCCCGGCTACATCCTCTCGCCGATCAACGAGCACCAGGCCCCGGAGATCAACGAGGCGCTCATCAACGGCACCGTGCTGAAACGCCCGGGCGTGCCGATCGAGACGGCCTATGCGGCGCTGTTCCTCGCCAGTGACGTGGCGCCGTAGGCCGTGCCCCGAACGCCAGCAAGGTGGCTTTACTGGCGCAATATGCCAGTAAAGCCACCTTGCTGGCATAAGGGAGGCCTGGGGCACGGCCCCAGCGGGTGCAACCCCCGTGCAACGGTTGCCTCGCCGCGCCGACCGGAGTGAAGTGGGTCACGCGGGGCATCGACGCCCCGTCGAGGCTCGGAGGCGCGGGTGCAGCACGGTGGGTCGAACGGGCGGGTGATGCCGTCTGCGAGCACGGAGCTGCCGGTCGTGGCGGGCTCGTGCATCGGCATCGTCGCGAACCCCATGTCCGGGCGGGACATCCGCCGGCTCGTCGCCCAGGCCTCGGTCTTCCCGAACGCGGAGAAGACCAACATGGCGCTGCGGCTGATCGCCGCGGCGGGGGCCACGGGGGTGGCCCGCGTGTTGATGTCCACCGATGCCATGGGCGTCGCGGCGGGCGTGCTGCGGGCACACGACAAGCGCCGCGCGGACGCCGCGCGCTGGCCCGAGCTGGAGTTCGTCGAGCTCGACGCGATCAGCGGCACCGCCGACGACACGCGCGCGCTGGTGCGCCGGATGGTGGACGCGGGCGCGTCGGTGATCGTGCTGCTCGGTGGGGACGGCACCGTGCGCGCGGCCGCGGCGGCGAGCGGGGACGCCGCGCTGCTGCCGCTGTCGACCGGCACGAACAACGCGTTCCCCGAGATGTGGGAAGCCACGGTGGCGGGCACGGCGGCCGGGCTCGTGTCGACCGGCCGCGTGCCCGTCGACGAGGCGACCTACCGGGCGAAGGCCCTGCACGTGGTCGCGGGTGCGAGCCACGAGCTCGCCCTCGTCGACGTGTGCGTCTCGACGGTGACGCACGTGGGGTCCCGCGCGCTGTGGCAGCCGGCCACGCTGCGGGAGCTGTACTGCGCGTTCGCCGAGCCGCACGCGATCGGCCTGTCCAGCATCGCCGGGCTGCTGCACCCGGCCGCCCGCACCGACCCGCACGGGGTAGTGGTGCGGCTGGCGGGCGCCGACGCCGCACCGCAGACCGTGCTCGCCCCGATCGCGCCGGGCGTCGTGGCGCCGGTCGGTGTGCACCGGGCCGGCCCGCTCGACCCCGGACGGTCGCACGCCGTGGAGCTGGAACGGGGCACCGTCGCCGTCGACGGCGAGCGGGAGATCGAGTTCGGGCCGACGACCCCGGTCACGGTGACGCTCGCGGCGGACGGGCCACGGGTGCTCGACGTGCGGACCGTCCTCGCCGCCGCGGCGCAGCGGCGGCTGCTCGACCCGGACGCGACCACGGAGGAGGTGCGCTCATGAGAGCGGCGCGATTCCACGGCAGGGGTGACATCAGGGTCGAGGAGGTCCCCGACCCGCAGGTGGGCCCGGGCCAGGTCGAGGTGAGCGTCGACTGGTGCGGGATCTGCGGCACCGACCTGCACGAGTTCCTCGAGGGCCCGATCTTCATCCCGCCGGAGGGGGCGCCGCACCCGATCACCGGGTCGGCGCTGCCGGTCGTCATGGGGCACGAGTTCGCGGGCGTCGTGTCCGCGGTCGGGTCCGGCGTGACGCGCCTGCAGGAGGGCGACCGCGTCGCCGTCGAGCCCTACTACGTGTGCGGTGAGTGCGTGGCCTGCGCGGCGGGCCGCTACAACATCTGCCGCAAGCTCGGCTTCGTCGGCCTGTCCGGGCAGGACGGCGGGTTCGCGGAGCGGTGCGTCGTGGACGCGCGCTGGGCGCACCCGCTCGGCGACCTCCCCACGGACGTCGGGGCCCTCGTCGAGCCGCTCGCCGTGGGCTACCACGCCGTGCGGTTGTCCGGGCTGCGGCCGGGTGGCACGGCCGCGGTGTTCGGCGCGGGCCCGATCGGCCTGGTCACCACGGCGGCGTTGAAGGCCGCGGGCGCCGGCCGGGTGGTGGTGGTCGAACCGGCGGCCGCGCGGAAGGCGAAGGCCACCGGGGCGGGTGCCGACGAGGTCGTCGACCCGACCGGCACCGACGCGCCCGCCGCGATCCGCGATCTCACGGGTGGCGGTGCCGACGTGGCGTTCGAGTGCGCCGGGGTCGACGCGGTGCTGGCCGCCGCGATCGGTTCCGTGCGCCCGGGGGGCACGGTCGTGAACGTCGCGATCTGGGGACACGTGCCGCAGGTGCCGATGAACGAGCTCGTGTTCTCCGAGGTCGCGGTGGTCGGTTCGCTCGCGTACTGCGGCGACCACGCCGACACGATCGCCCTGCTCCGCGACGGGACGGTCGACGCCCAGCAGTTCATCACCGGCCGGATCGGGCTGGCCGACATCGTCGATCGCGGCTTCCGCGAGCTGATCGACAACAAGGAGGAGAACGTGAAGGTCCTCGTGTCACCGAAGGAGGCGCTGTCATGACCGGCACCCTGCCCACCCCCACGTCCCAGGAGCTCACACCCGACCAGCTCCTCGACGCCTACCGCGTGATGCGCACGATCCGGGACTTCGAGGAGCGGGTGCACGAGGAGTTCGCGAGCGGGGACATCCCCGGCTTCGTGCACCTGTACGCGGGGGAGGAGGCGTCCGCGGCGGGCGTGTGCGCCCACCTCGACGACCGCGACGCCATCGCCTCCACCCACCGCGGCCACGGCCACTGCATCGCCAAGGGCGTCGACATCACGGCGATGATGGCCGAGATCTACGGCCGCAGCACCGGGTCGTGCCGCGGCAAGGGCGGCTCGATGCACATCGCCGACCTGTCCAAGGGCATGCTCGGGGCCAACGGGATCGTCGGTGGTGGCCCGCCGCTCATCTGCGGCCGCGCGCTGGCGTCGAAGCACAAGGGTGACGGCGGGGTCGCGGTCGCGTTCTTCGGTGACGGCGCCTCCAACCAGGGCACCACCCTGGAGTCGCTGAACCTGGCCACCGTGTGGAACCTGCCGGCGATCTTCGTGGCGGAGAACAACGGGTACGCCGAGTCGACGTCGTCCACGTGGTCGGTGGCGAGCGACGACATCGCCGACCGGGCCGCGGCGTTCGGGATGCCCGGTGTGATCGTCGACGGGTTCGACTTCTTCGCCGTGCACGAGGCCGCGGGCGAGGCGGTGGCCCGGGCCCGCGAGGGCGGTGGCCCGACGCTGATCGAGGTCAAGTTCACCCGGTACTTCGGGCACTTCGAGGGCGACCAGCAGCTCTACCGCGGCGCGGAGGTCGCCGACGCCCGCGAGCGGCTGGACTGCCTGAAGCGGTTCCGGGCACGGGTCACCGAGGCGGGGCAGCTGTCCGCCGAGCAGCTCGACCGGATCGACACCGAGGTCGCCGCCGCGGTCGACCAGGCCGTCGCGGCCGCGAAGGCCGCCCCGAAACCCGGCGTGGACGACCTGCTCACCGACGTCTACGTCTCGTACTGATCGGAGGGTTCGACGATGGCACGCAACATCACCTACCGCGAGGCGATCAACGAGGCGCTGGCGAGCGAGATGGAGCGCGACGAGCGCGTGATCGTCATGGGTGAGGACAACGCGGGTGGCGAGGGGGCGCCCGGCGAGAACGACGCGTGGGGCGGGGTGCTCGGCGTCACGAAGGGCCTGTACGGCAGGTTCCCGGGCCGGGTGCTGGACACCCCGATCTCGGAGTCGGCGTTCATCGGGGCCGCGATCGGCGCCGCGACCGGCGGGATGCGCCCGGTGGCCGAGCTGATGTTCATCGACTTCATGGGCGTCTGCTTCGACCAGATCTTCAACCAGGCCGCCAAGTTCCGGTACATGTTCGGCGGGAAGGCCGTCACCCCCGTCGTGATCCGCACGATGTGGGGCGCGGGCCTGCGGGCCGCGGCGCAGCACTCACAGTCGCTGCTGTCGGTGTTCACCCACGTCCCGGGTCTGAAGGTCGCGGCGCCGTCCAACGCGTACGACGCGAAGGGCTTGATGATCGCCTCGATCCGCGACGACGACCCGGTGATCTTCGCCGAGCACAAGATGCTCTACGACACCTCGGCCGACGTTCCGGAGGAGAGCTACGTGCTCCCGTTCGGGGAGGCCAACGTCGTGCGCGAGGGCGGGGACGTCACGATCGTGGCCATCGGCCGGATGGTGCACACCGCCCTGGAGGCGGCCGAGGAGCTCGCGGGCTCCGGCGTGCAGGCCGAGGTGATCGACCCGCGGACCACCAGCCCGCTGGACGTCGACACGATCCTGGAGTCGGTGGAGAACACCGGCCGCCTGGTGGTGGTGGACGAGTCCAACCCGCGCTGCTCGCTCGCCACCGACGTGGCGGCCACGGTGGCGCAGGACGCGTTCGGGTCGCTGCGCGCGCCGATCCAGCTGGTGACCGGGCCGCACACCCCGGTGCCGTTCACCGACGCGCTGGAGGACCTGTACATCCCGGACGCGGCGAAGATCGCCGGCGCGGTGAAGACGGCGGTCGACTATGCCCGATGATCGGATCCTGACCGTCACGATGCCCAAGTGGGGCCTCTCGATGAAGACGGGCAAGATCGTCGACTGGTTCGTGTCCGAGGGCGACACGATCGCCAAGGGCGACGACATCGTCGACATCGAGACCGACAAGATCGCGGGCACCCTGGAGTCACCGGTGGAGGGCCCGGTGCGGCGGATCATCGCCGAACCCGGCTCGGACCTGCCGGTGGGCGCGGTGCTCGCCGTCGTGGCCCCGGCCGAGGTGCCCGACGCGGAGATCGACGCCGTCGTCGAGGAGGCGAAGGCGGCCGTCGAGTCCGGGGCGCTCGAGGGGGAGGACGAGCCGGAACCCCAGCTCGTCGACGTCGGCGGGCGGACGATCTCCTACGTGTCCCTCGGGCCCGACGACGCCGGCGTCCCGGTCGTGCTCGTGCACGGCTACGGCGGCGACAAGAACTCCTGGCTGTTCGTGCAGCAGCCGCTCGCCGAGGAGGGACACCGCGCGATCGCGCTCGACCTGCCCGGGCACGGGGCGTCCGGCAAGGACGTGGGCGACGGCTCGCTCCGGACGCTCACCGACACCGTCACCGGGTTCCTCGACGCCCGCGGGATCGAGCGGGCGCACCTGGTGGGGCACTCGCTCGGCGGCGCGGTCGTGGCCGCCGTGGCGAAGGCCGAGCCGGGGAAGGTGGCGTCCCTGACGTTGATCGCCCCGGCCGGCTTCACCCCGGACGCGGACGCGGAGTACCTGCGCGGGTTCGCATCCGCGTCCTCGCGGCGGGAGCTGAAACCCCTGGTGGGACGGCTGTTCTCGGACGAGTCGCTCGTCACGCGCCAGCTCGTCGACGACCTGCTGCGCTACAAGCGGCTCGACGGCGTCGACAAGGCGCTCACCGCCGTGCTCGGCACCCTGCTGGGCGAGGGTGACCGGCAGGCCATCGACACCCGGGCCCTCCTGGAGGGCGTCGATGTGCCGGTGACGATCGTGTGGGGCACGTCCGACCGCATCCTGCCGGTGCCCGACGGCGTGGAGCTGACGCGGGTGGCCGCGGGGCACATGCCGCAGATGGAGGCGCCCGGGGAGGTACTGGCGGCGGTGAAGGCGCGCCTCTAGAACGCCGGCAAGGTGGCCATACTGGCGTAATGCGCCAGCATGGCCACCTTGCTGGCATCGGGGGTACGTAGTTCTCCGACTACCGCCCCGGGCACGGCCGTCCTTACCCTGCGCCTCCTGACCCGAGGGGGTGTGCCATGACGGCTGAGACCGTGGCGACGACCTACGACATCGAGGGCAGGCTGCTGGAGGTCTGCACCTGCAACGTCCTGTGCCCCTGCTGGGTGGGCGAGGACCCCGACGGCAACGGCACCTGCGACTCCATCCTCGGCTGGTACGTCGACCGGGGCACGGTGCAGGGGGTGGACGTGTCCGGCCACTGCGTCTGCGCGTCGAGCCACATCCCCGGCAACGTGCTGGCAGGCAACTGGAAGGTCGCCCTGTTCGTCGACGACCAGTGCAGCGACGAGCAGCAGTCCGCGTTGATGAACGTCTTCACCGGTCAGCTCGGGGGCCCCGTGGCCGACCTCGCCGCCCTGATCGGGGAGGTCGTGGCGGTCGAGCGGGTGCCGATCACCTTCGACGTCGTGGAGGGCAAGGGCTACATCAAGATCGGTGAGGTCGCCGAGGCGCGCCTCGTGCAGTACCTAGGGCCGACGGGACAGCCCACCACGCTGCACGAATCGATCTTCTCCACGATCCCCGGCTCGCCCGCCTACGTCGGCAAGGCCGAGAACTTCCGGCGCGACGGCAGCAGGCACGGCCTGCCGGATGTCTCGGTCATGGGCCAGAACGCCATCCAGGGCTCGTTCCACTTCGCGGCCTGATCGTGCCGGGGCTCGTCTCCGCGGCGGCGCGTGCCCGCCACGACCCCGGGGTCGTCCTCTGGGTCGTGGCGGGTGCGTGTTGGGTCCTGACCGCATCGCTCGTCGTCGCGGGGCCTGCGGGAGCGGGTCACCACGGCGCGGCGCCCGGAGCTGCGCCGTCGTCCTGGTTCGCGCTCCTCGCCGTCTGGCTGGTGATGATCGGCGCGATGATGCTGCCGACCGTGGTGCCGATGGTGCGGATGTTCGACGTGGTCAGCGCACGGGCCCCGCGCCGCGCGGCCGTGCGTGCGGCGTTCCTGGCCGGGTACCTGGCGGTCTGGACGGGGTTCGCCGGGGTCGCGCTGCTCGGCGACGCCGCGGTGGACGCGCTCGTCGCGGCGTGGGCGTGGCTCGCCGCCCGGCCCGGGCTCGTGCTCGGGCCGGCGCTCCTGCTGGCGGGCGCCGTGCAGTTCAGCCCGCTCAAGAACGCCTGTCTGACGGCGTGCCGCAACCCGGTCGGGTTCCTCTGGCAGCACTACCGCCGCGGTACCGCCGGCGCCTGGCGGCTGGGGCTGCGGCACGGCCTGTCGTGCCTGGGCTGCTGCTGGGCGCTGATGCTCGTGATGGTCGCCACCGGCCTCGGCAGCCTGGTGTGGATGGTCGGGCTCACGGTCGTGATGGTGATCGAGAAGACGGCGCCGCGGGGTGCCCGGCTGGTGGTCCCGGTCGGGATCGTGCTGCTCGTGGCCGGCGCGTCGCTGACGCTCTCGGCGCTGCTGACCCCGCCGGCCCCGGCCTGACGGGACGCCAGCAAGGTGGCTTTGCTGGCCGATTACGCCAGTAAAGCCACCTTGCCGGCATAGCGGGGCGGGGGCCTGCGAGCGGGGCGGGGGCCCTAGCTCGTGATGTCCTTGCGCTGGAACCGCCAGATCGCGGCTGCGCCCAGCACCAGCGCGTAGATCGACGCCGAGAGCGCGCCCCGCGTCATGCCGTCCCAGTCGACCGGGTTGCCGAGCAGGCCGGCCCAGGCGTCGTCGAAGTGGGTGGGCAGGAAGTCGCGCAGGCCCTCGAGCGCGGTGATCTGGTCGAGGATCTGCGACACGATCGACACCATGACCGCGCCGCCGACGGCGCCGAGCGGGGCGTCGGTCGACACCGACAGCAGCAGTGCGAGCGCCGCCACCCAGCTCAGGTGCACCGCGAGGTACACGGCGCCGGACAGGACCCGTACGACGCCGGGGCCGTAGTCGAGGGAGGCGCCGGTGGGGCTCACCATGTCGCCCGCGCCGTAGGCGAGGGTGCCGACCACGAGCGACACGGCCGGCAGCAGGAGCAGGGCGACGAGCGACAGCACCGCCGCCACCACCGTCTTCTGGCGCAGCAGGCGCGCCCGCGGCACGGGCGCCGCGAGCAGGTACCGCAGGCTCGACCAGGACGCCTCCGCGGCCACCGTGTCGCCGAAGAACAGCGCCACGACCACGACCAGCAGGAACGACGACGAGGCGAACATCGCGAACACGGCGAAGTTCAGCCCGCTGCCGGTGGCGAGGTCGACGAGGCTGAGCGAGTTGGTGGGCGGGGCGTCCGGGGCCAGCTCGAACGCCACCCACAGCAGCACGGGCAGCAGCACGACCAGGCCGAACACCACCTGCGTGCGCCTGCGCCGCAGCTGCCGCTCCAGCTCGACCCGCACCGGCAGGGTGCGTTCGGGCCGGAAGGACCGCCGCGTGACCGGCGACGGTGGCGTCCTGGTGCTCTCCGTCGTCGTATGCGGTGTCATGGTGTCCGGTCCTCCCCGACGAGCTGCAGGAACGCGTCCTCGAGGCGCCGCCGCGGGCCGGCCGCGGCCACCTCGACGCCGGCCGCGACGAGCGCCCGCACGGCCTCGGCGCGCGGCGTGCCGTTGAGCTCGGCGTGCACGCCGCCCTCGACCACCTCGACCGAGAGGACGCCCGCGAGGTCGGACAGCACGGACGCGGCGCGCTCGGGCGCGTCGACGGTGAAGGTGGCCGCGCCACCGCCGGCGATGATCTCCTCGACCGTGCCGTCCGCCACCACCTCGCCGCGGTGCATGACGACCACGTGCGTGCAGGTCTGCTCCACCTCGGCGAGCAGGTGGCTGGACACCACGACGGTGCGGCCCCGCGCGGCGTAGCGGCGCAGGACCTCGCGCATCGCCGAGATCTGGGGCGGGTCGAGCCCGTTGGTCGGCTCGTCGAGCACGAGGAGGTCGGGGAGCCCGAGCATCGCCTGCGCGATGGCGAGCCGCTGGCGCATGCCCTGGCTGTACGTGCCAACCCGGCGCCCGAGCGCCGCGCCGAGGTCGGCGATCTCCAGGGCCTCCTCGACGTGCGCCTCGGCGGCCGGGCGGCCGGTGGCGGCCCAGTAGAGGCGCAGGTTGTCGGCGCCGGACAGGTGGGGGAGGAACCCGGGGCCCTCCACGAACGCGCCGATCCGCGCCAGCACGGGCGAGCCCGGCCCGATCGGCTGCCCGAAGGCGCTGACCGTGCCCGCGGTGGGGCGCACCAGCCCCATGAGCATGCGCAGCACGGTGGTCTTGCCTGCCCCGTTGGGGCCGAGCAAGCCGAGCACGATGCCCTGCTCGACGGTGAACGACACGTCCTTCACCGCCTGGAATCCACCGGCGTAGGTCTTGGCGAGACCGCTGACCCGCAGCGGCGGCCCGTCTTCGGCGGCGACGGGCGCGGTGGCGCGCCGGCGGCGTAGCCGGAACCCCATCCAGCCGAGGAGGGCGATCGCGAGCACCACGGCGATGCCGACGAGCGGGCCGAGCGGCACCGTGGAGGCGGTGGCGCTGGTGCCCGGCACCACCGGCACGATGAGGTCGCCGGTGACGTCGACCTGCCAGACCGCGGGCTCGACCGGGCTGGTGAAGCCCTGGTCGGTGGTGGCGATCGAGACGGCGAGCCGGTTGCCGGACTCGACGGGTGCCACCAGGCCGGGCAGCGTCACCGTGACCGTCGCAGGCGTGCCGTCGGCGGGAACCGGTACGCGCATCGGCGCGACGGCGCCGCCGAGCAGGGTGCGCCTGCCGTCCGGGTCCAGCTCCGTGACGCGCGCGAAGAGCACGGCCTCGGCCGGCGCGGGCTGACCCGGCACCCGCGCGACGCTCACCTGCACCCGCGGGGCGCCTGCCAGCACGAGCGAGGCCTCGAGCGGGGGCGTGCGGAACGTGGCGGACTGACCCGCCGGATCGGCCGCGAACGCCGAGATCCGCCCGGCGGCGGATCCGAGCGCGCCCCCGAGACCGGGCAGCGAGGTGATCGCGGCGGGCCGGCCGCCCGCCGGGTGCACGATCTCCTGCGCGTCGCCCTCCAGCGGCAGCGGCGTGGTGAGCAGCGCCGCGGCTCCGGGCAGGCCCGGGTACGCCGGTGCGGCGAGCGTGCGGCTGGTGGGCGTGTTGGAACCGGCCCGCACCCCGCTGGGCACCACGTAGGAGAAGCCGGTGCCCGGGTCGTCGCCGATGCCGGCGAGGTGGAAGTCGAACCAGTCGCCGACGGTGTCGCGGACGGCCTCGGCCGGAGCGGCGCCGTCGTGCCCGCCCGCGAACCACTCCACCTTCACGCGGCCGCCCGCACCCGTGATCTGCCGCGCCGTCGCGTCGGCCTGGTCGAGGCCGAACAGCGTGTCCTGCTCGCCCTGCACCAGCAGCGTCGGCGCGGTGATCCGGTCGGCCACGGTGGCGGGCGACGAGCGGCGCAGGAGCTCCGCCGTGGCGGGGGAGATCCGGCCGGTGGTGGCCGCCTCGGTGTAGGCCGCGCAGATCTCCGCGGTGAAGCGGCCGCACGGGTTCGCCGGTCCGGCGCTCGCCGCCGCGGCGCCCGGCTCGTCCGAGGTCTCGTCGCGCCCGGCCGAGAAGAGCAGCCCCGCCCAGCCGCTCTTGAACACCCCGTCCGGCGCGGCGATGCCGTGCGCGGGCGTGTCGGCAGGCGGCGGCGCCGCGGCTGCCGCGTTCGGGAACAGCGCCTGGCCCAGGTTGTTCCAGGTGATCACCGGGGCGAGGGCGTCGACGCGCGGGTCGAGCCCGGCGAGGAGCAGCGCGAGCGCCCCGCCGTACGACGCGCCGGTGACGCCCACCCGCGGGTCGCCGGGCGCGTCCTGGACCACGTCGGGACGACCGGCGAGCCGGTCGACGAGGGCCCGCGCGTCGGCCACCTCGTGGTCGGGGGAGTCGAGGGCGATCTGCCCGGTGCTCGTGCCGAACCCCCGCGCCGACCACGTGAGCACCACGAAGCCGCGTGCCGCGAGCGCGCGGGCGTCGGCGTCGACCGAGGCCTTGCTCCCGCCGAAGCCGTGCGCCACGAGCACGGCGGGAGCCGGCGTGGTGGCGGGGAGGTAGAGCGAGGTGTCGAGCTCGACGCCGTCGGCCGTGGTGACACGCTCTTCCGCCACCCGCACGTCCGCGGGCGCCGCGGCACCCGTGAGCAGGAGGCCACCCAGCACGGCGAGCACGGCGCTGAGCGCGAGGGACGGCCTGCCGCCGCGGGTGGGGTGCACGCGACGACGTTACGGGGTGGCCCTCGGTGAGGCCCTCAGTCCGCTCTCAGCCCGCGGCCGGCCCCGGCAGGGTGACCTCGTCGAAGTGCTCCACCCGCGGGTTGCCGTCCAGGAACGGGCCGATGTGGCTGCGCCAGCGGGCGAAGTTCTCGGACTCGCGGAACCCGACGGTGTGGGCCTCGACGCTGTCCCACCCGATGATGAGCACGAACCGGCCGGGCGACTCGATGCCCTTCGTGAGCCGCGCGTTGCGGAACCCGGGGGTGTCGGCGACGTACCGGATGCCCTCCCGCACCGCGTCGGCGAACTCTGCGCCGGTGCCGGGCAACACGGTGATGTCGGCGATCTCCAGAACCATCTCCGCATCCTCGCACGCGTGGAACGGGCGCGATCGGGGCACAGAAGCGGCATGGAGCACTTCACCATCGCGTCCGTCGCGGAGAGCAGCGACGACTTCCGGCGTGTCCTCTGGACCGGCGAGCACACCCAGCTCGTGATCATGACCATCCCGCCGGGCGGCGAGATCGGCGAGGAGGTCCACGAGGGGATCGACCAGATCCTCACCTTCGTCAGCGGCACGGCCGAGGCGCAGGTCGGCGGTGAGAAGAAGGCCGTCGAACCGGGCGACCTGGTCGTCGTGCCGGCGGGCACGAAGCACAACTTCGTGAACACGGGCCCGAACCCGCTCGTGCTGTACACGGTCTACGGCCCGCCCGACCACGCCCCCGGCGCCGTGCACCGCACGAAGGAGGAAGCCGACGCCGCGGAGGAGTCGGGCGAGGACGAGCCGCCGACCTCCTGACGGAGGCCCGCGCCAGGGGACCGGCACGTCCGTTCCGACCCGTTCGACGGACCATCGGAGAGACACCGCTCACACCCCGGCGCGTCCAGCTTTCCCATCTGCGGCCGGTGCGCAACCGTTGCTCCATGAGTGCCGCAGGAGCGGAACCGGCGACGAGCCGGGACTGGAAGGACGAGTTGGTCGAGCTGCACGTCCTCGCAGCCAACGGGGACACCGCCGCCGCCTCGAGGGCCGAGGAGTGGCTCGCGAGCGATCCCGAGGCGCGCAAGGCGTGGGCCGAGGTGGAAGCCACCTGCGACCGGATTCGCGGATCCGAGGGATGATGCCACCGCTTTCCTCCTGACTCGTCCACCCGAGAGGCAATAGCCTCGTCGGGGGCGACGGTTCGGGAGGACGGTCGTGGCACAGCGAGGTGTGGTCGCCGCCGGGCATCCGGCGTCGGCCGAGGCGGGCGTGGCGGCCCTGCGCGCCGGCGGCAATGCCGTCGACGGCGCGGTGGCCGCCGTCGTCACGTCGTTCGTGGCGGAGCCACTGCTCACCGGCCTGGGCGCGGGCGGATACCTGCTCGTCGCCCCACCGGGTGAGCAGCCCGAGCTGCTCGACTTCTTCGTGTCGGTGCCCGGCCGCGGTGCCGGGGTGTCCCCGCTGCCGATGACGCGCGTCGTCGTGTCGTTCGAGGACGCCACCCAGGTCTTCGACATCGGGGCGTCGTCGTGCGCGACGTACGGCGCGCCCGCGGGCGTCGCGGCCGCGGTGGAGCGGTTCGGCCGCATGCCCCTGACCGACCTCACCGCCCCGGCGGCCCGGCTCGCCCGCACCGGCGTGCGGGTCAACGCGATGCAGGCGTACGTGTTCGGGCTGCTCGCCAACGTCGTGGACGCCACCCCGGAGGCCGCCGCGCAGTTCCTCGTGGACGGCCGGGCGCCGCGGGAGGGCGACCTGCTCCGCGACCCGCAGCTCGCCGACGCCCTCGACCGCCTCGGCGCGGAAGGGGCGGAGCCGTTCTACACCGGTGACATCGCCCGTGCGGTGTCCGAACGGGTGTGCGCGGGCGGCGGCGTGCTGACCCCGGCCGACCTCGCGGCCTACCACGTCGTGCCGCGCGTCCCGCTGCGCGTCGACTACCGCGGGCGCGAGGTGTTCACCAACCCGCCGCCGAGCGCGGGCGGCACGCGGCTGGTGCGCGCACTGGCGCAGCTGGACGCCGAACCGGGTGCGCCGGACGTGGCCGGCATCGCCGCGGCACTCGCGGTGGGGGAGCGCGCCCCGGCGCCGTCCGCCGCCGGAAGGCTCGGCTCCACCACCCACGTCTCCGTGCTGGACGCCGACGGGTGGGCCTGCTCGGTGACCTGCTCCAACGGCGCCTGCTCCGGCGTCACGGTGCCCGGCACCGGCGTCCACCTCAACAACATGCTCGGCGAGCACGACCTCGTCGGCCCGGCCGAACCCGGGCAGCGGCTGCCGTCCTCGATGGCCCCCACCGTGGTGCGCCGCGCCGGCGCCGCCGAGCTCGTGGTCGGCTCCGCGGGCTCGCGCCGCATCCGCAGCGCGCTCCTGCAGGTCCTCGTGAACGCGATCGACCGGGGCATGTCGCTGCAGGACGCGGTGGACGCCCCGCGGTTGCACGTCGAGAGCGGGATCGCCTACGCCGAGCCCGGAATCGACCTCGCGGCGCTCGAGGCCGTCTGCGGGCGCGTCATGGTCTTCGACGCCCCGAACCTGTTCTTCGGCGGGTGCCAGGCCGTCCGCCGCGACCCCGGCACCGGCGCCGTCACCGGGGGAGCGGACGCCCGGCGGTGCGGCGCCGTGGCGGTGGCTTGAACGGCCTCTCTACGCGGGTCACTGCCGCCGCGCCCGCGCCCGCCGCTTCCCCTCGTGCATGGCGGCGACCCGCGCGATCGGGATCTCGTGGCCTTCCTCCAGCAGGTCGGCGGGTGGCTTCTGCGGCTGCGGCATGCGCTCGCGCCACGGGTCGGCGTCGCCGAGCAGGCCGACGGCCGTGTGGACGGTGAAGTCGCGGGGCGTCACCCGGTCGAGGTCGTCCCAGGCCACCGGGAACGACACCGGCACGCCCGGCCGCACCCGCGGGCTGTACGCCGCCACCACCGTGGCACCACCCGACCGGGTGGAGTCCAGGAACACCTTCCCGTCCCGGTCGTCCTTGATGTACGCCGTGGTGGCGACGTCGGGATCGACGCGCTCGGCCCGCGCGGCGAGCGCCCGGGTGGCTGCGGCGGCGTCCTCGAAGCCGACGTCGTCGGCGAGGGGCACGAAGATGTGCAGGCCCTTCGAGCCGCTCGTCTTGACCACGCCCTCGAGCCCGCTGTCGGCGAGCGCCTGCTGCACCAGCCGCGCCGCCCGCACGACGTGCGCGAAGTCGTCGCCGGCGGGCGGGTCGAGGTCCAGGACCAGGTACGTGGGGTGCGGCTCACCCACGCGCATCAGGGTCGGGTGGAACTCCACCGAGCGCTGGTTGGCGAACCACAACAGCGTGCGGCGGTCGTTCGCCAGCGCGTAGCGCACCTGGCGCCGCGACGCCTCGGCCCACACCGTGGTGGTCTCGATCCAGTCCGGGGTGTACTTGGGCACGTTCTTCTGCATGAACGGCTCCTGCCCCGGCCGGACCCGGATCACCGAGAGCGGCCGCTGCCGCAATTCGGGCAGGATGCGGTCGCGCACCGCGTCGAGGTAGTCGACGAGGTCACGCTTGGTGGCGTCGGCGCCGTCGAAGAGCGGCTGGTCGAGGTTGGTCAGCTCCACCCCGTCCCGCGTCTCCACGGTCTTCGCGCGGCTCACCAGGGCACTCAACCACGCCCGCCCGTGCTCAGCCAGGTGGCAGGTGGTGGAGATCCACGTCGATGAGGGCGCCGTCGGCGACCCGCGCCGTCATCCACGTGAACGTCGGCTGCCGCCGCCGGTCGGTGGGGGAACCGGGGTTGAGCAGGCGCAGCCCGCCCTCCGCCGTGGTGTCCCACGGGATGTGGCTGTGGCCGAAGACCAGCACGTCCACGTCGGGGTACGCCCGCGCGCAGCGCCGCTCGCGCCCCGCGGAGGCGCCGGTCTCGTGCACCACGGCGAACCGGACGCCGCCAAGCTCGACACGGGCGACCTCCGGCAGGCGGGCCCGCAATGCGGCGCCGTCGTTGTTGCCGAACACCCCGACGAGGCGCTGCGCCCTGGCCTCGAGCGCGTCCAGCAGGTCGACCGACACCCAGTCACCCGCGTGGATCACCACGTCGGCGGCGTCGACGGCCGCCCACACCGGCGCGGGCAGGTCCTTCGCCCGCACCGGGACGTGGGTGTCCGAGATCAGCAGCAGGTCCAGGATCAGTGCACGTTCACGAGGTCGACGACGAAGATCAGCGTCTCGCCGGGCTTGATCGCACCGCCCGCGCCGCGGTCGCCGTAACCGAGGTGCGGCGGGATCACCAGCCGGCGGCGGCCGCCGACCTTCATGCCGGCCACGCCGCGGTCCCAGCCCGCGATGACACGGCCCGCGCCGAGCGGGAACTGGAAGGTCGAGCCGCGGTTCCAGGAGGCGTCGAACTCCTCGCCGGTGGAGTGGGCCACGCCCACGTAGTGCACCTCGACGGTGCGGCCCGGGGTCGCCTCCTCCCCGATGCCGGGGTTCAGGTCCTGGACCAGCAGGTCCGCGGGGGCCGGGCCGTCGTGCGGGTCGACGTCGGGTCGTTGCAGTGCCACGTTCTTCCTCCTGACGGTGGGCCCGCCCAGCGTGCCAGACCGCGCGGCGGCGGGTAGACAGGGCTCGTGGCGACGCCGGATGCGCGGCGGTCCGACGCGGAGGCGCCGGACCCGAACCGGTGGCGGGCCCTGTCGGTCACCCTGGTGGCCGGCTTCATGAGCCTGCTCGACGTCAGCATCGTCTCGGTGGCGCTGCCGTCGCTGCAGCGCAGCCTCGGCGCCGAACCGGCGGCCGTGCAGTGGGTCGTCTCCGGGTACGCGCTCACGTTCGGACTCGCGCTCGTCCCCGCGGGCCGGCTCGGCGACGCGCTCGGGCGGCGGCGGATGTTCCTCGGAGCGCTCTCGGCGTTCGTGCTGTTCAGCGGGCTGGCCGGCATGGCCCCCGGCATCGGGCTGCTGGTCGCCGCCCGGCTCGCGCAGGGTCTCGCCGCCGGGGCGCTCGCCCCGCAGAACTCGGGGTTGATCCAGCAGCTCTTCGACGGCGACGAGCGCGGGAGGGCCTTCGGCCTCTTCGGCGCCACCGTCGGGATCTCCACGGCGGTCGGCCCGGTCGTCGGCGGCGTGATCCTCGCGCTCGCGGGCGGGCCCGACGGGTGGCGGTGGATCTTCCTCGTGAACGTGCCGATCGGGGTGGTCGCGCTCGTGCTCGCCGCCCGGCTCCTGCCCCGGGCGGCGCCCGGGCGCACCGGGCAGATCGACGTCGTCGGCGGCCTCCTGCTCGGCGGCGCCGTGCTCGCGGTGCTGCTCCCGCTCGCCGACGCCGACTCAGGCGGCGTGGGCAGGATGTGGTGGCTGTTCCCCGTCGCGGCCGGGTTGATCACCCTGTTCCTGTGGTGGGAGCGGCGTGTGATGCGCAGGCGCGGCGCCCCGCTGCTCGACCTGCGTCTGTTCTCCGGCACGCGCGGCTACGCCCCCGGCGCGGCGCTCGGCACCGTCTACTTCCTGGGGTTCTCCGGCATCTGGCTGGTGTTCGCGCTGTTCCTGCAGAACGGGCTGGGCTACACCCCGCTGCAGTCGGGGCTCTCGGTCACCGCGTTCGCGCTCGGGTCCGCGGTGTCGGCAGCCGTCGGCGGGCGGCTGGTGGAGCGCTTCGGCCGCCGGCTGACCGTCATCGGGTTGGTCGGCGTGCTCACCGGACTGGTCGCCACCGTCGGGGTGGTGCTGCTGGTGCCCGCGCACCAGCTCACGGGAGCGCTCGCACCGGCCCTGCTCGTCGCCGGGATCGGCGGCGGCCTGGTGATCTCCCCGAACATCACGCTGACGCTGCGCGAGGTGCCGGTGCGGATGGCCGGCTCGGCCGGGGGCGCGCTGCAGACCGGACAGCGGGTCGGCGCGGCGGTCGGCACGGCCGCGCTGCCCGGCGTGTACTACCTGGTCCTCGACGTCACCGGGCAGAACTTCCGGCTCGCCGCGGCCGTGGCGCTCTCCGGCGCGGTGTTGTCGGTGACCGCGGCGCTCGTCATCGCCGTGTGGGACCTGCGGCACGAGCGCATCGCGCGGCGCCGCTGCTCCGAGGAGGAGGTGCACGGCTACGACCACGCCGCGCACGGCTGACACCCCGCGAGTCCCCCGTCCGGCGGCGTGAGTCGCGCGTTTGACGGCGTGAGTCGCGCGTTCCCTGGGCCGAGTTGCGCGCGGTGCGAGGGGACGGTCGTCGGGCCCCGACGCGGGGACGACGCCACGCGCGGGTGCCGCGGCCCCGTCGGATGCGCGAACGGGGGCCGCGGCCCGGAGACGGGAGACTCGCGCGTCGAAACGGGAGACTCGCCCCAGGGGTCCGCGAGTCTCGCGTTTGGCGGCGTGAGTCGCGCCTTCCCTGGGCCGAGTTGCGCGCGGCGCGAGGCGACGGTCGTCGGGCGCCGACGCCGAGGGCCACGTCACGCGCGGCTGCCGCGGCCCTGTCGGATGCGAACGGGGGCCTCGAGCCTGGAGACGGGAAACTCGCCCACCTCAGACGAGGGACTCGCCGACCGAAGGGGGGACTCGCGCACCGGATGGGGGACTCGCGCACCGAGATGGGGGATTCGCGCGTCGAAACGGGAGACTCGCCGTCCTGAACGCGAGACTCGCGCATCGGATGGGGGACTCGCCGCCTGAGACGGGGGACTCGCCCCCGGTGCGCGAGTCTCGCGTTTCGGGGGGTGAGTTGCGCGCGGGGTCAGGGCGCGGTCATGCGGCGCCGATGCCGAGGGACTGCTTCAGGAACTGGACCTGCAGCAGCAGCAGGTTCTCCGCCACGACCTCCTGGGGCGTCATGTGCGTGACCCCCGACAGCGGGAGCACGCTGTGCGGCCGTCCCGCGGCGAGCAGGGCCGACGACAGGCGCAGGGTGTGGGCGGCCACCACGTTGTCGTCGGCGAGGCCGTGGACGAGCAGGAGGGGCCGGGTCAGCCGGGGCGCGTCGGCGATCAGGGACGAGCGCTCGTAGGCCTCCGGGTCGGTGTCCGGGCGGCCGAGGTAGCGCTCGGTGTAGTGGGTGTCGTACAGCGCCCAGTCGGTGACGGGGGCGCCGGCCACGGCCGCGTGGAAGACGTCCGAGCGGCGCAGCACGGCGAGCGCGGCGAGGTACCCGCCGAAGGACCAGCCGCGGATGCCGACGCGGGTGAGGTCGAGGTCCGGGTGCTGTTCGGCGGCGGCGTGCAGCGCGTCGACCTGGTCCTGCAGGACGGGGCCCGCGAAGTCGCCGAGGATCGCGCGCTCGAAGTCCGGCCCGCGCCCCGGCGTGCCCCGCCCGTCGGTGACGACGACGGCGAAGCCCTGGTCGGCGAACCACTGGCTGGTGAGGAACGCACCCCGGGCGGCGAGCACGCGCTGGGAGTGCGGGCCGCCGTAGGGGTCCATGAGGACGGGCAGCCGCGTGCCCGGCTCGTGGTCGGTGGGGAGCAGCACCGCGGTGCGCAGCGCCCGCTCGCCCGCGCTGAGCAGCGTGACCCGCGGCGTGAGGCCGGGGAGGTCGGCGAACGACGCGATCGTGCGTTCGGTGCCGTCGCGCCGCACGGTGGTGGTCGTGCCGTCGGTGTCGAGGTCCTGGCGCGTCACGACGAGCGTGCCCGCGGTGAGCCGCCCGCCGTGGACGCCCGGACCGGTGGTGACGGCGGCGAGGCCGTCCGGTCCCCACGTCCACAGCCCGATCGAGGTGGGGTCCTCGCTCGCCCGGAACAGCACGACGTCGCCGTCGATGTCCGCGACGTCGCGCACCTGCAGCGCCGGGGGCGTGACGGGCTCCCCGTCGGCGAGCAGGCGCAGTCCGCCGTCGACGGCGCCGACGGTGAGGAGCGCGCCCGACGCGGTGTGGGCGGGTACGCCGGGCACGAGGTCGACCCACGCGGGATCGGTCTGCTCGTGCACGGGTGTGGTGGCGCCGGTGTCCGGGTCGACGCTCAGGATCCGCAGGGCGCGCTGGTCGCGGGGCTGCACGACGATCATGAGGCCGTGGCCGTCCCAGACGGCGTCGGCGAGGTACTCGTCGCGCTCCTGGTCCCACCGCACCGGAACGACGGTGCCGTCGAGGTCCACCACCTCCAGCGTGACGCGGGCGTTCGGGGTGCCCGCTGCCGGGTAGGCGACGACGGTGGGTTCGCGGTCCGGGTGCTCGGGGTCGGCGATGTGCCAGCGGTGCACGGGCGAGTCGTCCACCCGCGCCACCAGCAGGGCGTCGCCGTCGGGTGCCCACCAGTAACCGCGCATGCGGCCCATCTCCTCGGCGGCGACGAAGTCGGCGAGGCCGTAGGTGACGTGCGGGCCGTCGGGCTCGGCGAGCGCGGTGGTGACGCGGGAGGTGACGTCGTGGACGTGGAGCGCACCGCCTGCCACGAACGCGATGCTGCGCCCTGAGGGGTCGGGCCGGGGGTCGATCACGCCGGGCGGGGTGTCGACGAGGCGCGGGGTCAGCCCGCCCGCGAAGTCGGTGAGGTAGAGCCGCCCGGACAGGGCGAACGCGGCCGTGGTGACGGGCCGGTCGGTGGCGTAGCCGACCACGCCGCCCGCCTGCTCCCGGGTGCGCTCGCGGCGCGCCTTCTCCTCGGGCGGCAGGTCGTCCTCGCCTGCGGCGTCGAGTTCGCGCGGGTCGACGACCAGCCGTTCCTCGCCGGTGCCGAGGTCCAGCGTCCAGAGGCAGGTGACGGGGTCGGTGCCGCCCCGGCTGCGCAGGAACACCACCCGCTGACCGTCGGGGGACACGGTGATGCCGCGCGGCGCGCCGAGGGTGAAGCGACGGGTGCGGGCCTGCCGGCGGGGGAAGCTGTCGGTCACGGGAGATCAGTCTGCCCGGCCGCCGGTCAGTTCACGCAGGGCACGCCGGTGGTGATCACGGGAGGCGCGGACGTGCGGGTCGACCCGGGCACGTCCGCGGGTTCGACGGTGAGGTCGTCACCGTCGTCGTCGGTTTCGGGCGGCGTCGTGGTGGGCGCCGGTGCCGGTGCCGTGGGCGTCGCCGTCGTGGGGGTGTCGGCCGGGTCGAGGAGCGATCGGACGAACGTGCGCACCTCGTCGCGGTCGATCTGCACGGCGATGCCGTCGACGGGGGTGCGCAGGTCGGGGCGTCCGGTCGGGATGGTGTGGAACGTCAGCGACGAGCCGGAGACCCGGCGGAGCTGGGCGAGGGCCTTGTCGAGCTGCCAGCCGCGGTCGAGCACCACGTAGCGGGTGGCGATGTCGACGAGGCGCTGCAGCTGCGCGGGGGCGGTGACCGTGCCCGTGGCGAGCACCCGTTGGGCGAGGCCCGCGGCGAAGGCCTGCTGGCGGGCGATGCGGTCGAGGTCGCCGCCCTCGAGGCCGTGCCGCTGCCGGACGAACGCGAGCGCGCCCGGGCCGCTGACGAGGTGCCTTCCTGCGGGCAGGTCGACCCCGGAGTAGGAGTCGTGGACGGGGGCGTTCAGGCACACGGGCACGCCGCCGAGTGCCTCGGTGAGCTCGACGAAACCGGCCATGCCGATTTCGGCGAAGTGGTCGATCCGGGCCCCGGTGAGCTGTTGGACGGTGGCGACGAGGGTGCGCCTGCCGGACTCGCGGGCGCGCCGGTCGAGCTCCGCGCCGTCGAGGCCCTGGGCGCGCAACGCCTCCGCGGAGTCCTCCATCCCGCGCCGGTACGCGGAGTTGATCTTGTGGGTGCCCTTGCCGCCCGCGATCGGCACGAACGAGTCGCGCGGGATGGAGATGGCGACCGCGCGACCGTCGAGCCCCGCGGGCACGTGCAGGAGGATGATCGTGTCGGTGTGCAGCTGACCCTCGTCCGGGCCCGCGTGCAGGGCGTCGAGCACGGCGGGTGGGAGCGGGTCGCCCTGTGCGTCGGTGCGGGCGTCCAGGCCGACCAGCAGCGCCGTGAACGCTTCGCCCTCGGGGGTGGGGCGCGGGGTGGGGATCGCGGCGTCGCTGGTGACGACGGCCGTGTCGACGCGCTGGTGCAGCGACCACGCGAACCCGGTGGCGACGAACGCCGCGGCCGACGCGAGCGCGACGAGCGTGCGCACGGCCGCGAGCGTCGTGCGTCTGGCATCCATGATGTGCACTCCGGGTGACCCGCGGCGGCCCTCGCGTCGCGCGCCGCGACCGTGCAGGGCTCCCACCACCGCCGTTGCGGCTTCCGTCCACTGTAGTCACGCAATGTGCGAAGCGACTGCTCCGAACGGAGCAGGTCACACGTCCGGTGTGCCGTGTCACGGCACGGTCGGTGACCAAAGCATGATCAACGCGCTAGTGTCGCCGCCTACTTGACGGTGCCACCGGGGGGAGACGCGCGATGAGCGACCTGAAGAGCACGTGCCGGGAGGCACCGAGAGCACGGCCGGACGTGCCCGGACGCCACCCGTAACGGCTTCCGGTGCAGCCCGAGGTCTACGACAAGATCACAGCGCAGAACGGACGTTCGCGATGACCGCTCCCCACCAGTCACGCCGCGAGTCGGCGTTCCCGGAACGACCCCTACCGCACGAGCCCCACCAACCGCCCCAGCAGCCGACGCGGCCGCCGGTGGCGCCGGGCCAGCACCTGCGGCCCTGGCCGCTGAACCCGGAGCAGCAGCCGCAGCACGCCTACCCGGAGCAGCCCTACCACCAGCCCGGCCAGCCGGAGCCGCAGTCGGGGCGCCACGCCGCCGAGGAGGAGTTGCGCCGGGCGCGCGCCCAGGGCACGGCCCCCGGGGCCCCCGACACCGGGTCGATTCCGATCTTCGTGCCGCGGCAGCGGTTCGTGGGCCTGGCCGTCACGGCGCTCATCCTCGGCATCGTCGGGCTCGTCGGAGGCGTCGTCGGCGCGCTCGTCGGCACGTCGGTGGCCGCCCTGCAGTACCTCACGATCGGGCTCGCCGCGCTCGGCGCCGTGCTCGGGGTGATCGCGATCCTCGGCACCCGCAAGGTCCTCGCGGCCCTCGGTACGGTGCTGTGCGTCGGCGCGGTCGTCGTGGCGCTCACGGCCCAGGTGGCCGAGGTGCCGGAGGGCGAGGCCAGGCTCGGCGGCACCGACGACGCGATGCAGGACGTGGCGCTGCAGGACTGCACCGTGGTGCGCGAGGGCGCCGAGGCGCGGGCCGAGGCCACGCTGGAGATCAGCAACCGCACCGACCAGCGCCAGTCGTACAACATCACCGTCACGGTGAACGACAAGGGCGGCCCCCGCGTCGGCGAGATCCACGCGATCGCCACCACCGTCGAGCCGGGCCAGACCATGGTGCTGTCGGGCGCGCAGGCGAGCGGCACCGTCAGCGGGCGGGCGCAGGCCGGGCCTGCGGACTGCCGGGTGTCCGACGTCAACCGGCTGGAACTGGGCTGACCGTTTCAGGTCGGGCCGGCTCGGGTCAGGTCATCGCGCGGGCGCTGTCGGCTGCCTCGAGGAGCGCGCGGGCGAGCTGCTCGGCCTCGTCCGGGCTGAACGACCACCGGTGGGCGCGGCTCTCCGGGCGGCCGTCCCCTCCGCCGGGGAACACGACGACCTGCGCCTCGGCGTCCGCGTCGTCGTTCCGCGCAGCGGCGGGGATCCCGATCTCGACCTGCAGGTCCATGGCGAGCGTCGTGTCCTCCTGGATGCGCATCGGCCCACCATGCCCCACCGGGCGGCGGGCCGCCGGATGTCAGGGGAAGGGCCTAGCGTCACACCCGTGACCACAATCGAGAACCCCCCGGGGCGGGGCATCGCCCGCCTCGGCGTCGTCGCGCTCGACTGCCCGGACACGGTGGCCCTCGCGCGCTTCTACAGCGCGCTCACCGGGTGGCCGCTTCCCCCGCCCGACGAGGACGACCAGTGGGTCCAGCTCGACCCGCCCGACGGCCAGGGGGCGGCGCTGGCGTTCCAGAAGTCGCCGGACCACCGCCCGCCGCAGTGGCCCGACGGCGACGTGCCCCAGCAGCTGCACATCGATTTCGACGTGCCCGACCTCGACGAGGGCGAGCGTGCGGTGCTGGCCATCGGGGCGCGCAAGCACGAGGTGCAGCCCAAGCCGGATAGCTTCCGCGTGTACCTCGACCTGGCGGGCCACCCGTTCTGCCTGGTGCGGGCCTGACGGTCTCGTTCCGCCGAGCCTCACTCCGGAGGCGTCAGCCGCCGTGGTGTCGTGTTCGGCAGAGCTGGCCGGCTGGTTCGCCACTCACCGCGGTCCAGGACGTCTTCGCGGAGGAGTTGGGGGTGCCGTGGCCCGCTCGGGCCGGAGCGGTGCCGGACGCCGACGCGCGGGTCGAGGGCCATCGGCTCACCGTGTGGTTCGGGGCCGAGTCGGCGCCGGCCCTGACGCTCGCCCCGGTGCCGCTGGGCCCGTGATCCCCGCGCGAGACGTACTCCTCGTCGTGATGGGCGCCCTGGCGTACTGCTCACGCTGATCATCGGGCGTCAGCAGTACCTGAGGGCCGTCGTGACCGCGCTGGTGCGCTTCGGCGTGGCCGGGTCGGCCGGGCCGCGCGTCAGCTCACCAGCCGCGTTCCCGCCATTCGCCGAGGTGCGGGCGCTCGGCACCGAGGGTGGTGTCGTCGCCGTGGCCGGGGTACACCCAGGTCTCGTCGGGGAGCGGGCCGAAGATGCGCTCCTCCAGGTCGTCCATGAGCTGGTTGTGGTCCTCGGCGGTGGTGGTCTTGCCGTGGCCGCCGGGGAAGAGCGAGTCGCCGGTGAAGACGTGCGGGTGGCCGCCCTCGGCCGGGTCGCGGTAGACGAGGGCGATCGAGCCGGGGGTGTGGCCGCGCAGGTGCACCACCTCGAGCTCGATGTCGCCGAACCGGATGGTGTCGCCGTGTTCCACCAGCAGGTCCATCGGGATCGGCAGCTCGGGCGCGTCGAGCGGGTGGGCGATCTGGCGGGTCTGGAACATGCCGGCCACGGCGCCGAGCGCCTGCCAGTGGTCGTAGTGCTGGTGCGTGGTGACCAGGTGGTTCAGCTCGGGGCGGCTGTCGTCGGCGCCGACGAGGTCGGCGAGCCGGTCGGGTTCGTTGGCCGCGTCGATCAGCAGCGCCTCGTTGGTGGCCCGGCAGACCAGCAGGTAGGCGTTGTTGTCCATCGGGCCGACCGAGATCTTGGTGATGCTGAGGGCCTCGAGGTCGCGACGGGTGGCAGCGCCGCCCGGGTCGACGTGGCCGGTGTAGCTGTCGAGGACGTCCACCCGGCCAGCCTAGTCGTGTCGCCGGACCGTCACGATCGGATCGCGGTGGGATGCGCGGTTAGCCCGAATCGTTGACAGCGGATCCGTCGCTCGACAACGATCCGTCGACACTCGGCCCGGCATGACGAGTTCGACGAGGAGCTGTCTGCAATGGATCCCCACCTGCTCACCCGACGGCGTCTGCTGGGTCTCTTCGGCGCGGCGGCGTCCGTGCCGGTGATCTCGGCCTGTGGGAGCAGCGTCGGCGGCTCCGGTGGCGGGGAGACGGGCGGCGGGGGAGGCGGCGCGGTCAAGGTCGGGCTCGTCGTGCCGCAGTCGGGCGTCTACGCGGCCCTCGGCACGGACATGCAGCGCGGCTGGGAGCTCTGGCTGGAGCAGAACGGCGGCAAGTTCGGCGACCGCACCGTGGAGACCGTGATCGCCGACGAGGGCGAGACGCCGCAGACCGGCGTGCCCGCCGTGCAGAAGGTCCTGCAGAGCGACGGCGTGGACGTGGTGGTCGGGCTGGTCAACTCCGCCACCGCGCTGGGCGTGCGGGACACGATGGCGGAGGCGCGCAAGCTCCTGATCGTCACCAACGCGGGCGCGGAGGACGTCACCGGCCCGGGCCGCACCCCCTACGTCTGGCGCAGCTCCTTCACCAACGGCCAGATCGCGGCCGCGATGGGCACGCACCTGGCGGAGTCGGGGTTCGCGGAGGGGGTCTTCGCGATCGCGCCGGACTACGCCGCGGGCAAGGAGGTCATCTCCAACTTCACGCGGGCGTTCGAGACCGGCGGCGGCCAGGTCGTCGGGTCGGCGACGCCGCCGTTCGGCACCACCTCGGACTACCAGCCCTTCCTGACGCAGATCCAGGGGTCGGGTGCGCGGGCCACGTTCTGCTTCTTCTCCGGCTCCGAGGCCATCACGTTCGTGCAGCAGTACGCGCAGTTCGGGCTGGCCGACACGATCCCGTTGTACGGGTCGGGGTTCCTCACCGAGGGCAACGTGCTGCCGCAGCAGGGCGACGCCGCGCTCGGGGTGCAGACCACGCTGCACTACAGCGACCAGCTGGACACCCCGGTCAACAAGGCGTTCGTCGACGCCTACTCGAGCGCCCACGGCGAGGCGCCGAGCTGTTTCGCCGTGCAGACCTACGACGCCGCGAACGTCCTGAACCGCGCCCTGCGCACCGCCACCGCGCTCGACGGCGACGCGCTCGGTGCGGCGCTCGGCCAGGTGGGCACGATCGACGACAGCCCGCGCGGCCCCTGGGTGTTCGAGAACCAGACGCCGCGCCAGAACATCTACCTGCGGCGGGTGGAGAACGTGGGCGGCACGCTCGTGAACGCCGTGGTCCAGGACCTCGGGCCGCAGAGCCAGCCGGCTCCGGCGTGACGGTGGCCTGATGCTCGTCAGCGTCCTCAACGGGCTGGCCGTCGGGTTCCTGCTGTTCATCCTCGCGGTCGGGCTGTCGCTCGTCTTCGGGATGATGGACGTGCTCAACCTCGCCCACGGAGCGCTCTTCGTGCTCGGCGCCTACCTCGGTGCCGCGTTCTCCGGCAGCTGGGGCGGCTTCCTCGCGGCGCTCGGGATCGCGGCGGTGGCCGGGCTCGCCGCCGGTGCGCTGCTGTCGCTGATGACGGCTCCGCTGCGCCGCCGCTCGCACCTCGACCAGGCGTTGCTTACGCTCGGGGTGGCGTTCGTCGTGGCCGAACTGCTGATCATCTTCTTCGGCGACGACCCGTTGTCGGTGGCGGCGCCGCCCGCGCTGGACGGCTCCGTCACCGTGTTCGGCGCGGTCTACCCGGCCTACCGGCTGGTGCTCATCGGTGTCGGGGCCGTGCTGGCGGTGGTGGTCTACCTGGTGGTGGAGCGCACCCGGGTGGGCGCGCTGGTGCGGGCCACCGTGGCCGACCGGGACATGGTGGCCACCGTCGGCATCGACAACCGGCTCGTCACCACGGCCGTGTTCGCGGTCGGCTCGCTGCTGGCCACCACCGCGGGCGTGCTCGGCGGGCCGATCTACGGGGCCCGGCCGGGCCTCGACGCCACCGTGCTCATCCTCGCGCTGGTCGTCGTCGTGATCGGCGGACTCGGCTCGGTGCGCGGGGCGCTCGTGGGAGCGCTGATCATCGGCCAGGTCGACACGCTCGGCCGGTTGATGCTGCCGGAGCTGGCCTCGTTCGTGCTGTTCGCGGCGCTCGCGGTGGTGCTGGTGCTGCGCCCGCAGGGCCTGTTCGGCGGGCCGGTCGCGGCGGGTGCCCGGTGACGGCGGTGGAGGCTCCGGCGGTCCCCGGCGGCGCGGCGGCCGCCCCACCGCGGGCGCCGCGGGGCCGGGTGGGCCTGCTCGTGACCGCGATCGTCGTCGTGCTCGCGGCGGTGCCGCTCTTCCTGGCCCCGTTTGCCACCACCACGCTCACCCGCATCCTGGTGTTCGCGCTGTTCGCGGTGAGCCTCGACCTGCTCGTGGGCGTCACCGGGCTGCCGTCGCTCGGGCACGCCGCCTACTTCGGGTCGGGCGCGTACGCCGCGGGCTGGGTGTCGATCAACGTCACGGCGGAGGCACCGGTGCCGCTGCTGGTCGGGGGCGCGGTCGGGGCGCTGGTGGCCGCGCTCACCGGCTGGATCACGGTGCGCAGCGCCGGCGTGTTCTTCCTGATGCTGACGCTCGCCATCGGCGAGACCGTGCAGCAGCTCGCGAACGCCTGGGACTCCGTCACCGGCGGCGCGAACGGCCTCACCGGCATCCCCTCGGTGCGCATCGCCGGCGCACCGCTCACGAACGCCGGCTTCACCTACTGGTACGTGCTCGCCGTGTTCCTGGTCGGGTTCGTGGTGGTCTGGCTGGTGGCCCGCTCCCCGTTCGGAGCGGCCCTGCGCGGCATCCGCGACAACGAGCCCCGGATGCGGGCGATCGGCTACCCGACGGCGCTCTACAAGTACGCGGTGTTCGTGCTGGCGGGCGGGGTCGCCGGGCTCGCCGGGTCGCTGCTCGCCGCGCAGGCGCGGATCGTCGCGCTGCCCGACCTCGGCTTCCTCACGGCGTCGTTCGCGCTCCTCGCCGTGATCATCGGCGGCGCGGGCTCGCTCTGGGGCGCCTGCCTGGGCGCGGCGCTCGTGATCGTCATCCGCGACGCGCTCGGCCCCAGCCTCGGCGGCCACGGCACGCTGGTGCTCGGGGCGGTCTTCGTGCTGGTCGTCTACTTGCTGCCGCGCGGGGCGGCGGGGATCCGGCTGCGCGGGAGGCGGTCGTGACGGCACTGCGGTGCGCCGGGCTGCGCCGGTCCTTCGGGGCGCTCAACGCCGTCGACGGCGTGGACATCACCGTGGAGCCGGGCGCCCGGCACGCGCTGATCGGTCCCAACGGCGCCGGGAAGTCCACGCTGTTCAAGCTGGTCAGCGGCACGATGCGGACGCACGGGGGCACGGTGGAGCTCGCGGGCCGCGACGTCACCCGGCTGTCGGAGGTGGCGCGCTGCCGGCTCGGGATGAGCCAGACGATGCAGCACGCGAGCCTCTTCGGCTCGATGACGGCGGCCGAGACCGTGGCGCTGGCGGCGGCCCGGCACGGCGGCGGGCGGATCTCGCCGCTGCCGCGCAGGCAGCCCGCGGTGCAGGAGCGCGCCGAGGAGCTGCTCGAGGGCGTCGGGCTCGCCGACCGGCGCGACGTACCCGTGCCGGCCCTCTCGCACGGGGAGCGCAAGCAGCTGGAGGTGGCGCTCGCGCTGGCGTGCCGCCCGTCGCTGCTGCTGCTCGACGAACCGGCGGCCGGGATGTCGCCCGCCGAGAGCGCGCGGCTGCTCGAGCTGCTCGCGGGGCTTCCCGCGGAGATCACGGTGCTGTTCGTGGAGCACGACCTCGACCTCGTGTTCTCCCTCGCCGACTCGGTCACCGTGCTGCACCTCGGCCGGGTGCTGCTGTCCGGCACACCCGACGAGGTGCGCGCCAGCGAGGCGGTGCGGGAGGCCTACCTCGGGGCGGGCCGGCGCGAGGAGTTGTTCGGGTCATGAGCTTCCTGCAGGTCCGCGGGCTCGTCTCCGGCTACGACCGGGGCGTCGTGCTGCACGGTGTCGACCTCGACCTGGACGCGGGCGCGGTGCTCGGGCTCCTCGGGCGCAACGGCGTCGGCAAGTCCACGTTGATCATGACGCTGGCTGGGCTCGTGCCGCCCTCGGCGGGCTCGGTGCTGCTGGACGGCCACGAACTGGCCGGGCAGCGCGCGGACCGGATCGCGCGGGCCGGGGTGGCGCTCGTGCCGCAGGGGCGGCGGGTCTGGGCCACGCTGACCGTTGCCGAGCACCTCGCGCTCGCCGCCCGCCGCGGCCGCTGGACCGTCGCCACCGTGCTCGACCTGCTGCCCCGCCTCGCCGAGCGCCGCAAGCAGCTTGCCGGCCAGCTCTCCGGGGGCGAGCAGCAGATGCTCGCCATCGCCAGGGCGCTGCTGACGAACCCCCGGCTCGTGCTGCTCGACGAGCCGTCCGAGGGGCTCGCGCCCGCGGTCGTCGACCAGATCGCCGGCGTCGTCACCACCCTGCGCGACGAGGGGGTGGCGGTGCTGATCGTCGAGCAGGACCTGCACCTGGCCTTCGCCGTGGCCGGGGAGATCGCGGTGATGGAGAAGGGCGCGCTCGTGCACCGGGTGCCGACGCCGGAGTTCCGGCGCGACCCGGACACGGCGTACCGCCTGCTCGGCGTGGCCTGACGGGTGCCTGGCGTGGCCGGCATGACGGAGCAACCCGACGACGTCTCCCGGTTCCGCGCGGAGCTGGACCAGCGCTCGGCGCACGCCAAGCGCGTGCTGGACCTGGGACCCGACGTCGTGCACCCGCTCTCCGACGTCGTGCGGAGCGCCGACGGCCCGGACGACGTGCCGGCGTGGGCCGTCGAGCTGTTCCGGCGCGCCGAGGAGCAGGAACCCTGGAGCCGGGCCGGCGAGATGCCGCCGCCCTGACCCCGCGGCGCCGGGGCTACCCCGTCGTCAGCACCGTGCGGATCGTCACCGCATCGCGCAGCAGCACCGTGATCGGCGTGCTGTCGACCACCGCCGCGAGCTGCTCCCGCAGGTCGGTGCCCACCTCGCCGTCCACGGTGACGCGCCGGTCGAGCATCGGCGGCGTCTCCGGGTGCACACCCACGTGCACCGTGACCGCGCCGGGGTCGACGTGCCAGCGCTGCAGGAACGTGCGCACCGACATGGCCGTGCAGGCCGACAGGGAGGCCGCGAGCAGGCCGAACGGGGTGGCGCCCGGCGGTTCGGCCCCGGACCCGTCCGGCACGGCGCAGCTCAGCTCCAACCCGTTGACGACCAGGTCGGCGGCGTCGCTCCCCGCCTCGGGCAGGCGTGCGACGGACCAGACGTTCGGCTCTCCCACCGGGGCAGCCTATGGCCCCACCGGGTGGTTCAGGAAAGCCACATTCAAGGCCTCTCCGGCCCTGAATGTGGCTTTCCTGAACTTAGGGAGGCCGCGCGGACCGCGCCGGACCAGCCCCCGCCGGGGGAGATCGAACGTGTGTGCGATCCTTCTCGTGGCTGCCCGGCTCCCGGGGCAGCCGCCCGCCGGGCGACGCACCGGTTCTGTCGGTGGCCGCGCCTAGCATGGATCGAGGGCCGCTCTCGGCCCTCCACCCGCATCTCAGGAGGCTTCCCCACCGTGGCCGACCGTCTGGTAGTACGCGGCGCCCGCGAGCACAACCTGCGCGGCGTCGACCTCGACCTGCCGCGCGACAGCCTCGTGGTGTTCACCGGCCTGTCCGGGTCCGGCAAGTCGAGCCTCGCGTTCGACACGATCTTCGCGGAGGGGCAGCGCCGGTACGTCGAGTCGCTGTCGGCGTACGCGCGGCAGTTCCTCGGGCAGATGGACAAGCCCGACGTCGACTTCATCGAGGGGCTGTCACCCGCGGTGTCGATCGACCAGAAGTCCACCAACCGCAACCCGCGGTCCACGGTCGGCACCATCACCGAGGTCTACGACTACCTGCGCCTGCTCTACGCGCGCGCAGGCGTCCCGCACTGCCCCGTCTGCGGGCACGTGATCGAGAAGCAGACGCCGCAGCAGATCGTCGACCAGGTCCTCGCGATGGAGGAGGGCAGCCGGTTCCAGGTGCTGGCGCCGGTGGTGCGCACGCGCAAGGGCGAGTTCGTCGACCTGTTCTCCACGCTGCAGGCGCAGGGCTACTCCCGGGTGATGGTCGACGGCACGGTCCACCCGCTCACCGACCCGCCCAAGCTCAAGAAGCAGGAGAAGCACGACATCTCCGTGGTGGTCGACCGGCTCACGGTCAAGGAGTCGGCCAAGCAGCGGCTCACCGACTCGGTGGAGACGGCGCTGCGGCTCGCCGACGGGCTGGTCGTGCTCGACTTCGTCGACCTGCCCGACGACGACCCCCACCGCGAGCGCCGCTTCTCCGAGCGCATGGCCTGCCCCAACGGCCACCCGTTGTCCCTCGACGACCTCGAGCCGCGCACGTTCTCGTTCAACTCGCCCTACGGCGCGTGCCCGGAGTGCACGGGGATCGGCATCAAGAAGGAGGTCGACCCGGAGCTGGTCGTCCCCGACCCGGAGGCGAGCCTCGCCGACGGCGCGATCGCCCCCTGGTCGGGCGGGCAGTCCGCGGAGTACTTCGGGCGGCTGCTGGACGGCCTGGCGAAGGCCGTCGGGTTCCGGATGGACACGCCGTGGCGCAAGCTCCCGGCCGCCGCACAGAAGGCCGTGTTGCACGGCACCACCGACCAGGTGCACGTCCGCTACCGCAACCGGTACGGCCGCGAGCGCTCCTACTACGCCAACTACGAGGGCGTCATCCCGTTCCTGGAGCGGCGCCTCGACCAGACGGAGTCGGAGTCGCAGCGCGAGCGCTACGAGGGCTACATGCGCGACGTGCCGTGCCCGGCCTGCAAGGGGGCGCGGCTCAAGCCGGAGGTCCTGGCCGTCACGCTCGCCCACCGCACCCAGGGCGACCGGTCCATCGCCGAGGTGTCGGCGATGTCGGTGGCGGAGTGCTCGGAGTTCCTCGACGGCATGGTGCTCGACGAGCGCCAGGCGATGATCGCGGGCCGGGTGCTCAAGGAGGTGCAGGCGCGGCTGGGCTTCCTGCTCGACGTCGGGCTCGACTACCTCTCGCTCGACCGCGCCGCGGGCACCCTGTCCGGTGGCGAGGCGCAGCGCATCCGGTTGGCCACGCAGATCGGGTCCGGCCTGGTCGGCGTGCTGTACGTGCTGGACGAGCCGTCGATCGGGCTGCACCAGCGCGACAACCGGCGGCTGATCGAGACGCTCACCCGGCTGCGCGACCTCGGCAACACGCTCATCGTCGTCGAGCACGACGAGGACACCATCCGCTCCGCCGACTGGGCCGTCGACATCGGCCCGGGGGCGGGGGAGCACGGCGGCCACATCGTCCACAGCGGGCCGGTGCCCGAGCTGGAGGCGCACGACACGTCGCTCACCGGCGCCTACCTCTCGGGCCGGCGCTCCATCCCGGTGCCCGACATCCGCCGCCCGCGCGACCGCAAGCGGCAGCTCACGATCGTCGGGGCGCGGGAGCACAACCTGCGCGGCATCGACGTCGACATCCCGCTGGGCTGCCTGGTGTCGGTCACCGGGGTGTCCGGGTCCGGCAAGTCCACGCTGGTCAACGACATCCTGGCCACGGTGCTGGCCAACAAGCTCAATGGTGCGCGGCAGGTCCCGGGGCGCCACACGCGCATCACCGGGCTCGACGGGCTCGACAAGCTCGTGCGCGTCGACCAGTCGCCGATCGGGCGCACCCCGCGCTCCAACCCGGCCACCTACACCGGGGTGTGGGACAAGATCCGCACGCTGTTCGCGTCCACCACCGAGGCGAAGGTGCGCGGCTACCAGGCGGGCCGGTTCTCGTTCAACGTCAAGGGCGGGCGCTGCGAGGCGTGCTCCGGCGACGGCACCATCAAGATCGAGATGAACTTCCTCCCGGACGTCTACGTGCCGTGCGAGGTGTGCAAGGGCGCCCGCTACAACCGCGAGACGCTCGAGGTGCACTACAAGGGCAAGACCGTCGCCGACGTCCTCGACATGCCCATCGAGGAGGCGGCGGAGTTCTTCGCGCCGATCACCTCGATCTCGCGCTACCTGCGCACGCTCGTCGACGTCGGGCTGGGGTACGTCCGGCTCGGGCAGCCGGCGCCCACGCTGTCCGGTGGCGAGGCCCAGCGCGTCAAGCTGGCCTCCGAGCTGCAGAAGCGCTCCAACGGCCGCACGATCTACATCCTCGACGAGCCCACCACGGGCCTGCACTTCGAGGACATCCGCAAGCTGCTCAGCGTGATCAACGGCCTGGTCGACAAGGGCAACTCGGTGATCGTCATCGAGCACAACCTCGACGTCATCAAGACGTCCGACTGGATCATCGACATGGGCCCGGAGGGCGGTTCGGGCGGTGGCACGGTGATCGCGCAGGGCACGCCGGAGCAGGTGGCGGCCGACCCGGCGAGCTACACCGGCCAGTTCCTCAAGAGCCTGGTCACGCCGGAAGAGGCCCCGGCCCCCAAGACCCGCCGGAAGCGGGCGGCGGCCGCGAGCTGATCCCGTACGAACGGCACCCTCGTACCGCTCTATCGGACGAGGGCGCCGTTCGTACTGCGGGGCAGCGCGGGTTGGCGGGGTTGGCGCGGATTTCGGGCGCGCCTCGCGTCGGCCTGGCGGAGACGGGCTGCATCTGGTCTCGGCGCACCGTCGGACCTCCACACAGCGACACCCGTTGGCATGTGGCGCGCTGCGCGCTGCGGTGATCGACGGGGCCGGGTCGGAGATCATCGATCTCGTGGGCGCTCTGCGAGGTGCCCGGTTCGCCTCCCGGACCTGGGCGCGAGCCGTCGGCCCGGGGAGCGGGCTGACCGGCTGTGGTCGCCGTGGGGCGAGGCGGGGCGGGCCATGATCGTTGCGAAGTTGCCCGCAGCGCCCTTGTGAGGGCGCTTCTCTCCATCTCACGCCGATCATGGCGCGTTGATCGTTACGAGATCCTGCTCCGCGCCCTCGTGAGGGCTGGTTCGCGCATCTCGGAACGATCAGCAGCCGGGCCCGCGAGCCACACGTTGGACGAACGGCACCCTCGTACCGCTCCATCGGACGAGGGTGCCGTTCGTACGAGCGTCAGTGCAGGGCGGCCTCGCGGGTGTCGCGTTCCACCCAGGTCATGTCCGGGTAGCGGTCGCCAGCGGGCCGCAGGCCGTCGAGCCGGGCGACGTCGGCGGGCGTGAGGGTGACGTCGAGCGCGCCGGCGTTCTCCTCCAGGTAGCGGACGCGCTTGGTGCCCGGGATCGGCACGACGTCCTCGCCCTGCGCGAGCAGCCACGCCAGCGCCACCTGCCCCGGCGTGGCGCCGTGCGCCTCGGCGATCTCCCGCACGGCGCCCACCAGGGCGAGGTTGCGGTCGAGGTTCTCGCCCTGGAAGCGGGGGAGGGTGCGGCGGAAGTCGTCGTCGGCCAAGGCGGGAAGAGCGCCGGTCAGCAGGCCGCGCCCGAGCGGGCTGTAGGGCACCACGCCGATCCCGTGTTCCCGGCAGGCCGGGAGCACGGCGCGTTCGATGTCGCGGCTGAACACCGACCACTCCGCCTGCACCGCCGCGATCGGGTGCACCGCCACCGCCCGGCGGATCGTGGTGGCCGAGCCCTCGGACAGGCCGAGGTGCCCGACCACCCCGTCCTGCACGAGTTCGGCCATGGCCCCGACGGTGTCCTCGATCGGCACCTCCGGGTCGGGCCGGTGCAGGTAGTACAGGTCGATCCGGTCGACGCCGAGCCGGCGCAGCGAGGCCTCGCAGGCCTGGCGGACGTACTCCGGCCTGCCGTTCACGCCGGCGGGGAGGCCGTCGGTTCCGGGGATGATGCCGAACTTGGTGGCCAGTACGACCTCGTCGCGACGGTCGGCCAGCACCTCGGCGAGCAGTTCCTCGTTGGCGCCGCTGCCGTAGATGTCGGCGGTGTCGAGGAACGTGACGCCGAGGTCGACGGCCCGGTGCAGGGTGGCGATGGCCTCGGTCCGGTCGGCGGGGCCGTAGGCGTAGCTCATGCCCATGCAGCCGAGGCCGAGAGCGCTCACCGGGAGGGGTCCGAGGGCACGGGTGGGTAGGGACATGGGTGTCTCCTGGGTGAAGGGTGAAGGGGTGCGCCGGGCGGCGGGCTACGGCTCGGGGTTGCCGCCGTAGGCGGCGATCTTGAACTCGACGGTCTCGAGCGTGAAGACGAGTTCCTGCAGCTGGGCCCGGATCGCGTCGCGGTGGGCGAGCATCATCGCCCGGCGTTCCGGAACGGTGGCCTCGCCCTGCTGGACGAGGGCGACGTAGCGCTGCAGGTCACGGATGGTCATCCCGGTCATCCGCATCCGGTTGAGGAAGACCACCCTCGCGTAGTCGGCCGCGCGGTACACGCGGTAACCCGCGGCGTCGCGGCCCACCGAGAGCAGCCCGATCCGCTCGTAGTACCGCAGCGTGTGGGCGGACACGCCGGTGCGCTCGGCCATCTCGGCGATCGTCAGCGTGGCGTCCGGTGTGGGTGCCGCGGCGTCCTGCCTCTTGAGGCGGTCCAGCGCGGCGTCCACCGATGCGGTCATGGCGACGACGCTAAAGCTTCGAGCGCGCTCGAAGGCAAGCCCTTCACCACGAAATCGGGAGGGTGTGCACGCCGAAGATCGTGGAGTGGACGCGCAGCGGGACGTCCGCCGGGTCGCAGTCGAGCCGCAGCGTGGGGAACCGGGCGAACAGCGCGGGGAACGCCACCTGCATCTCGACCCGGGCCAGTTGCTGGCCGAGGCACTGGTGGATCCCGTGGCCCAGCGCCAGGTGGCCGGTGGTGCGCCGGCGCAGGTCGAGGGTGTCGGGGTCCGGGTACTGCGCGGGGTCGCGGTTGGCGGCGTGCATCGCGATCGTGACGCTCTCACCCGCCCGGATCAGCTGCCCCTCCACTTCGACGTCCTCGAGCGCGGCGCGGACGTTGGTGTGCGCGATGGTGAGGTAGCGCAGCAGCTCCTCCACCGAGTTCTCCGGATCCGAGCGCAGCGCGGTGATCTGGTCGGGGTGGCGGAGCAGCGCGAACGTGCCGAGGGCGAGCATGTTGGCCGTGGTGTCGAGGCCGGCCGCGAGCAGGAACGCGCCGGTGCCGGCCAGCTCGTCGTCGGAGAGGTCGCTGCCGGTGAGACTGCTGAGGATGTCCTGGCCGGGCCGGGCCCGCTTCGCCCGCACCAGGTCGAGCAGGTACGCCTGCAGGGCGTCGATGGCCGCGCCCTTCTCCTCGGCTGCGCTGATCGTGTCGGTCAGCGTGAGGACGTGGCGGCGGAACGTGTCGCGGTCGCCGTAGGGCACGCCGAGCAGCTCGCAGATGACGAGGGCGGGGATCGGCGACGCGAACTCCGCCACCAGGTCCACCGGCGCGCCCGTGCGCTCCATGGCGTCGAGCCGGTCCGCGGTGATCTCCTCCACGCGCTCGGTGAGCGCGCGCATCCGGCGCACGGTGAACCAGCCGATCAGCAGGCGCCGCAGCCGCGTGTGCTCGGGCGCGTCGATCCCGGTGAGGTCGCCGACCGGGGCGGGCGGCAGCTCGGGCGGCGCGCCCACGATCGGCACCGGCAGGTGCATGAGCTCGTAGCGGGAGCTGAAGCGGCGGTCGGCGAGCACGGCGCGGCAGGCGTCGTAGCCGGTGGCGAGCCAACCGTCGTGCCCGTCGGGGTAGGTCATGCGCACGAGCGGGTGCCGCTCGCGGAACCCGGCCAGCTCGGCTGGCGGGTCGAAGGGCCGGTCCGGGTGGCGCCCGGTCGGGAGGGCGGTGACGCGCGGGGTGAGGGTCTCGGCCATGTCGGCTCCGTTCAGCGGCGGTTGTAGCGGCGGACCGCCCAGAGGTAGGAGCCGATCCCGATCGCGGCGCTCCAGGCGAGGGCGGCGGCGACGTGGCCGCCGGCGGGCGTGCCCATCAGCAGGGCGCGTACGGCCTCGATCACCGGGGTGAACGGCTGGTGGTCGGCGAACCAGCGCAGCCCGGCCGGCATGGATTCGGTGGGCACGAAGCCGCTGCCGAGGAAGGGCAGCAGCATGAGCGGCATGGGCGTGTTGCTCGCGGTCTCGACGCTGCCCGCGCTCATGCCGAGCGCGACGCCGAGCCAGATCAGGGCGAGGGAGAAGGCGGCGATGACGCCGAGGGCGCCGAGCCACCCGGCGACGCCCGCGCCCGGGCGGAAGCCGACGAGCACCGCGACGCAGGCGACGACGAGGACCGACAGCGCCGTCTGGACGGTGCTGCCCAGCACGTGCCCGGTCAGCACCGACGGCCGGAAGATCGCCATGGTGCGGAACCGGGCGACGATGCCCTCGGTCATGTCCATCGCCACCGAGACGGACGTGCCGTTCACGGCGGCGCCGACGGTCATCAGCAGAACCCCCGGGGTGACGTAGGTGGCGTAGTCGCCGCGGTCGCCGCCGAGCCCCGTGCCCAGCGTGCCGCCGAGCACGTACACGAAGAGCAGCAGGAAGATCACCGGGATCCCGGCGAGCATCAGCGTCAACGAGGGGTAGCGCTGCAGGTGCCGCAGCTGGCGGCGCAGCATCGTCGAGCAGTCCCGCAGCGCGAGGGTTGCGGTCATCGGGACATCGCCTCCGTGGGGGCCGGGTGCCCGGTGAGGGCGAGGAACACGTCGTCGAGGTCGGGGGTGTGCACGGTGAGCCGCTCGGCGACGAGGCCACGGCGGTCGAGCTCGTCCAGCAGGTACCGGATCTCGTGGGCGGTGCCACCGCTCGCGACCTGCAGGGCCAGCGCGGCGTCGTCGCGGACGGCGCCGGTGAGCACGCGGGCTGCCGCGTCGTACCGGGCGGGGTCGGGGAAGGTCAGCCGGACGTGGCCGCCGGGTACGAGGTTCTTGAGCTCGTCGGGCGTGCCGGCGGCGACGATCCGGCCGTGGTCGAGCACCGCGACGCGCTCGGCGAGCTGATCGGCCTCCTCCAGGTACTGCGTGGTGAGCAGCACCGTGACGCCGCCGGTGGCGAGCTCGCGGATCACGTCCCAAAGCGCGCGCCGGCTGCGCGGGTCGAGGCCGGTGGTCGGCTCGTCGAGGAACAGCACCCGCGGGCGGCCGACGAGACCCATGGCGAGGTCGAGCCGGCGCCGCATGCCGCCGGAGTACGTGGCCGCGGGCCGGCGCGCGGCGTCGACGAGGTCGAAGCGCCCCAGCAGCTCGCGGGCCCGGCGGCGGCCCTCGGCCCGGCCCAGGTGGTGCAGGTCGGCCATCAGGACGAGGTTCTCCTCGCCGGTGAGCAGGCCGTCGACGGCGGAGAACTGGCCGGTGGCGCCGATCGCCGCCCGTACCGCGTCGGGGTCGGTGGCCGGGTCGTGGCCTGCGACGCGCACGCTCCCGCCGTCGGCGGGGATCAGCGTGGAGAGGATGCCGACGGTGGTGGTCTTTCCGGCGCCGTTCGGCCCGAGCAGCGCGAAGATCGAGCCCGCCGGGATCTCGAGGTCGAGGCCGTCGAGCACGACCTCGGCGCCGTACGCCTTGCGCAGGCCGCGCACGCTGATCGCGGTGGTGCTCATCGGACAGCCCCGGATTCGGGACGCCGGATGACGATGTCGCCGACGGACGTGCGGGTGCTGATGGTCGCGACCTCGTCGGAGTCGCCGGGGCCGTCGGTGGCGTCGAGGCCGTTGCGGACCCGGCCGAACTTCGTGTGCACGTCCAGCCGCGCGGCCGTGCCGGGGCGGATGCCGATCTCGACGTGGCCGTTGGCGGTCTTGAGCGAGATGTCGCCGCGCACGACCTCCTCGACGCGGATGGCACCGTTGGAGGTCGTGGCCTTCACGTCGGCCAGCGCGGTGCCGACGGAGACGTCCCCGTTGGCGGAACGGCAGGTGAGCTCGGCCTCGACCCGCCCGACCTCGGTGGCGCCGTTGAGGTTCTTGATCGTCGTCGGACCGCCGATCTCGTCGATGCGCACGGCACCGGCGGACTTGATCTCGGCGGTCCCGCCGATCCGGCGCGCGGTCACCCGGCTGTTCGTGGCCAGCTTCGCGGGGCCGGTGCGGTCGACGGTGAGATCACCCAGCGAGGTGCTGAACTCGACGCGCCCGAGCTCGCCCGTGGCGTGCAGGTCGGCGATCCACGCCTCCCCGTGCACCTCGGATCCGGTGGGCAGTTCGATCTCGACGTCGAGCGCCCCGGCGTTCCGGGACGGGCCGAGCACGCGCCACGGTTGCGGGGCGCGGATCTCGAGCCGGTCGTCGGCGAAGTCGGTGCGGGTGCGCTCCGCGAGCTCGACGTCCTTGGCGTTGGCCGGGTCGCGGGGTGCGACCGTGACGACGGTGTCGGTGCGCTCGCTCGCACGCAGCCGGATGTCGGCGGCGGTGAGCGTGAGGGTGAGCGTGATCGGGTCCGGTGTGGCGAACGTGGGCATGGCGAAGCCCTCCCGGTAGGGGTGGTGGGGACGGGCAGGTGTCAGCGGACCCAGCCGCTGAGGCTCTGACCGCCGCGTGGGGTGCGTGGCACCGGCTGGGCGGTGCCACGTGTGTCGGATCCGAGTGCCGCCGCGGCCGCGCGCACCAGCCACGCGTTCACCGAGAGCCGCTCGCGGCCCGCGGCCTCCTCGACCCGGGCCTTCAGGGTGTCGGGGAGCCGGAGGTTGATGCGCGTCATGGCGCCTTCGTCGAGCTCGGGTGGTGCCACGCCGGATCCGGGATCGGGGTCGGCGGTGGCGACGTCGGCCGGGGCCGGGGTGACCGCGAAGCCCGGCTCCCGCCCGCGCAACCGCATCTCGACGGAGCCGGGCGCGAGCTCGCGGGTGATCTCGTCGGCGGCCTCGGACAGAGCTTCCAGCAGCATCAACCGCACGGCGGACTCCAGGGGGGCGGTGAGCCGCTCGGCGAGCGCCCGCGCCTCGTCGCCGCCGGCGGCTGCGGCGACCGCGAGCTCGTGGCGCAGCCGTTCCACGTGAGGCGTCAGGTCCATGCGAGCCAGAGTGGCACCACATTGGCACCACGTCAAGCGAGCGATGATGCCACGGGTGGCGCCGCGCAGACTGTGGCTGCGCGGCGTCGCTACGGCGCGCGGTGACACCCCGCTGACGGAGCCGGTGCGCGCGGGCCGCCGCCGGCCCTGGTACCCTCCGGAATGCGACCACCCTGTCGCGCGTTGTTCGATGCGTCAGGGCGTACAAGCGGAGCCCCGCTCCCACCCGCCGCCGCTCAGGCGTCCGGGTTCCGGTCCGCCGGTTGAGCTGCACGGCTCGACCGGTGTATCACGGGTCTTCGCTCCGTCGCGCCGGACGACGTCGAACACGAGGAGACCCCATCAGCACAGAGACGCGCATCAACGACCGCATCCGCGTTCCCGAGGTCCGCCTGGTCGGGCCGAACGGGGAGCAGGTCGGCATCGTGCGCATCGAGGACGCCCTGCGGCTCGCGCAGGAGGCCGAGCTCGACCTCGTCGAGGTCGCGGCTCAGGCCCGCCCGCCGGTCTGCAAGCTCATGGACTACGGCAAGTTCAAGTACGAGAGCGCGCAGAAGGCCCGGGAGTCCCGCCGCAACCAGCAGCTCACCACGATCAAGGAGCAGAAGCTCCGGCCGAAGATCGACACCCACGACTACGAGACCAAGAAGCGCAACGTCGTACGCTTCCTCGAGGGTGGCAACAAGGTCAAGGTCACGATCATGTTCCGCGGCCGCGAGCAGTCCCGCCCCGAGCTGGGCTTCCGGCTGCTCCAGCGTCTCGCAGAGGACGTGGCGGAGCTGGGCACGGTCGAGGCCGCGCCCAAGCAGGACGGGCGGAACATGACGATGGTGATCGCTCCGAACAAGAAGCCCGCCGCCCGCAAGCCGGCCACCCAGCAGGGCTGACGGCACCCAGCGGAACGCGTAGGACGACAACACGACGCCCCCACACCGGGGGCGTCATCGGTGAACGGAACTGTCATGCCCAAGAACAAGACGCACAGCGGGATCGCCAAGCGGGTCAAGGTCACCGGCCGGGGCAAGCTGCTGCGCCAGCAGACCGGTCTGCGCCACCGCCTCGAGGTCAAGTCGAGCAAGGAGACGCGCGACCTGTCCGGCGTCGTGCCGGTGAGCAAGGCCGACGTCAAGCGCGTCAAGAAGCTGCTCGGCCGCTGACCGGCACCGCGAGCTCCCCTCCCGCCTGACCGGCGCGGCCACCCCGCTCCGGCCCGACATTAAGGAATTCCCCCATGGCACGCGTGAAGCGCGCGGTCAACGCTCAGAAGAAGCGCCGCACCACCCTCGAGCTGGCCAGCGGCTACCGCGGGCAGCGGTCGCGCCTCTACCGCAAGGCGAAGGAGCAGATGCTCCACTCGCTGAACTACGCCTACCGCGACCGCCGCGCCAAGAAGGGCGACTTCCGGCAGCTGTGGATCACCCGCATCAACGCGGCTGCTCGCGCCAACGGCATGACGTACAACCGCTTCATCCAGGGCATCAAGGCCGCGGGTGTCGAGGTCGACCGCAAGATCCTCTCGGAGATCGCCATCAGCGACCCGGCCGCGTTCACCGCGCTCGTCGAGCTCGCCCGGGCCAACGTGCCCGCCCAGGACGGGAGCGCCGCCTGAGCGCTCAGGCTCCTGCCGAACCGCCCGGCACCGAACGCACCCCGCGCGTCGTCGCAGCCCGCAAGCTGCTGCGGCGCCCGGGCCGCGATCGGGCCGGGCGGTTCCTCGTGGAGGGGGCGCAGGCCGTCCGCGAGGCGGTCCGGTATGCCCGGGTGCGCGAGCTGTTCGTCACGGCTGCCGCCGCCGAGCGGCATCCGGACCTCGTCGACGCCGCTGCCGGTGCGGGAGCCCGGATCAGCCCCGTCATCGAGCGGGCCGCCGAGTCGCTCTCCGACACCGTCACCCCGCAGGGCCTGGTGGCGGTCTGCGACCTGCTCGACGTTCCCGTCGCGGACGCACTGGGCGGGCGCCCGACGCTCGTCGCGGTGTGCGCCGGCATCACCGATCCGGGCAACGCGGGCACCGTGATCCGGGTGGCCGACGCCGCGGGCGCCGACGCCGTGCTGCTGGCGGGTGACACCGTCGACCCCCACAACGGCAAGGCGGTGCGTGCCTCCACCGGCAGCGTCTTCCACCTGCCGCTCGCCCGTGACCGCGACGCCGCCGCCGTGCTGGACGCCTGCGCCGCCGCCGGGCTCACCCTGCTCGCCGCCGACGCGGAGGGCGAGCTCGACCTGCACGAACCCGCCGCGCAGCCGGTGCTCGCCGGGCCTGTGGCCTGGGTGTTCGGTGGCGAGGCGCACGGCGTGCCCGCCGACCTCGCGGCCCGCGCCGACCACCGCGTCCGCATCCCCATCCACGGCCGCGCGGAGAGCCTGAACCTGGCCACCGCGGCCGCCGTCTGCCTCTACGCGAGTGCTGCAGCACGTCGTCGATAGGATCCCCCACACCATGACTGAGAGCACGGACCTCGACGTTCCCAGCTTGCTGGACCCCGACGCGCTGAAGGCCGCCGTCGCGGCCGCGCAGCGGGCCTTCGCCGAGGCGTCCGACCTCGCCGAGCTCGCCGCCGTGCGCCCGGCCCACCTGGGCGACCGCGCCCCGATCCTGCTGGCCCGCCGCGAGCTCGGCTCGCTGCCCGGCCCGGAGCGCGCCGCCGCGGGCAAGCGCGTCAACGCGGCGCGGCAGGAGGTGCAGGAGGCGTACGACGCCCGCCGCGCCGTGCTCGTCGAGGAGCGCGACGCCCGCGTGCTCGTCGAGGAGACCGTCGACGTCACGCTGCCGTGGGACCGCATCCCGCGCGGTGCCCGCCACCCGATCACGCAGATCGCCGAGCGCATCGCCGACGTGTTCGTCGCGATGGGCTGGGAGGTGGCCGAGGGGCCCGAGGTCGAGTCGTCCTGGCTCAACTTCGACGCGCTGAACTTCGGCAAGGACCACCCGGCCCGCACCATGCAGGACACCTTCTACCTGGGGGAGTCCGAGCAGTCGGGCACGGTGCTGCGCACCCACACCTCACCGGTGCAGGTCCGTGCCCTGCTGGAGCGTGAGCTGCCGGTCTACGTCGTGTGCCCGGGCCGCACGTTCCGCACCGACGCCCTCGACGCCACCCACACCCCGGTGTTCCACCAGGTGGAGGGCCTCGCCGTCGACCGCGGCATCACCATGGCGCACCTCAAGGGCACGCTCGACGCGTTCGCCCGCGCCATGTTCGGGCCTGCGTCGCGCACCCGGCTGCGGCCGTCGTTCTTCCCGTTCACCGAGCCGTCCGCCGAGGTGGACGTCTGGTTCCCGGAGAAGAAGGGCGGGGCCGGCTGGGTCGAGTGGGGCGGCTGCGGCATGGTCAACCCGAACGTCCTGCGCGCCTGCGGCATCGACCCGGAGGTGCACTCCGGGTTCGCGTTCGGCATGGGGCTGGAGCGCACGCTCCAGTTCCGCAACGGCATCCCCGACATGCGCGACATGGTCGAGGGCGACGTCCGCTTCAGCCGCGCGTTCGGCGTCTGAGTCTGCCCCGGAGGGCGAAGAAGTGCGTGTACCGCTGTCCTGGCTCGCCGAGCACATCGGCGAGCTCCCGCCTGTCGACGACACGGCCGAGGCTTTCGTGCGCGTCGGGCTGGAGATCGAGGACGTCCACCAGCCGCCGGAGCTCACCGGCCCGATCGTCGTCGGGCGGGTGCTGGAGTTCGAGGTCCTGGAGGGGCTGAAGAAGCCCATCCGGTGGTGCCAGGTCGACGTCGGCGAGAAGGTGCGGGGCATCATCTGCGGCGCCTCCAACTTCGCGGCGGGTGACCTCGTCGTCGTCGCACTGCCGGGCGCCGTGCTGCCCGGCGACTTCGCCATCTCGGCGCGCAAGACCTACGGCCACGTCTCCGACGGCATGATCGCCTCGGCCCGCGAGCTCGGCCTCGGCTCCGACCACGCCGGGATCATGGTGCTCCCGCCCGGCACCGCCGAGCCCGGCGACGACGCGCTGCCGCTGCTCGGGCGCGACGACCCGATCGTCGAGCTCGCCATCACCCCGGACCGCGGCTACTGCTTCTCCGTGCGCGGGCTCGCCCGCGAGCTGGCAGGCTCCCTCGACGTCGACTTCCCCGACCCGGCCGCCCGGGTCGAGGTGCCCCCCGCCGATGGCGACGCCTGGCCGGTGGAGCTCCCCGACCCCGGCTGCGCGCGGTTCGTCGCCCGCCGCGTCGACGGCGTCGACCCGGCCGCCCCCTCGCCGTGGTGGATGCAGCGCAGGCTCCTCGCCGCCGGGATGCGCCCGATCTCCCTGATCGTCGACGTCACCAACTACGTGATGCTCGAGCTCGGCCAGCCGCTGCACGCCTACGACGCCCACCGCGTGTCGGGCGCGATCGTCGTACGCCGAGCGGAGGCGGGGGAGAAGCTCGTCACCCTCGACGACGTCGAGCGCACCCTCGACCCCGACGACCTGCTCATCACCGACGACTCCGGCCCGATCGGCCTCGCCGGCGTGATGGGCGGGGCGTCCACCGAGATCGGCGAGCCGGGGGAGGACGGGCGCATCGACGTCCTCATCGAGGCCGCCCACTTCGACCAGGCCGTGATCGCGCGCGCCGCCCGTCGGCACAAGCTGCCGTCGGAGGCGTCGAAGCGGTTCGAGCGGGTCGTCGACCCGCAGCTGCCCCCGGTCGCCGCCGAGCGCGCCGCGCAGCTGCTCGTCGAGCACGGCGGCGGCACGATCGCGCCCGGCCGCACCGACGCCGGTGCAGCGCCCGTGCGGGAGCCCGTGCGGATGCCGATCAACCTGCCCGACGAGGTCGCGGGCGTCGCCTACGCGCCGGGCGTCACCGTCCGGCGCCTCAGCCAGATCGGGTGCGCCGTCGACCTGGTCACCGGCGACGACGGCCGCGCCCGCGTGGTCGCCCACCCGCCGTCGTGGCGCCCCGACCTCACGCAGCCCGCCGACCTGGTGGAGGAGGTGCTGCGCCTCGAGGGCTACGACGTGATCCCCTCGGTGCTGCCCGCCGCGCCCGCCGGCCGCGGCCTCACGCCGAGCCAGGAGCGGCGCCGCGCTGTGTCGCGGGCCCTCGCCGAGGCCGGGTACGTCGAGGTGGAGCCGTTCCCGTTCGTGGGCCCCGCCGCGTGGGACGCGTTCGGGCTGCCCGCCGACGACGTGCGCCGCCGCACCGTGCCCGTGCTCAACCCGCTCGACGCCGAACGCGCCGAGCTCGCCACCACCCTGCTGCCGGGCCTGCTCGACACGCTGGTGCGCAACCACTCCCGCGGCGCCACCGACCTCGCGCTCTACCACATCGGGCAGGTCGTCCTGCCGCACGCCGAGGCCAAGCCGATGCCCGACCCGGACGTCACCGGCCGCCCCTCCGACGCCGAACTGGCCCAGATCGAGGCCGCACTGCCGGCACAGCCGCTGCACGTCGCGGCCGTGCTCGCCGGCGAGCGCGAGCGGCGCGGCTGGTGGGGGCCCGGACGCGCGGCCGGATGGGCCGACGCCGTGCAGGCCGCCCGGCTCGTCGGGCAGGCCGCGGGCGTCGAGCTGCGGGTCACCGCGGCCGCGCTGCCGCCGTTCCACCCCGGCCGGTGCGCCGCCCTGCGCGTCGGCGACTGGGTCGTCGGCCACGCGGGGGAGCTGCACCCCAAGGTCGTGGAGGCCCTCGGGCTGCCGGAGCGCACCTGCGCCATGGAGCTCGACCTCGACGCGATCCCGCTCTCCGACCGCAGGCCCGCGCCCAAGGTCTCGCCGTACCCGCCGATCGCGGTCGACGTCGCGCTCGTGGCCGACGCCGCCGTGCCCGCCGCCGACATCGCCGACACCCTGCACGACGGCGGCGGCGAACTCCTCGAGGACGTCCGCCTCTTCGACGTCTACACGGGTGAGCAGGTCGGCGAGGGTCGCCGGTCCCTGGCGTTCACGCTCCGGTTCCGCGCGCCTGACCGCACCCTGACCAGCGAGGAAGCCAACGCCGCCCGGGACGCCGCGGTCGCCATGGCCGCGGAACGGCACCACGCGGTGCTGCGCGCCTGACCCGGCGACCGGTGCCTCGGAGTCCATGATCGCCAGTCGGGCGCGAAACCCGACACCTGGCGTCGGGAAACGCACCCATCTGGTGATCAAGCTCCCCGGTTTCGGGTGAGGAGCTCCTTGCCGCCGGTCCGGGTGTGCTCGCGCGGGCCGAGCAGTACGTGGCGGTGGTGGGGACCGCGCCGGCGTACGGCTCGTGGTGATCGTCTCGGGTGAGTCGCACCTGGGGGTGGTCCCGGCGGCCCTGAGGTACTGGTCGGAAGGATCATGGGTCGGACGGCCCCCGCGGCCCGGGGCACTCGTCGTGCTGTGGGCCGGTTCGGTGGGTCCAGCTCCGGCGGGTTCTGAGCGGCTTCCCATGAGAGGCCGCCGCCGCAGCTCATGATCGCCAGTCGGGTGCAGAATCCGCCGCCTGGCGTCGGGAAACGCGCCGATCTGGTGATCAAGCTCCACGGCGCCGGGTGGGGAGACCCGGTCGGCGCGAGCTCGGATGGCTGTACACGTCAGTTGCTGTGGCCGCGCTGATGTGCGGCTCGTGAGCTCCTCGCGACTGGTCCGGCGGTCAAGCGGGGCGAGCAGTGCGTCACGGTGGTGGTGACCGCGCTGGTGTGCGGTTCGTGATGGTCGTCCCGTGGTGAGTCGTACCCGGGAGTGGTCCCGGCGGCCCTGTGGTACTGGTCGGGATGATCATCGGTCGGACGCGCCGCGCGGCCCGGGGCACCTCTGGTGCTGTGACCGGCTCGGGCGCGTCTCGATCCTGCCGATCATGGGTGTGCGCCCACGAGAGGCCACCGCACGCAGCGAAGCGGGACCGCACACATCGCGGGCGGTGTGTGCCGCCCCCATCTGGTGTGCGGTGGCCCGGAGCCGGTGATCACCTCACCGTGCCGCGGGCGGTGCGGGCGTGGTGGCGAAGAGGTTGCGCTGCACCTCCGCGCGGTAGCCGGCCAGCGCGTTGTCGACGTGGAGGCGCATCGCCGACTCCGCGGCCCCGGGGTCGCCGTCGGCGACGGCGTCGGCGACCGCCTGGTGCTCCGAGGCGCCTCGACGCATCCCCGCACCGGGCTCGTCACCGAGCCCGACCGTCAGCACCCGTCGCTTGAGCGTCGTGACCGTCCCCACGATGGATGTCAGGAACATGTTGTGCGCGGCCTCGGCGAGCGCCTGGTGGAACTGCTCGTCCGCCTCGGCGAACGCGGCCGGGTCGTCGTCGCGGGCGGCGACGAGCGTGCGTTCCGCGAGCTCCCGCAGGGCCCGGACCTGCAGCGGGGTGGCACGCTGAGCGGCCAGCGCCGCCGTCTGCCCCTCGACCGTGCGGCGGCACTCGAACAGCATCTCCACGTGCTCGAGGTTCTCGACCAGCAGGCTGCCCCAGACCTCCGGTGGTAGCTGCTCCTCCGGCTGCCCCACGAAGATCCCCGCGCGTTTGCGGACGGTGAGGTGACCGCGCGCGCACAGCAGTTTGACGGCCTCGCGGGCCACCGTGTGGCTCACCCCGAGGTCGGCGGCGAGCTGCTTCTCGGTCGGCAACCGGTCGCCGGGGTTCAAGCCGGCCGAGCGGATGTGCGCGAGTATCCGCTCCGCCGCGATCTGGTAGCCCGGGCGGTAGGCCCGCTCATCGGTCACGTCCACCTCACCGTTCTTCGTGCGGCCGCCATCCTCCCCCAGCCCATATTTGATGGCAACTATTGACCCCGCGCTCCCTGGCGATCTACGGTCCGCGCGGCGTTAGTTGCTATCTAACGGCAGCGGATCAAGGGAGACCGATGCGACCCGACCTCGTCAGGGCCGGCGCCGTCCGCTGCGTCCACGACCGCCGCTCCCCGCGCGCCGTTCCCCGGCCCTGCGCACGGCGGCACGATCCCGAGGAGAAGACGTGGTTGCCGTCACCGGAGTGACGACCAGGGTGTTCGAGCTCCCCTACACACGCCCGATCGGCGACGCCAACGATCCCGTCGGACGCAGCCGGACCACGGTCCTGGCGGTGCAGCTGGAGACCGACGAGGGGCTCACCGGCCTCAGCATCGGGAACCCGGCGGCCCGGCAGACCGTCGTCGAGTTCGCGGAGATGCTGAAGGGGGAGGACCCGGCAGGCGTCCGGGGGCTCTGGCAGCGGATGGCCGATCGCGCCTTCAAGGGTGGGGTCGAGGGGATCGTCAAGGAAGCCATCTGCCACCTCGACGTCGCGCTGTGGGACCTCAAGGCCAAGGCCAACGGCGAGCCGCTGTGGAAGACCCTCGGCGCCTCGTCGGGCCAGGTCCTGGCGTACGCGAGCGGAATCGACCTGCCGCTGCCGGACGAGGAGATCACCGCGTTCTACCGGCGGATGGCCGACCTCGGGATCACCCTCGGCAAACTGAAGGTGGGCCGCGACCTCGAATCCGACCTGCGGCGGATCGACCTGATGCGCCAAGCCCTGAGCACGGGCGGGCGCACCGCACGCCTGGCCATCGACGCCAACGAGTACTGGTCGCCGAAGGAGGCGGTGCGGTACGTCCGCGAGGTCGAGAAGACGTTCGACCTGGAGTGGTGCGAGGAGCCGACGCGCCGGTGGGACGTGCGCGGCCTGCGCGCGGTGTCGCGCCAGATCAGCACCGCCGTCGCCACCGGGGAGAACTTGAACGGCACGTGGGACTTCCTCCCCCTCGTCCACGGCGAGGCCGTCGACATCGTGCAGGTGGGCCAGTACACGAGCGGTATCACCGGGGCGTTGCAGGTGGCGGAGCTCGCGGCGGCGTACGAACTGCCGGTGGCGACCATGAACTGCCCCGGTGACTTCATGGCGCACATCGGAGCGGTCATGCCGCAGCACCTGGGCGTGGAGCTGGTCTGGCCGGGGTGGGACGCGATCGTCGACAACCACCAGGTGGTGTCCGACGGCTGGATCACCCTGAGCGACCGGCCCGGCCACGGGATGGAGCTGCGCGCGGACGCGGGGCGGTACGAGCTGGCCGAGCTCCCGCACGGCGCGATGGTGTCCACGCAGGGACGGCGCCGCAAGCACTCGTGGTCCGACCACGTCGAGCCGGGTTCACCGGCCGCGGCGGCGGGGAGGGCGTGACGATGGGTGCCCAGAGGACGAGCATCAGCCGGCGCACCCTGCTGCGCGGAGCGGGACTCGCGGCCGCGGGAACCGCCCTGAGCGCCTGCATCCCGGGACCGGGCACGGGGGGTGGCGGCTCCTCCGGCGGATCGCAGAAGCTGCGCCTGCGCTACTGGGCGTGGGTCGACGACCCGACGTCCCGCGTGCTGGACGACCTGGCCGACCGGTTCAACGAGAACCACCCGTCGATCGAGGTCGACGTGGAGTTGATGCCGGCGAGCGCCGTGTACGAGCGGCTGCTGGCCGCGATCAACGCGGGCGATCCGCCGGACGCCTCGGCGATCCACGTGAACAACGTCGCGGACATCGCGGCGATGGGCGCCCTGCATCCGCTCGACCAGTACTTCGACGCCATGCCGGACAAGGACGACTTCGTCCCCACCGCGGTGCTGGGCTCCCGCCTCGGCGACGAGAGCGCCCCGCTGCACACGATGCCGTGGTACGGACTGGTGAGCTACCTGTACTACCGGCCCGACTGGTTCCGGGACGCCGGGCTGCCCGAACCGCGGACCACAGACGACTTCGTGGCGGCCTGCCGCGCCATCACCGACCCGGCCGCCGGCCGGTACGGCTACGGACTGCGCGGCGCCACCCACGGGCACATCCATTACTTCATGTGGCTGGCGTCCCTCGCCGGGCTGGACGCGGTACGGGGACCCGGCGGCGCGCCGGTCTTCCACCAGCCCGAGCACATCGCGGGCACCGACTGGTTCCTGGACCTCGCGCGCACGCACCGGGTCGTGCCGCCCACCGCGTCGGGCGACGGCTTCGAGCAGCTGATGAACAACATGAAGGCAGGCGTCACCGGCACCGCCATCCACCACATCAAGTCGTCGGAGACCCTCGTCTCGACGCTCGGTGCGGAGAACATCCGGGCGGTCCCGATGCCCGTCGGGCCGTCCGGGCGGCGGTGGACCGAGTTCGGGCCCAGCATGAACGCGGTCTACGCAGGCGGGCAGGACCCCGACGCCGCGTGGGAATGGGTGTCCTACCTGGCCTCCCCCGAGGCGATGCGGATCTTCTGCACGGAGGACGGCGGGCTGCCGGTGCGGCAGTCGGTCGGCTCCGACCCGTACTTCCAGGAGAACCCGTTCGCGAAGGTGTCGATCGACAGCCTCCCCGACGCGTACCTCATCCCGTTCACCGAGCGCCCGGGCTACGCGCGGCTGGCCGAGCAGACGTGGCCGCAGCTCACCCAGCCCGCCCTGTCCGGCGAGATGAGCAGCGCGGAGTTCGCCGGCCGGCTCGCCGAGGATGTGCGGTAGACCGTGAGCGCTGGTGCCACCGCCGGCGTCGCGCCCCGCCGCACCGGCCCACCGGCCGCGCCGGTGCGGCGGGCCCGCCGCCGGCCTCGTGACCTGTTGCTCCCGTACCTGCTGCTGCTCCCGGCCTGCGGCGTCGTCGCGCTGGTCGTGGCCTTCCCGATCGTGCAGTCGATCGGCTACAGCCTGCACCACTACAACCTGCGCGAGCCGGACAACGCCTACTTCTCCGGTCTGGACAACTACGTCCGGGCGCTGACCGACGAGATGTTCTGGCGCGCGCTGCGGGCCACCGCGATCTGGGTCGGCGCGGTGCTGCCGATCCAGTTCGCGATCGGCATGGCGATCGCGGTGCTGATGAACCGCGCCTTCCCCGGCCGGCTCGTGCTGCGCGCGTCCGTCCTGCTGCCGTGGGTCGTGCCCAGCGCCGTGGTGGCCCTGCTGTGGCGCTGGCTCCTCGACGGCAACCTCGGCGTCGTCAACGACCTGTTGATCCGCGTCGGCCTCATCGACACCGGCATCCCGTGGCTGAACGACCCGAGCACCGCCATGGCCGTCGTCGTGCTCGCGATGACCTGGCACGGCATGCCGTTCTTCGCGCTGATGCTGCTGGCGGCCCTGCAGGCGGTGCCCGCGGAGATGTACGAGGCCGCGCACCTGGACGGGGCCTCCGGGCTCCAGCGGTTCCGCTACATCACCTGGCCCAGCATCATCGACACGATCCGCACGACGACGCTCCTGCGGATCATCTGGCTCGCCAACTCGATCGAGATCATCTGGATCATGACGGCGGGCGGGCCGAACTTCGCCACGACCACCCTGCCGGTGGTCACGTTCTTCGAGGCCGTGCGCGGACTCGACTTCGGGTACGCGTCGGCGGTCAGCGTGCTGCTCGCGCTGATCCTGCTGGCCGTCGTGCACCTCTACGTCCGGCAGATGCGGAAGGACGACTGACCATGACAACGGCTTCCCCGGTCGCCGCCCGCGGGCGCCGGAGCGTGTTCGTGATCTGGCTGCTGGCGCTCCCGGTCATCCTGCTGTCCCTCGGGCCGTTCCTGTGGCTGCTGAAGACCTCGCTCGTGCCGGAGTCGCGCATCTTCGTGCGCCCGCTGGAGTACCTGCCGTCGACGGTGACGCTCGAGAACTTCGTGATGCTCTTCGAGCGGATGAACTTCTTCGGCTACTTCGCCAACAGCTTCGTCGTCGCGCTCGGCAGCACCGCGCTCGGACTGGTCATCTCGATGTCGTCGAGCTACGCGTTCGCCCGCTTCCGGTTCCCGGGTCGGCGGTTCTTCATGACCCTCTTCCTCGTCATCCCGATGTTCCCGACAGTGCTGATCCTCATCCCGATCTACGACATCATGCGGGTGACGGGCCTGCTGAACACCTACGCCTCGCTGATCGTCGCGTACAGCTCGTTCACGATCCCGTTCGCGGTCTGGATGATGACCGGCTACTTCGCGGCCCTGCCGGTCGAGATGGAGGAGGCCGCCCGGGTGGACGGCTGCAGCCGGCTCGGCGCCTTCGTGCGCGTGCTGCTGCCGACCGCCGTTCCCGGGATCTCGGCGACAGCCCTCTACATCTTCATCGTGTCCTGGAACGAGTACACGTTCGCCGCGATGCTCGCGCAGGACGAGTCGGTGCGCACCCTGCCCGTCGCGCTGCAGTTCTTCATCACGGAATTCACGGTGAACTGGGGGCTGCTGGCCGCCGGGGGCGTGATCGTGTCGCTTCCGGTGATCCTGCTGTTCATCGTGCTGCAGCGGCAGCTGATCGCGGGCCTCACCGCCGGGGCCGTGAAGTAGCGGCCGCCCGGGCCGCGCGCTACCCGGACCGGAGCCGTGCGAGCGCGGCCTCCCCGGCGGCGCGCCACTCCTCGTCGGAGGGCGCGCGGCCCGAGACCAGGATCGTCACGAGGTACCGCTCGCCCGCGAGCTGCAGGGTGGGTCCCGCGGCGGTGCCGATCACCGCGGCCCCGGCGCCGACGCCCGGCAACTCCCGCCGCCCGGACGCGCCGGCGGCCTGCACGTAGTCGGCGGGCGAGCCGGACCGCACGCCGTACACGTTGATGAGGGCGACCGGCCCGGACTCCGCATTCGCGACGCAGCCGGCGCTGCGGGTGCCGTCGCCGCGCTCGACGGCCCCCTGCTGCGGCGGCTCCACCGCCACGTCGACGAGGTCGCCGAGCTCGTCCGCCGTGAGGAGGCACTCGTCGGCCACCACGTCGGGCTCCAGGCCGCCGACCTGTGCGCCCACCGCCCCGGCCGAGCCCGCGACGACGCTGGTGCACCCGGCGAGTGCGAGCGCCACCAGCACGCCGCACGCCCACGCCCACGCCACGGGTGGGACGGTAACCGGCGCAACCCCGGTCCCGGGGCGGTTCCGCGGGATTGCCCGGGTCGGCGGGCACCGGCTCGCGGGATCAGGGGTCGAGGCGGCGCAGGGCCTCCTTGTGCGACAGCGGGGACAGCCCGGGGTGCTCGGCCACGAACGCGCGGACCCAGTTCGGGTCGGTGCGGGCGTACTGGCGCAGGGCCCACCCGATGCCCTTGCGGAGGAAGAAGTCGGGATCGTCGATGTTGGCCTCGATCGCCTCGGTGAGCAGGGCGATGTCCGTGTCGCCCGCCGCCTGCAGCTGGCAGATCACGGCTGTGCGGCGCAGCCACCGGTCCTCGTCGGTGATCCAGCCGCGCACCACGGGCCGCACGGTGCCGGGGTGCGCGCGCAGGAGCGGGCCGATGCGGCGGCTCGCGATCTCGTCGGTGAAGTCCCACCACGCGCCCGTGACGATCCAGTGCTCCAGCAGGGGGATCCACGTCGGGTCGAGCCACGCGGCGTGCCGGCGCAGGTTCGAGAGGGACAGGGCCAGGTACCGCTCCTCGCGGAACCGCGCCGCGTCCCAGAGCTCCCGCACGACGGCGTCCAGCTCGGCGGCGTCGGCGAGCGGGTGGTCGGCCACGGCGGCCTTCAACAGCCGCTCGCGGGCGGGCTTCGGGACGCCGCGGAACGGCATCGGCGACTTCATGTACCGCTGCATCTCCGCTGCTGCGACCGGGTCGGCGCAGGCGGCGAGGTCGGTCCGCAGCCGCGTGATGATCGGGTGCACGGGACGGACGGTACGACCCGGAATTGTCGGTGACCCCTGTCACCCTCGACGTGGGAGAAGGGGGACGAACGATGAAGGTGCTCGTGGCCACGGCCCGTACGCAGGGCGACCGGCCTGACGACTACCACTGGTGCATCGAGGGCGAGCTCGTGCGGATCGGGGAGGTGTGCGCGGCCGACCTCGCCGATCCCGACGCCGGCTGCGGGTGCGGGCGTGCGTTCGCCGGGCTCAACTCGCACCGGGCCACCACCACGGCCCGGATCGCCGAGGTGCCGCTGTCGCAGGCCGACTACGTCGAGGCGATCCGCTCGAGCCTGCAGCAGCAGGGGTGGGATCCCTGTGGCGACTGCGCGGCGGGCGAGGCGGTCCAGCTGGCCGCGCTCGTGGTCGACTGGCCGGTGGGCACGGTGGTCGAGCGGCGCCTCGACGACCTGTTCGTGCGCTGCCTGGCCGACACGAGCTGACGGTCAGGTGGCGCGGTCGAAGGTGCGGGCCCAGCGGCGCACGTGGTCGAGCAGCTCGGGTGGGGACACCACCTCGAAGTCGGCGTCCAGGCTGCCGAGGAGCATGGCGGGCCAGTCGAGCGAGTCGGCGCGCATCGTCAGCCGGCACCGGCCGTCGGCGGCGTCCTCCACGGTGCCCCAGCGGCTCGCCGCGGAGCGCACGCGGTCGGCGGGGGCGGCCACGAGCACCTCCACCGTCCACCCGGCGGGCACCTGCTCCATCGACGCGCGCACGAACGCGGCCGCGTCCTCGGCGGGCAGGGTGCGGGGGAGGAAGCGGGCGCCGGTGGTGCGGGGGCCGGTGATGCGGTCGGCGCGGAAGCTGCGCCAGCCGTGGCGCACGAGGTCGTAGGCCACGAGGTACCAGCGCCGTCCGAGCGACACGAGGCGCAGCGGCTCCACGTGGCGGTCGCTGCGCTCACCCGCCGCGCTGGTGTAGCCGAACTCGAGCCGTTCGGTGTCGCGGCATGCCTGCGCGAGGGCGGTGAGCACGGCCGGGTCGGTGCTGGGCGCCGTGCTGTTCCAGGTCAGCGGCACCGTCATCGCCCGTAGCGCGTCGACGCGGCGCCGCAGCCGGGGCGGCATCACCTGCACCACCTTGGCGAGGGCGCGCACCGACGACTCGGCGATCCCGGCCACGCCGCCCTGCGCCGCGGTCTGCAACCCCACGGCGAGGGCCACCGCCTCCTCGTCGTCCAGCACGAGCGGGGGCAGCGCCGCGCCCGCGGCGAGCTGGTAGCCGCCGTCCACGCCGCGGCTCGCCTCCACGGGGTAGCCGAGCTCGCGGAGCCGGTCGATGTCGCGCCGCAGGGTGCGCACCGAGACGCCGAGGCGATCGGCCAGCTCGGGGCCGGGCCAGTAGCGGTGGGTCTGCAGCAGGGACAGCAGCCGCAGGGTCCGCGAGCTCGTGTTCGCCATGGCCCCAGATTCTCGCGAATTGAGGTCAGGAAGTGGCACTTGAGGCCCATAACATCGTGCTCAACAGCAGCGATACGGAGAGGCGCACCGATGACCAGCTCGATCCAGCAGGAGGCCACCGACATGATCGCCACGCTCACCGGCGAGCGAGCCGACATCCTGGAGGCGCTGATCACGCACCGGCAGTTCCTGCGCCACACCGTGCAGGGGCTCACCGACGACCAGGCCCGGCAGCGCACCACCGTCAGCGAGCTCACGCTGGGCGGGCTGATCAAGCACGTTGCGCAGATGGAGAAGGGCTGGGCCGACTTCATCGTCGACGGGCCGGCGGCGCTGGGTGGCGACATCGACTGGAGCGAGCCCACGCCGAAGCAGGTCGAGGAGTTCCGGGCGGGGTTCCAGCTGCTCCCGCACGAGACGCTCGAGGGCGCGCTCGCGCGCTACGAGGAGATCGCCCGCCGCACCGACGAGCTGGTCGCCACGGTCGACCTGGACTCCTCGCACCCGCTCCCCGCGGCCCCCTGGTTCCCGGCGGGGGCCCGCCGGTCGGCGCGCCGGGTGTTCCTGCACATCGTCGGCGAGACGGCCCAGCACGCCGGGCACGCCGACATCATCCGCGAGGCCCTGGACGGTCAGAAGACGATGAGCTAGTTGTCACCACCGTGGCGAACTCCGCCACCGTCGGCACGATGTGGGTGTGCGGCGCGATGCCGAGCTCGGCGATGCCGTGTGCGCCGGTGAGCACGCCGGCCACGATCCCGGCACCCGCCCGCGTGCCCGCCACCAGGTCGTTCACGGTGTCGCCCGCCACCGCCACGCGTGCCATCGACCCGGCGCCCAGCTCCAGCGCTGCGGTGAGCACGAGGTCGGGTGCCGGGCGGCCCCGCCGGACGTCGGACGACGACAGCACCAGATCGGCGAGCGACGACCAGCCGAGCGTCTCCACCAGCACGTCGCGGATCGGCCCGGCGAATCCCGTCACCAGCGCGACCGCCACCCCGGCGGCCCGCAGCCGGGTGATCGCGTCGACGGCGCCGGGCATGGCGCTCACCCCACCGGCGCGGATCGCGTCGGCGAGCACGTCGCCGAAGACGCACTCGGCCCCGGCGGCCAGGGCCGCGTCGCCGTCGAGGAGCGCGGTGAACATGTCGATCTTCGCGGCGCCCCGCACGGCGGTGAAGCGGGCGTGGAAGTCGTGGGGGAAGGGTGCGCCCACCCGCTCGATCGCGGCCCGGAAGGACGCCTCGACGAGGCCGTCCTCCCGCACCGTCGTCCCCGCCATGTCGATCACGGCGACATCCACGCCGGCCCCCCGTCAGATCACTCGGCGAGCTCGCTCACCGGCAGGGAGCGTATGCCGCCGGACGTCGTTCGAAGATCCGGGTGTGACGAAATCGCCTTGCATTGTCTTGCGTGATCGCGCATAGTCATGCGAATGGTGCGGGTAGCGGTGGCGGGCGCGAGCGGGTACGCCGGGGGAGAGCTCCTCCGGCTGCTGCTCGGGCATCCGGACGTGGAGATCGGGACACTCACGGCGGGGGGCAGCGCGGGCACGCGCCTGGGGGCGCACCAGCCCCACCTGCTCCCGCTGGCGGACCGCGTGCTGGAGGACACGACGGCCGACACGCTGGCCGGGCACGACGTCGTCTTCCTCGCGCTGCCGCACGGGAGGTCGGCGGAGCTCGCGGCGCAGCTCGGCGACGACACCGTGGTGATCGACTGCGGCGCCGACCACCGGCTGGCCGACCCGGCGGCCTGGGAGCGCTGGTACGGCGGAGATCACGCGGGGAGCTGGCCGTACGGGCTGCCCGAGCTGCCCGGCGCGCGGGATGCGTTGCGCGGTGTGAAGCGGGTCGCCGTGCCCGGCTGCTACCCCACGGCGGTCAGCCTCGCGCTCGCCCCGGCACTGGCCGCGGGCATCGTCGACCCGGAGGTCGTGGTCACGGCCGTCACCGGCACGTCCGGCGCGGGCAAGTCGCCCAAGCCGCACCTGCTCGGGGCCGAGGTGATGGGCTCGCTGTCGGCGTACGGGGTGGGCGGGGTCCACCGGCACACGCCGGAGATGGCGCAGAACCTGTCGGCCGCGGCCGGGGTGCCGGTGAGCGTGAGCTTCACGCCGGTGCTCGCCCCGCTGCCGCGCGGCATCCTCGCCACGTGCTCGGCGCGCACCACGGCGTCCACCGCCGACGCCGTGGAGGTGTACGCGAAGGCCTACGCCGACGAGCCGTTCGTGCACCTGCTGCCGGAGGGCAGCTGGCCGGCCACCGCGGCCACGTTGGGCGCCAACACGGTGCAGCTGCAGGTGGTCGTGGACGCCGACGCGGGCAGGCTGGTGGTCGTCGCCGCGATCGACAACCTCACCAAGGGCACCGCGGGCGGCGCGATCCAGTGCATGAACCTGGCGCTCGGCCTGCCCGAGACCGCGGGCCTCCCGGTCACGGGGGTGGCGCCGTGAGTGTCACGCAACCGAAGGGCTTCCGGGCCGCCGGCGTGGAGGCGGGCATCCGCACCGGGGAGCGCCCCGACCTCGCGCTCGTCGTCAACGACGGCCCGCAGCACGCCGCCGCGGGCGTGTTCACCCGCAACAAGGTGAAGGCCGCGCCCGTCCTGTGGTCGGAGCAGGTGCTCGCCACCGGACGGCTGCGCGCGGTCGTGCTCAACGCGGGCAACGCCAACGCCTGCACCGGCCCGGAGGGCTTCCAGACCGCCCACGCCACCGCGGAGAAGGCGGCCGAGTTGCTCGAGTGCGGCGCCGTGGAGGTCGCGGTCTGCTCCACCGGCCTGATCGGCTCCCAGTTGCCGCGCGACAACGTCCTCGGCGGGGTCGCCGCTGCGCACGCCGCCCTCGGCGCCGACGCGGCGGCCGGGCTGGCCGCCGCCACCGCGGTGCTCACCACGGACACGGTGCCCAAGGAGGCCGGGCACGCCGACCCCGCGGGCTGGAGCATCGGCGGGTTCACCAAGGGCGCCGGGATGATCGCGCCGTCGATGGCCACGATGCTCACGGTCGTCACCACCGACGCCGTGCTCGACGCGCCCGCGCTGGACGCGGCCCTGCGCTCTGCCGTGCGGGTGAGCTTCGACCGGCTCGACATCGACGGCTGCATGTCCACCAACGACACCGTGCTGCTGCTGGCGTCGGGGGCATCCGGGGTGGAGCCCGACCCCGAGGCGTTCACCGCCGCGCTGCGTGACCTGTGCAAAGACCTGGCGCGGCAGATGCAGGCCGACGCGGAGGGCGTCACGAAGCGCATCACGGTGCGCGTGGCCGGTGCCGCCACCGAGGACGAGGCCGTCACGGTGGCCCGCACGGTGGCGCGCGACAGCCTGGTGAAGACCGCGCTCTTCGGTTCCGACCCGAACTGGGGCCGGATCGCGGCCGCCGTCGGCTACTCCGACGCCCAGGTCGACCCGGACCGCATCGACGTCACGATCAACGGGGTGCAGCTGTGCCGCGGCGGCGTGGCGGCGGCCGACCGGTCCGCCGCCGACCTGAAGGGCGCGGACGTCCTCGTCGAGATCGGGCTCGGGCTCGGCGACGGCGCGGCGGAGATCCTCACCACCGACCTGTCCCACGGCTACGTCGAGGAGAACAGTGCGTATTCCTCTTGAGGAGCGGCTCAGCCGGGCGGGTGAGAAGGCCGGCGTCCTGGCCGAGGCGCTGCCGTGGCTGCAGCGGTTCCACGACAAGATCGTCGTGGTGAAGTACGGCGGCAACGCCATGGTCGACGAGGAGCTCAAGCAGGCGTTCGCGCAGGACATGGTGTTCCTGCGGCTCGCGGGCATCCACCCGGTGGTCGTCCACGGCGGCGGCCCGCAGATCACCGCGATGCTCGACCGGCTCGGCCTGCCCGCCGAGTTCCGGGGCGGGCTGCGGGTCACCACGCCGGAGACCATCGACGTGGTGCGGATGGTGCTGGTCGGGCAGGTGGGCCGGGAGCTGGTCGGGCTGATCAACCAGCACGGCCCGTACGCCGTGGGCCTGTCCGGCGAGGACGCTCAGCTGTTCACCGCGGAGAAGCGCAACGCGCTGGTCGACGGGGAGGCCGTGGACATCGGTCTGGTCGGCGACGTGGTGCACGTCAACCCGGACGCCGTGGTCGACATCGTGAACGCCGGGCGGATCCCGGTGGTCGCCGGCGTCGCCCCGGACGGCGACGGCACGGTCTACAACATCAACGCCGACAGCGCGGCCGCCGCGCTGGCCGCGGCGCTGGGCGCGGAGAAGCTCGTCGTGCTCACCGACGTGGCGGGGCTCTTCGCGAACTACCCCGACCCGGAGTCGGTGATCAGCGCCCTCACCGCCGATGAGCTGGAGCCGCTGCTGCCCGGCCTGGCGAGCGGGATGGCGCCCAAGATGGAGGCCTGCCTCCGGGCGGTGCGCGGTGGCGTGCCGCAGGCCCACGTGATCGACGGGCGGGTGCCGCACTCGGTGCTGCTCGAAGTCTTCACCACTGAGGGAGTCGGAACGATGGTGACCCCATGAGCGAACTGACGCAGCGGTGGCAGGCCGCGATGATGGCCAACTACGGCACCCCGCCGCTCGCGCTCGTGCGCGGCAGCGGCGCCGAGGTGTGGGACGTCGACGGCAACCGCTACCTCGACCTGGTCAGCGGCATCGCGGTCAACGCGCTGGGCCACGCGCACCCGGCCGTGGTCGAGGCCGTCACGCAGCAGATCCAGAAGCTCGGCCACACGTCCAACCTCTACATCACCGAGCCCCCGCTGGAGCTGGCCGAGAAGCTGCTCGAACTGGTCGAGCGGCCGGGCCGCGTGGTGTTCAGCAACTCCGGCGCCGAGGCCAACGAGGCGGCGTTCAAGATGGCCCGCCGCACCGGCCGGCCGAAGATCATCGCCTGCGAGAACGCGTTCCACGGCCGCACGATGGGCGCGCTCGCGCTCACCGGCCAGGAGCCGAAGCGGGCCCCGTTCGCGCCGATGACGCCGGGTGTGGAGCACGTGCCGTACGGCGACGCCGCGGCGCTGGAGGCCGCGGTCGACGCCGACACGGCCGCGGTGTTCCTGGAGCCGATCCTCGGTGAGGCGGGGGCGATCAACCCGCCGGAGGGCTACCTGCAGGCGGCGCGCCGGATCACTGCCGAGCACGGAGCGCTGCTCGTGCTCGACGAGGTGCAGACCGGGATCGGCCGCACCGGCTCGTGGTTCGCGTTCCAGCAGGCCGGGGTGGTGCCCGACGTCATCACGCTCGCGAAGGGCCTCGCCGGCGGTCTGCCGATCGGCGCGTGCATCGGGATCGACGCCGCGGGCGAGCTGCTCACCCCCGGCCAGCACGGCACCACGTTCGGCGGCAACCCGGTGGTGGCCGCGGCCGCGCTCGCCGTGCTGCGCACGATCGCCGCCGACGGCCTGCTCGACCACGTCGCGCAGGTCGGCAAGGAGATCGCGACCTCGATCGAGGCGCTGGGCCACCCGCTCGTCTCCGACGTGAGCGGCGCGGGCCTGCTGATCGGCATCGGCCTGCGCAAGCCCGTCTCCGGCGCGGTGGCGACGGCGGCGCGCGCGGGCGGGTTCCTCGTCAACAACGCGGTGCCCGACCGCACCCGGCTGGTGCCGCCGCTCGTGCTCACCGAGGCGCAGGCCCGCGAGTTCCTGGCGGCCTTCCCCGGATTCCTGGATGCGGCGAACGATGGTTAGGCACCTCCTGCGCGACGACGATCTCACCCCGGCCGAGCAGGCCGAGGTGCTCGACCTCGCGGACGCGATGAAGCGCGACCGGTACGCCCACCGGCCGCTGGCCGGGCCGCGCCCGGTCGCGGTGCTGTTCGACAAGCCCTCCACCCGCACCCGGCTGTCGTTCGAGGCCGGGATCGCGCAGCTGGGCGGGCACCCGCTGATCGTCGACGCCCGGTCCAGCCAGATGGGCCGCGGCGAGACGATCGGCGACACCGCGCGGATGCTGTCGCGCTTCGTCGACGCGATCGTGTGGCGCACCGGCGACCAGTCGCGGATCGAGGAGATGGCGGCGATCGCCACGGTGCCGGTGGTCAACGCGCTCACCGACCAGTTCCACCCCTGCCAGGTGCTCGCCGACCTGCAGACGGTCCGGGAGCGGTTCGGCCGGCTGGCCGGGCTCACGCTGACCTACCTCGGCGACGGCGCCAACAACATGGCCCACTCGCTGCTGCTCGGCGGCGCCACGGCCGGGATCCACGTCCGCGTGTGCGCGCCGGAGGGGTTCCAGCCCGACGGCGCGGTGCTGCGCGACGCGAAGAACCGGGGCTCGGAGACGGGCGGGGGCGTGGAGCTCGTGGCCGACCCGCACGCCGCCGTCGACGGCGCCGACGTCCTCGTCACCGACACCTGGGTGTCGATGGGGCAGGAGGACGACGGGCTCGACCGCGCCGCCCCGTTCCGGCCGCTGCAGGTCAACGCGGCGCTGCTGGAGCGGGCCGCGCCGGAGGCGATCGTGCTGCACTGCCTGCCCGCCCACCGCGGTGACGAGATCACCGACGACGTGCTCGACGGTCCGCGCAGCGCCGTCTGGGACGAGGCCGAGAACCGGCTGCACGCCCAGAAGGCACTCCTGACGTGGTTGCTCCGGTCGTGACCACGGGGACGCGCGCGGCCCGCCAGGCCCGGATCGTCGAGCTGATCCGGGACCGGGCGGTGCACAGCCAGACGGAGCTGCTCGCCCTCCTGGAGGAGGACGGCATCGCCACCACGCAGGCCACGCTGTCGCGCGACCTCGACGAGCTGGGCGCGCTCAAGGTCCGCGGCGCCTACGTCATCCCGGACGACGGCAGCCCGGTCCGCGGCGTCGAGGGCGGCACCGCCCGGCTGTCGCGGTTGCTGGGGGAGGTGCTCACGTCCACGGACGCGAGTGGGAACCTTGCGGTCCTGCGCACCCCGCCCGGTGCGGCCCAGTACCTGGCGAGCGCGCTGGACCGCGCTGCCCTGAACTACATCGTCGGCACCATCGCGGGCGACGACACCCTCCTGGTGGTGGCCCGCGAGCCCCTCACCGGGGCGGAGCTCGTCGCGCGCCTGCGTGAACTCTGACGCCCTGAACGAGAATCCGAGCAAGGAGCACCCAACCCGTGAGCAAGGTCCTGACCTCCCTCCCGAAGGGCGAGCGCATCGGCATCGCCTTCTCCGGAGGGCTCGACACGTCCGTGGCGGTCGCCTGGATGCGCGACAAGGGCGGGATCCCCTGCACCTACACCGCCGACCTGGGGCAGTACGACGAGTCGGACATCTCCGGTGTCCCCGCCCGCGCGAAGCAGTACGGCGCCGAGATCGCCCGCGCGGTCGACATCAAGCCCCAGCTGGTGGAGGAGGGCCTGGCGGCGCTCGCGTGCGGGGCCTTCCACATCCGCTCCGGGGGCCGGACGTACTTCAACACCACGCCGCTGGGTCGCGCCGTCACCGGCACGCTGCTGGTGCGCGCGATGCAGGCCGACGACGTGAACATCTGGGGCGACGGCTCCACGTTCAAGGGCAACGACATCGAGCGGTTCTACCGCTACGGCCTGCTGGCCAACCCGGAGCTGCGGATCTACAAGCCGTGGCTGGACGCCGACTTCGTGCAGGAGCTGGGCGGGCGCCACGAGATGAGCACGTGGCTCACCGCGCACGGGCTGCCCTACCGCGACTCGGCGGAGAAGGCGTACTCCACCGACGCGAACATCTGGGGCGCCACCCACGAGGCCAAGACGCTCGAGCACCTCGACGTGTCCCTGGAGACCGTCGAGCCGATCATGGGCGTCAAGTTCTGGGACCCGTCGGTGCGGATCGACGCCGAGGACGTCTCGATCACGTTCGAGGCCGGGTACCCGGTGGCGATCAACGGCGTGCGGTTCGCCGACAAGGTCTCGCTCGTGCTGGAGGCCAACCGGATCGGCGGGCGCCACGGCCTGGGCATGTCGGACCAGATCGAGAACCGGATCATCGAGGCCAAGTCGCGCGGCATCTACGAGGCGCCCGGCATGGCGCTGCTGTTCGTCGCCTACGAGCGGCTGGTCAACGCGATCCACAACGAGGACACCGTCGCCAACTACCACAACGAGGGCCGCAAGCTCGGCCGTTTGCTCTACGAGGGGCGCTGGCTGGACCCGCAGGCGCTGATGGTGCGCGAGTCGATCCAGCGCTGGATCGCCTCGCTGGTGACCGGCACCGTCACGCTGCGGCTGCGCCGGGGCGACGACTACACGATCCTCGACACGCAGGGCAGCGGCTTCTCCTACCACCCCGACCGCCTGTCGATGGAGCGCGTCGAGAACGCCGCCTTCGGGCCGGTCGACCGGATCGGCCAGCTCACCATGCGCAACCTCGACATCGCCGACTCCCGCGCCAAGCTGGAGGCCTACGCCGGGCAGCCGACGGAGCAGGGCACGGTGCTCGTGGAGCACGGCACGCTCTTCGGCGAGCTGCCCTCGGGCGGTTTCGACCGCATCGCGGCGGCCGACGGCGCCGGTGAGCCCGACTCGGAGCGCTCCCTCGACGACGCGGCCCTGGAAGCGGGGACGGACTGATGGCCCTCTGGGGCGGCCGGTTCGCCTCCGGCCCGGCCGACGCGCTGGCCGCGCTGTCGAAGTCCACGCAGTTCGACTGGCGGCTCGCGCCCTACGACCTGCGTGCCTCGATGGCGCACGCCCGCGTGCTGCACGGGGCCGGTCTGCTCACCGACGACGAGCTGGCCGGCATGCTCGACGCGCTGGCCAAGCTCGCCGCCGACGTGGAATCGGGCGCGTTCGGACCGGCGCCCGACGACGAGGACGTGCACTCCGCGCTGGAGCGCGGCCTGATCGAGCGGGCCGGGCCGGAGCTGGGCGGCAAGCTGCGCGCCGGGCGCTCGCGCAACGATCAGGTGGCCACGCTGTTCCGGATGTGGCTGCGCGACGCGGCCCGCCGGGTCGGCGCCGGCGTGCTGGACGTCGTCGACGCGCTCGTCGCGCAGGCGCAGGCCCACCCGGACGCGCCCATGCCCGGCCGCACCCACCTGCAGCACGCCCAGCCCGTCCTTCTCGCCCACCACCTGGCCGCGCACGCCCACGCCCTGCTGCGCGACGTCGACCGGTTGCGCGACTGGGACCGGCGCGCCGCGGTGTCGCCGTACGGGTCGGGGGCGCTCGCCGGATCGTCGCTCGGGCTCGACCCGGAGGCCGTGGCCGCCGAGCTGGGCTTCGACTCCTCGTCGGCCAACTCGATCGACGGCACGGCGTCGCGCGACTTCGCCGCCGAGGCCGCGTTCGTGCTCGCCATGGTGGCCGTCGACCTGTCCCGGATCGCGGAGGAGGTGATCGTGTGGGCCACGGCGGAGTTCTCCTACGTCACGCTCGACGACGCCTTCTCCACCGGCAGCTCGATCATGCCGCAGAAGAAGAACCCGGACGTCGCGGAGCTCGCGCGCGGCAAGGCGGGCCGGCTGATCGGCAACCTCGCGGGGCTGCTCGCCACCCTCAAGGGCCTGCCGCTGGCGTACAACCGTGACCTGCAGGAGGACAAGGAGCCGCTGTTCGACTCCGTCGAGCAGCTCGACCTGCTGCTGCCGGCCGTCGCCGGGATGATGGCCACGTCGGAGTTCCACACCGAGCGGCTCGCCGAGCTCGCCCCGGCGGGCTTCACGCTCGCCACCGACGTGGCCGAGTGGCTGGTGCGCCAGGGCGTGCCGTTCCGGGTGGCGCACGAAGCCGCAGGCGGCTGCGTCCGCGCGGCGGAGGCGCGGGGCGTCGGGCTCGAGGACCTCACGGACGCCGAGCTGGCCGCGGTGCACCCGGCCTTGACCCCCGACGTGCGATCGGTGCTGAGCGTGGCAGGCTCGATCGCGTCCCGGGCCGCACGCGGCGGCACGGCGGGCGAGCGCGTGGCCGAGCAGCTGACCGAACTGCGCGCCGCCGCGGCCACCGCGCGGCAGGCCCTCACCGACTCTGGAGGACCAGCATGACCACGCCGGGGGCGGCCGACGCCCGCGCCGCCTACGAGAAGCTCCAGGCCGAGGGGATGAAGCTCGACCTCACCCGGGGCAAGCCGTCGTCGGAGCAGCTCGATCTCGCCACCCCGATGCTGAGCCTGCCCGGCGACGACTTCCGCGCCGCCGACGGCACCGACACCCGCAACTACGGGGGCCTGCACGGCCTGCCCGAGCTGCGGGCGATCTTCGCGCCGTTCCTGCAGGTGCCCGTCGAGCAGCTGGTGGCGTTCGGCAACTCGAGCCTCGAGCTGATGCACGACACGCTCGTGCACGCGCTGCTCAGCCCGCTGCCCGGCGCCGAGCGCCGCTGGGCCGACGAGGAGCGCGTCGTCTTCCTCGCTCCCGTGCCGGGTTACGACCGGCACTTCGGCGTGTGCGAGCGGCTCGGGATCGAGCTGGTGCCGGTGCCGATGACCGACGACGGGCCCGACATGGACGTCGTCGAGCAGCTCGTGGCGGCCGACGCCACGGTCAAGGGCATCTGGTGCGTGCCGAAGTACTCCAACCCCACGGGCGCGGTGTACTCCGACGAGACGGTGCGCAGGCTCGCGTCGATGCCCACCGCCGCGCCGGACTTCCGGATCATCTGGGACAACGCCTACGCCGTGCACCACCTCACCGAGCACGAGGCGGAGATCGCCGACGTGCTGGCGCTCGCCGCGGAGGCGGGCCACCCGGACCGGCCGTTCGTCGTCGGCTCCACGTCGAAGATCACACTCGCCGGTGCCGGGGTGGCGTTCCTCGGCGCGTCGGCGGAGAACGTCGACTGGTGGATCCGCCTCACCTCGAAGCGCACGATCGGCCCGGACAAGACCAACCACCTGCGCCACGTCCGGTTCCTGCGCGACGCCGACGGTCTGCGGGCGCACATGCGCCGCCACCGCGAGATCATCGCGCCGAAGTTCGCCGTGGTGGACGAGATCCTCACGCGTGAGTTCGCCGACACCCCCGGCATCGAGTGGTCCAAGCCGGCCGGTGGGTACTTCGTCACGCTCACCGTGCCGGAGGGCACCGCCACCGAGATCATCCGCCTCGCGAAGGAGGCAGGACTCGCGCTCACCCCGGCCGGCGCCACGCACCCCTACGGCGAGGACCCGCAGGACAGCATCATCCGGCTCGCGCCCACGTTCCCGCCGCTGCCCGAGGTCCGCAAGGCAATGGAGGGCGTGGTGGTGTGCGTGCGGCTGGCACTCTCCGAACGTGGGTGACCTCCTCCCGCGGGAGGAGCTCGCCGTCGACGTGCTCGAGGCGGCCGGCCGGCTGCTCGGCTGCACGGTCGTCTCGGACACGCCGGAGGGTCCCGTGGCCGTCCGGCTCGTCGAGGTGGAGGCCTACCGCGGCGCCGACGACCCCGCCTCGCACAGCTTCCGCGGGCGGACGGCCCGCAACGGTGTGATGTTCGGCCCGGCCGGCCACCTGTACGTCTACTTCGTCTACGGCATGCACTTCTGCGCCAACGTCACGGCGCTGGAGGACGGGGAGGCCGGGGCGGTGCTGCTGCGGGCGGGCGAGGTCGTCTCGGACCTCGCGGTGGCGCGCGTCCGGCGGCCCACCGCGCGACGTGATGATGATCTCGCCCGCGGCCCGGCCCGGCTCGCGTCGCTGCTCGGGCTGGGACGCGAGCACAACGGGGTGGACGTGACGAACCCCGCATCTCCGGTCCGGCTGCTGGCCGGTCCGCCGGTCGACCCGGCCCTCGTGCGCACCGGCCCACGGGTCGGGGTGGCCGCCGCCCACGAACGGCCGTGGCGGTTCTGGCTCGACGGCTCGCCCGCGGTGAGCCCGTACCGACCCGGCCGTGGCGCGCCCGTCACGTCGACTGGACGGAATAGATAGGGCAGCCTAACCTTCACTCGTGATCGTCCATGTCCGTGCCTGCGTGGCCCTCCTCGCCGCCGTCGTCCTGCTCAGCGCCTGCGGGGGTGGATCGGCTCCGCCGGCGCAGGCGCGCGCCGCGGTCACCGTGGAGCACGCGTTCGGCACCACGGAGATCACCGGGACGCCCCAGCGGGTGGTGTCCCTCGGCTACACCGACCAGGACGCGATCCTGGCCCTGGGAGTAGTGCCCGTGGCCATCCGCGAGTTCACCGGCAACCGGCCGTCGGCCACGTGGCCGTGGGCGAGCGACCGCCTCCAGGGCCAGCAGCCACAGGTCCTGGTGGGCGAGGAGATCAACGCCGAGACGGTGGCCGCTCTGCAGCCGGACCTGATCGTGGCGGTGTCCGCCGGGCTCGACCAGCAGGAGTACGACACCTTCTCGCGGGTGGCCCCCACCATCGCGCACCCGGCCGGCGTGAACCCGTTCCAGATCGCCTGGCAGGACTCCACCCGGCTGATCGCCACCGCCCTGGGCCGCACGGCGGAGGCGGAGCGCGTGATCGGCGACCTCGAGGCGCGGTTCGAGGAGGTGCGGGCGCAGTACCCGCAGTTCGCGGGCCGCCGCGCCGCCATCGCCGCCTCCAGCGCGACGAACACCTCCTACTTCGTCTGGACCTCCGAGGACAACCGCGGCCGGTTCCTGACCTCGCTCGGGTTCACCGTGCCCGCCACGTTCGACGAGCTCGCGGGCGACAACTTCTACGCCGACATCAGCAACGAACGGCTGGGGCTGCTCGACGAGAACGACGTCGTCGGGTGGCTGGAGATCCCCGGCAACGAGAACGCCGCCCTCGAGGCGCAGCCCGGCTACCCGGCGCTGCGCGTCGGCCGGGAGAACCGCGTGGTGCAGCTCACCGAGGAGCAGGGAGTCGCGTTGACCTTCAGCAGCGTGCTGAGCCTCCCCGCGCTGCTCGACGAGCTGCCCGCCGAGTTCGCCGCGCACCTGGGCGGCTGACGCGAGCCCGCTGACGTGCGGGAGGATCGTCGGGTGGGAACGAACATCCTCGACGAGCTGGAGTGGCGCGGCCTGATCGCGCAGAGCACCGACCTCGACGCGCTGCGGCGGGATCTGGACGGCGGCGTGCTCACCCTCTATGCCGGGTTCGACCCCACGGCGCCGAGCCTGCACGCGGGCAACCTCATGCTGTTGCTCACACTCCGCCGGTTCCAGCAGGCGGGGGCCCGGCCGATCGTCCTCGCGGGCGGCGCCACCGGGTTGATCGGTGATCCGCGCGACGTGGGGGAGCGGACGCTGAACAGCGCCGACACGGTGCGCGAGTGGGCGGGCCGGATCCGGGGCCAGCTGGAGCGCTTCGTCGACTTCCACGACGGACCCAGCGGCGCCGTCGTCGTCAACAACCTCGACTGGACCGGGAGCCAGACCACCCTCGAGTTCCTGCGTGACATCGGCAAGCACTTCTCGATCAACGTGATGCTGAACCGGGAGACGGTGCGGCGCAGGCTCGAGGGCGACGGCATGTCGTACACCGAGTTCAGCTACCTGCTGCTGCAGAGCCAGGACTACCTGCACCTGCACCGCGAGTACGGCTGCCTGCTGCAGATCGGCGGGTCCGACCAGTGGGGCAACATCGTGGGCGGGGTGGACCTGATCCGGAAGGTCGAGGGCCGTGCCGTGCACGCCCTCACCACACCGCTGGTCACCGACGCCGAGGGACGCAAGATCGGCAAGTCCACCGGCGGGGGCAGCATCTGGCTCGATCCCGAGATGACCTCGCCGTACGCCTGGTACCAGTACTTCGTGAACGTCGCCGACGCCGACGTGATCCGGTACCTGCGGTACTTCACGTTCCTCACCCGCGAGGAGATCGACGAGCTGCAGCGCGAGGTCGATGAACGGCCGCACGCGCGTGCCGCGCAACGCAGGCTGGCCGCGGAGCTCACCACCCTCGTCCACGGGCAGCGCGCCACGGACCAGGTGGTGGCGGCGAGCTCCGCGCTGTTCGGCCGCGGGGACCTGCGGGAACTCGACGCGGGCACGCTCGACGCCGCACTGGCCGAGGTGCCGCACGCCGACGTGTCGCTCGGCGAACGGCCCACGATCGTCGATCTCCTGCTCTCCACCGGCCTGGTGGAGAGCCGCAGCGCCGCCCGGCGCACGGTCGGGGAGGGCGGGGCGTACGTGAACAACTCCAAGATCCCCGACGAGGGGTGGACCCTCGCCGAGACGGACCTCCTCGCCGGGGGATGGGCCGTCGTGCGCCGGGGCAAGCGGAACCTCGCCGGCGTCCGCGCGAGTTGAGCCGTGCGACGCCCCTCGCGGCTCGAGGGGCGTCGCACCGCCTCTGACCAGCGCAGATGCAAAAAGGACCCCCCCGGTGTGAGGGCCTCTGACGGGGGTGTGTAACTTTCTCCTCGTCGCCACGGAGGGCAGCACGACAGACCGGGACGGAATCTCCGGCCCAGAGTCAGCCCCCGGACACGGCGGCCGCCCCGGAAGGCCGAGCACCTCGGTGCTAGCCTGAAGGAGTGGGCCTGGCGGAGCTTGACTCCGCGCCCAGGACCACGTACTCTGTAAAAGTTGCCCCGGACCCGGTCCGCAAGGATCGTGATGGTGTGCGGGTGTCTCTTGAGAACTCAACAGTGTGTCGAGCTTGTTCATGGACTGGTTTTGTGCCAGTTTGAACATTAAGTCGTCGAGGCCCCGTCCTCGGCGCAATTGTAGGGCCAGTTTTTG